>JBLFZA010000343.1:0-4694 GCA_047610025.1 Bradymonadia bacterium | reverse complement strand
TACTGGGGGTTGGCTGATGATACCGCGGTCGCGCTGCGCGAGGGCTGGCTCCATACTGGCGACCTCGGTGAGTGGGAGGACGGTCACCTCAAGATTACCGGCCGTATAAAGGACCTCATCATCACCAACGGTGGTCGCAACATTGCCCCAATGCCGATCGAAGCGGCACTCGAGGACTGCGAACTTATCGAGTACGCCGTCGTTTGCGGAGACTGCCGGGACTATCTGACAGCCTTGATCGGGCTGTCGGACGCAGGGTTGCGACGATGGGCCGACCAACGAAAAATTCAGGTCGAGGATCTCGACGAGCTGCGCGGTGATCCGCGCGCGTACTCTGCGGTAGACGATGTGGTCGCTCGTTGGAATGTCGGGGCCCCTCCTGCGGACGCGATTCGACGGTTCGCGATTCTGCCGTCCGCAATGCGCATGGAGGCAGGAGAGCTGACGGAGACCGGGAAGAAGCGCCGCCGCTTCCTGACTCGCAAGTACAGCTCGGTGCTCGACGCACTCTACGGCTCTGACGAAGATAAGGCGGTGAAGCGATCGTCGTGACGCGGCGGCCCGGTTTGTCGAGGGGCCGGTAGGCGCGGGGGAGCCTCGCAGCACATCAGAGCGCCCGTGCAAGGCCGTCGTTCTCACGAGCCGGTAAAAGTTTGCGACCGCACGATCACGGCGCTACACCTCTCTCCGCGGTGTTTGTCCTACATGTACGGCGTGGTGAGGAATCTATGAGCGCGACGACAGAAAACGAGACGGAAAGAATGCTCGCGGGCACCCAGCAGCAGATGCGGCTGACAAAGCGGATTGAACTTCGAACCGAAGCGAAAGTGCGCTTGCCTGAGGACCGGCAGTGGCTTCCCTTTGGCGCACGTGACGTCAGCGTGGGGGGGCTCTTTCTTGAGTCCCAGCTCTTGCTCGACGTAGGAACACGGTGCGCTGTGGAACTCCCGCTGCCTGATGGTAGCCGGTTCCGCGGCCACGCTCAGGTCGTTCGCCTCGACTGGGGCGAGCAAGACGCGCCGGGGATGGGCCTCTCCTTCTTGGAGACGTCCGACCTAGACCGACTGCGTCTGCGTCGAGTGCTCGGAACCTAAAGAAGAGTCGGCGCGGACGTCGGGCTTTCTTTCTAGGTTTGTCGCGCTACGCTGCCGACATGACACTCGCTTTCGAGAAATGGCACGGATTGGGGAACGACTTTATCGTCGTGCGCGACGCATCGGCGTTTGAGGTTTGGCAGCGGATCGCTGTTCAAGCGTGTGACAGACGCTATGGAGTGGGCGCCGATGGCGTGCTGCTCGCTGATCGGGACGCGCGCAGCATGCGCGTCATCAATCGCGATGGCAGCAGACCGGAGATGTGCGGGAACGGTCTGCGCTGCGTCGTCGGGTCGTGGATGCGCGCCGCAGACGCCGAAGTGCTTCGTGCAGAGGTGTTGACCGATGCCGGTGTGTTAGCAGTCAGTGGCCGGAGTGAGACGCCGAGGAGCTACCAGGTCGAGACGTCGTTGGGCGTTCCCAAGTGGGGCGGAGCAGCGGTGTCGGTCTCCGGGCAGAGCGAGCGGCTGGCCTCAACGAACTCGGAACTGCGGGGCGATGCTCTTGGTTGGCTGGTGTCGATGGGGAACCCGCACTGGGTGCACCTGTCGCCTTCGTCGACGATAGACGCCATTGGGGAACAACTCGCTGGGGATCCGCGCTTTACCGAAGGCACGAACGTCGAATTCGTTACGCAACGTGCGGCAGGTGGATACCGCGTAGACGTCTGGGAGCGGGGCTGCGGACGCACGATGGCGTGCGGTACCGGCGCAGCAGCAAGTTTGGCGGTGTTGGCCCGTTCGGGGGCGGTCGCAGTGGACGACTGGGTGCCTTTGGAGCTGCCCGGCGGGGTGCTAACTGGCCGCTTGAATTCTTCGGGTGACGTGGTTCTCCGTGGTCCCGCAGAGTGGGTTTTTGACGGGAGTCTGCACGAGGGCTTCGGCGAGTAGAGACCGCATACAGCCCCAGTCTCGTCCGCCCAAAAACGAACAAGAGCGGACCAATTGACCCGCTCTTGACGCTCGAGAAAGACCGGGGTTAGCGGTGCTTCTTCACGGCGTGCTGAATCTTGACGAGCGCGCCGTTGTGGCCGGGGACTGCTCCGCGGATGAGGTACAGGTTGTCCTCAGCGATGATGCGCACGAGGCGGAGGTTCTGAACCGTAACCTGCGCTCCACCGTGACGACCGGCCATCTTCTTGCCGCGGAAAACACGTGCAGGGTAGGCCGAAGCACCGATGGAACCACCACCACGGTACGACTCGTGGACACCGTGAGATGCCTTGCCGCCGCGGAAGTTGTGACGCTTCATAACACCGGTGAAACCGCTACCCTTGCTGGTACCGGTGGCATCGATGATGGCGCCTTCGAGGAAGAGCGAGTGGTCGAGCACTTGGCCGACTTCGTAGCCGTCGAGTTCGCCTTCGCTCACCCGCATTTCACGGAGAATCTTCTTCGGCACCTCGATACCGGCTCGCGCGAACACGCCCAGTTGCGCCTTCGTGAGACCGCGCCAACGGACGTTGCCGTCCTTCTCTTGGCGGTCTGCGTCTTCGAAGCCGATCTGGACGGATGCGTATCCGTCTTTGCCTTCTTCACTTTTCTTTCCGACGACCGTCATCGGTCCCACCTGCACGGCGGTGACCGGAATACGGCGTCCGGTTTCGTCGAATATCTGCGTCATGCCGATCTTTCGACCGAGAATCATTTTGCCCATGTTGACACCTGTTCTGTCTCGCAAGGTGATGAGCGCGCCAGCCTTTGTGGCGCCTTATGTTGGCCGAGAACTCGACCCTTCCAAGAGGACGCAGCGAGTACGCGTCATTGGTGGCGCGGAGAGCTAACCGACGATCATGATGTCGTCAACCTCTCAGCACGCAGAATGGGTTCACACCGGACCCCATTTCACGCTAAGGACCGCGCTGTGCGTTGCACTCTCTTCATAGCGAGCTTTCACGGCTCGGCGTCACAGTGCTGGAAACGGCTCGTGCTCACCGCGCTGCTGGCAGCGTTCGTAGGCGGGTGCGGAGTTCCGCAAGCGCGGTGGTCTTTCCATCGCGAGCTGCTCGAAGCCGACGCACTCGCTGATGACGGCGATCACGATCGCGCGCAGCAGCTCTACGAGCGTTTGCTTCCGCAGTCTGATCGAGACGATCTCACGCGGTACGTGCGATATCGAATCGCGCTCATGGACGAGCGCGCCGGCCGTTTCGAAGACGCAATCGCTGGCTACGAGCTAATCTATCGCACTCCACAGTCGGCCTACGACCACGATGCAGCCAAGGCGCAAGTGCGCGCGGCCGAGCTCATGCGTGATGTCTACGGGGATGACGAAGCGTGGTTGGAGATGAGTCTCTCTGTTGTAGAGCGGATGCCCTACACGATCGACGCGGACGATGCGCTTAGCCGTGTGCTCCGTTACTGGCGGGAGACCGGACAGGCCGTGAACTTCGTCGCCTACGCCGTGGAGGTCTATCCGGCCCTCGCGAACACCGGGGTAGCGGACAACCTCGTGTACTGGTCCGGTCGCGTGCTGCAGGAGGACCTCGGTGAGCCGCGGGCCGCGCTAGAGATGTACGAGGTCATTCGGTTCCGCTTTCAGCGCAGCGGGTTCTGGGACGACGCGATTTGGAGGACGTCGCTCGCATACCGTCAGCTGGCGGCGTTGGAACCTGACTATATTGATGAAATCGGTCTCTCGCACAGGGATGTTGAGAGGCGTACCCTCTCGAATTTCCTCGATGCGCGTGAGGTGAGTTGGGTCATGGCGGACTATGAGTCTGCGCACTATATTCCAGCGCTTCGACGGATGGCGCAGATGGCTGAGGAAGACGGAGACTTGCGCGGCGCGATCGCGGCTTGGCAGCGTTTCCAGCGCTTGTATCCCATCTCTCTAAACGTTGATGATGTGCAGTACCGAGTCATGCAGCTGCAGGCTGCGGGGGGAGACCTGAGCGGAATTGAGTCGTCGATTCGTTGGTTGGAGCGTGAGTATCCGCATTCGCGCTTTATCCAGCGTGGCCGAGAGTTGTTGGATTTGGTGCGCACGGGCTCACCGCTGCCTCCTCTGCCGGAGATCGAGATATGATCTCAGTCTCGCACATCACCAAGTACCACCAGCGCCAGTGCGTGCTCGATGACGTTTCGCTCGTCGTCAAAGAAGGCACCCAGCTGTGTCTGGTCGGACCGGGCGGCGCTGGCAAAACGCTGCTGCTGAAGATCATTACAGGGCTCGTAGACCCGGACGATGGCGATGTGACAGTCAACGGACAGGACATGCTCGCCCTCAACGAGATTGAACTCGCCTCGGCGCGAAATCGAATGGGTATGCTCTTTCAGAACTACGCCCTCTTCGACTTCATGAATGTAGAGGAGAACATCGCGTTCCCCCTGCGACAGCGCAACGAACTCAAAGATGAGGAGATCCGCGAGAAGGTCGCCGACCTCCTCCAAAAGGTCGACCTTCCGGGCATCCAAGAGAAGTTCCCGAACGAGCTGTCCGGCGGAATGAAGAAGCGTGTCACCTTCGCTCGTGCGGTGATTCATGATCCGCCAATCCTCTTTTATGACGACCCGACAGCCGGCCTTGACCCGGTAACTTCCGGCAAGATCTTCAACCTGCTGAAGAAGCGGCGCGAAGAGAAAGGCACGACCTCCATCG
>JBLFZA010000342.1:0-4700 GCA_047610025.1 Bradymonadia bacterium | reverse complement strand
CGTGCCCTGCATGGTCATCGTGACCAGCGTGTGCCTCGTGGCCCTCATGGTCGTCATGATCAGCGTGCGCCTCGTGGTCACCTTGGTCGTCGTGACCGGCATGATCATCATCGTGACCGGCGGATTCATCGGTGGCAGGGGCGCAGCTCGCACCAACCACCGACAACGCCGCTACGAAGAGCACCTGTTTGAATACGCTCAATGTGTATGCTCCTCATCTTCCCAGAACTCGGTGCCAACCAGGCCTTCGAGTGCTGCCGCTGTTTCGTAGTAGGCGATGCGCGCGCTAATCGAGCGTGCCGTCGCGTTGAGCAGGCGCTCCCGAGTCTGCGAAACTTGGTGTACGTCGACCTCACCCAGCTCGTACGCACGCTGCAACAGAGCGAGATTCTCTTCGAACTGCGGCACAATCCCAGCCTGGTACATCTCGACGCGTTCTGCGGCGGCGTTCAGCGCGATCGCGGCCTGCAGCATCTCGCTGCGAAGCTCGTTCGCCCTCTCGTTTCGCTCCGCGTCCGCGACCGAGAGCTCGGCCTCTGCCGTGGCGCTGGCGCCCTCGTTGGTTCGCCACGCCGGAATCGGCACGCGCACGTTCATCATCCATACGTTCGCCTCTGGCGCAGGGCCAGGCGCCGCTTCGCGCCCGTATGACAACCCAAGCGTCACGCCAGGTCGCGCCTCGCGGTCCGCCAATTCAAGTTCGCGATGCAAGGCGGCGACTGCGAGCTCTCGTGTTCGCAGAGCCGGGTGGCTCTCCGCCATCAAGCGAAGCAGCTGCTCAGTGGACGGCGCGCGACGCAGCGGAGGCAGCGCGCCATCAAGCGCCGGCAGTTCTGACCTGGGCCAACCGATCAGAGCGGCCAGTCTCGTCTGCAGCGCGCCATACTGGTGCGTCGCTTCGATGACGGCTTCTTGCGTATGCGCGAGGTCGGCCTCCGCGACGAGCAGAATCAATGGGGACTCGTCACCCGCGTCAACCTGCCGCGCGGCGATGTCGCGCATAGAGCGGGCGAACACCATGAAGCGTTCTGCTTGCTGACGGCGCTCCTCGACAAGCAAGAGATCAACAAAGAGTCGGTGCGTCTCCACATGCACCGCCCATCTCACTTCATTAACGACCGCCTCAGCCGTCGTCTCTCTCGCCGAGACAGCGGCGGTCCGCAGTTCCCGCTGGCCGGCCAGTTCAAACTGTTGCTCGATGCTCACCTCGAACTCAAAGCCGGTCGTGCCCCCGACCGTTCGGCCGCCGATACCGAAGCCAAGCTCGGGATTCGCAGGCAAGGCGATGTCGGCGTCAATGCGACCAGCACTGACCAAACCGACGCGCGCGCGCGCCGTCTGGATGACCGGCGCGTGAGCGTCTGCGTAGACGAGCAGGTCGCTCAACTCCACTCGCGTAACCACCTGCGGGTCAATCGCGTCGGCCAGCGGAACGTACGGGTCTACGAGTTCGGCTGGCGCATACACGGGGGCGAGCGGCACGGGCGTCGCTCTAACCTGTGAGACGCATCCAACCGCGAACATACTACCCACAACAGTAAGTAGTAGTGCAGTGCCGGTGATCGAGGGAGTTAGCAGCGGACGGCTCATGATGGGCCCAACACGGTAAGGCACATGGCGGGTATCAGTGACGATGCAACAAGCGCTCGACGCTGAAGTGAAACGCGTCGAGCAGACCGGCGCCCTCGATGTGAGGAAGGGTCAACATGGCGACGACCGCGACGAAGAGCCACGCGTGCCCCATCGAACGCCCAGGACGCTGCGGGCCATCGAGGAGCAGCGCGAGTCGTAGCTTCAGCGCGGCGCCGCTGTGCCCAGTGAGCAACGACACGCCACAACGTTGCAGCCCGCGGCACTCAAAGCGGGCGGCGAGCAAGATGCTCTCTGCAAGAGCGAGGGGCTCGCCACCTCGGTGCACGGCGTCGCCATCGCACTGGGCTTCACGTGCGCCGCGCCACCTCTCGAAGTCGGCTCTCAAAAGCTGGCCAGCCGGGTTCACACTCAGGCAAAGGCGCACCAAGAACGAACGAGCGGTATCGAAGTCTGCGACGTGCGCGCGCTCATGCAGCGACGCCGCGCGAATCATCTCGTCGTCCGCATCGCGCACGAAACAGGCGTCCAAAACAACCGACGCGCGCAGCCAGCCCATCGCGAACGCTGGTGCAGCCGAACGGTGGGCGACATGAATCCGAAGCCGGCGAAGCGAGGCGTCTGACGCCGCTATGCGCCGGACGCGCTTCACCAAACCGTGGGTGTGAGGCAGCCTTGTTGTTGCGGTCGGGCGCTCGCGCCAGGCGCGGCTTGTTGTGACCACGATGCCCCCAAACACGACGATACTCAGCAAGATCAGCGCATCCACACACGTCTCGGTTGTCATGTGATCCACCCAGCACGATGGGAGCGTCTGAGATGGCTCGACCTGGTGTATTGCCGAGGAGAGCAGCCAGATCGCAGGGACCATCGTCGGCGCGACGAGAAGCGCAAACGTTCCATTCGAGCCGAAGTCCGCCCACGACGCAGACCGCGCTCGTCGACGAGCGAGCCATGCACAGCTGACGAGCGTCAGCGCGGGAACGACGAGGAAGACCGTGACGAACACCGCCGCGAGAGGAAAGAGCAGTTCAGCCATTTCGACTCGCTCGTTTCGCCCGAATCAAGGCCTCAAGTCTGTCCAGCTCGGCATCATCGGCCTCCGCGACACGCTCAACGAGCATCGCGACAGCAGTGTCCTGACCCACAGGCGGCAGGCTGCTGAGAACCTCGCGCGTCAACGCCTCGATGAACTCCGTTCGGGACATCTTGGGTTGGTAGACATAGCGGCGCCCGTCCTTCTTCCGGCTCAGCAGCTCCTTGTCGAAGAGCCGCGACACCGTCGTCATGACGGTCGTGTAGGCGATGTCTCGCTGCGCTTCGAGCACCTCATGAACCTGTCCGACCGCGAACTCCACCCACCCCTCAAGCCAGACGATCTCCATGATCTCCGCTTCGAGATCAAAGAGCGAGCTGCGGATACCCTGGTGTTCAGGGCGGATGCGGATGCCTTTCATGGGTGTGACGTGGGGTGTCTTCGAACGAGGACAATGAACTACGACCGATGATAGTAGTTGTCAATTCCTGTGGTGCAGGGAGGTCGGGTGATCTCAAGAAGTTCTTCTTCTTGGGCGCCGCCCAAACCCGCCAAAGGCTGCGCCCTTGCGCCTTGTTACCAAGTCGCCACTACCGCCCTCGCTTCGCTCGTTTGATCCACGGACACTGCTGCGCAGTCTCCTTTGTTGAGTGGCTTTCAGTCGCAGAAGTCAGCGGACTTCGGACGATTCAACATCTTCGGGATCTACCGCGCCGGTCGCGCCGGCGACGTCCTCGTTCACATCGGCGGCAGGCGCATCGGATGTTCCGTCCGGCATCGTAACATCCGCCGGCCTTGAGTCGCCCTCTAACTCGCCGCGACCGCTGCATGCGAGCAACCCGAGGAGCAGCGTGGCCAGCACACCAATGCTCAGCCGCACTGTCATCGTCGCGCTATCCCGCCGGGCCACTGGTAGCAGTGCGTATCTGCCAACGAGGGGCGCCTCACCAGCGCGGACTCGCAGTCGCGCCCGACCACAGCACCGCTGTTGAAGTCATTGTCGCTCAAAACTCTCAGCATGATAGGGCCGTCGGTCGACGCCGTTGGTGTGAGGGTGTTCTCGTTAATGATCTCATGCGCACCGCGTTGTTGTCCACGGGCTCACCATTCAGGTCGGCCCTGGCCCCTTCCGACGCCAGGGCGATCGCAAGAAGCACGCTTCTTGGACTCTCTCCAAACCTGTTTTGGGGTGTCACCCCAAAACCCACGAGAATCGCTCCGCAGTTTCTGCTGTTGGGTCGGGTCTCAGCTCCAAGGCCGCGGTCGCGTCGGGCCGAGCGCGGCGGAGCGCAAGCGCGCTCGACAAGCTACCGCTAGTGGGCGAGCGCTTCACCTCATCTTCACCACAATGGGAATTCGATGCACTCATGCGTGCATTGAAACAAGCGTATTCTGTTCGGCGGCACTGATGGCTACTGCAGTGATGACTGCCATGGCGCGGCACTGGACGGGCAGCTCATGCGCGTGGCCGCTCAGGCCCCGCCCGGCGAGAGTGATCGCGCCGTGGCCCAGGTCTTCCGCGGCGACTGCCCAGTGTGCCGCAAGGAGGGCCCGTCGACACCCACGCGTCCCATGAGATCTACTCTATGATCTTCATGTCTTCCTGGAAGTCGAAGCAACGGATGAGCTGCTCAACCTGCCCGCGGAAGGCGAACGCGATCGCGATCCTTGGCAACGCCACCTTTGTTTGGTGGGGCTTCCCGTGGGGAATCCTCGGCACACCCGTCCAGATCACCCGTAACCTGCTCGGGCTCGTACGACCTGAGCCCTCACAGCCCAGCGAACGGCTCCGACAGATGGTGATGTCAACATCGGCGAGTACACGGCGAGAGACGCGCACGATCGGGAGCAGGGTCGCTACCGAGCCGCTGACGCCGCGCCAGCCCTACCCAGGCAGGCAGGCGCCGAAGCGACCGCCGCCGAAGAGAGCGCAGGTCGTGCCGGGCACGCCTGTGCAGTCTCGGCTGCTGGCGCAGCGCACGGTGCAGATGTTCTGTCCATCTTCAGCGCCTGAGAACGCCCAGCAGAACTCCGCGTCTGAGGTGCAGTCATCTTCGGAGTCGCAGAGGTCGCC
>JBLFZA010000341.1:0-4715 GCA_047610025.1 Bradymonadia bacterium | reverse complement strand
TCGTTGAGCACCGCAGAGAAGATGTACTTCAAGAACGACTCGGCGAGGTCTGCGTTTGCGGAGAGATCGGCAAACGCGAGCTCCGGCTCAATCATCCAGAACTCGGCGAGGTGACGCCGTGTATGGGAGTTCTCCGCGCGGAACGTGGGGCCAAACGTATAGACCTTGCTCAGCGCACAGCAGTAGGTTTCGACGTTCAGCTGGCCGGACACGGTGAGGTGCGTGGGCTGACCGAAGAAGTCCTCAGTGTAGTTTACCTCACCCTTGTCGGTGAGCGGGATGTTCATCTTATCGAGCGTCGACACATGAAACATGTTGCCGGCACCCTCCGCGTCGTTTGCGGTGATGATCGGTGTATGGACCCAGAGGTACCCGTTCTCGTGGAAGTACCGATGCACGGCCTGCGACAAACAGTTCCGTACGCGGGCGACGGCGCCGAGCATGTTGGTGCGGACGCGAAGATGCGCGTTCTCACGCAGGAACTCTAGCGAGTGGCGCTTCGGCTGCATCGGATACGTCTCAGGGTCTTCTACCCCGCCAACGACCGTGACCGAGCGCGCGTCGATTTCGACGGTCTGCCCTTTGCCCTTCGACTCGATCAGCACTCCGGTGACGTCGACCGAGCAGCCGGATGTGAGCGTCGCGATGTCATTCGCGAAATTGTCCAACACCTCTTCTCGGCACACGACCTGCATCGGTGCAAAGCAGCTGCCGTCGTGCACGGCCACGAACGCGAGCTCAGCGCTCGCGCCTCGCTTGGTACGAACCCAGCCTTGTACGCGAACCTCGGAATCGAGGGGCACACCTGGCTGAAGAAGAGATTTGATCGATGTCGGCGATGTCATGGGGCTCCAATAGCCATCGGTTTAAGTGCGCTGACCATCGCGCCAGCACTGTCGCCGTAGCCCGACTTTCGAGGGACTTCAATCGCCGTGGCACCCCACAATTTTCGGAAAACTGAGGGGCAACACGCAACACGGGCACCGAGCGCTCGACAACCTCTGATGTGCAGTCCGGTTTTTCCTCCTCTCACCGAGCGACATCATGAGCACGATTCAGCGAAGCACCTCTCCGAACGACAGCACCATGTGCAGAGAGAATGCGGCGATTTTGATGAGCGTCGATGCGACAAAGACCGTGGCCGACAACATCGAGGCGGCGCAAAACAGCGCTGGACGCGAGGCGGCACCCGTAGAGCAGGAAACAGCGGCGGCGCTGCAACGATCGCAGACTCCCCTAGACGCAGCGCTGGATCGGGCTGAAGAACGACCGGGGATAAACAGTAGCGGCCACCGAGGTGCGAGCGACAGCGTGGAGAGCGCACGCGACGTGAGCACCCTGAATGAGGTCGCCCGCGACACCGCGGCCGTGCTCTCCACACTCGACGCCTTGGGGGTCGACACCTTCGCGACGAGCCTCGACGTGATGCATCACTCGATCCCCGTCGGCGGAGTCGGCATGGTCGCCGGCTTCATGGTGCACGCGACCGACACGCGACCGGTGACCGACTCCGCCGTGCTCAATCTCTCGAACGCCGTCACCCACACGGCCGTGGACACGATCGTGGATGGCGTGTTCGGGGGCGCAGCGGTCGCCGAGAACCTGCTCGGCAGCGCCGCGGCATTTATGCCCGTGGGCAGCGGCGGACGCGCGATGCTAGAAGGCGCACAGCAGGTGATGCCGACGGCGCAGGTGCGCGGAGGACTCTACGCCGTCGCCGACCTTCAGACGGCGGGGCAGAGCGCGCTGGTCGATGCGGTGCGCGGCGACGGGCCCGGCGGCCTCTACCAGAGCGGGGACGCGATCGCGGCCTCGGCGCGGGCCGGCGACTACGGCGGTGTCGCCCGACTCCTGCAAGACAGCGTGGACATCCTGGTTCCCGAACAGCTCGGCGCGCCCACTGCTGGCGGCGAGTTCCGATTCTTGGCGGACGCACGATAGCGACGCCGACGAGCATCGCCACGGGCGCGCGGCCCATCTCACGCTCTTCTTACCAGGGGCTTGAGCGAGGTCGCGCAGGGTTAGGGTAGACCCACCGTGGCCGACGTTTCGTGCGCGCGGCGCCTTGGATTGGTGTCTGATTGGGCGCCGCGCGTGCGAAACGAACACCCTCCACAGCACCCAACTGGGCGCCAGCTGCATTGACAGAGCCACGCAGAACCTTAGAATTCGCGCACTGTTGCGAACACCCAGAACTCGCGCACCGCTCCCCACAATTCGGGAGTCGGGCCGCGAACGTATCCCCGATGAGGAGACCATGGCTTACCCGTTTGAGCTTCCCGCTTTGCCCTACGCCCACGACGCTCTCGAGCCGCACATCGATGCGCGCACGATGGAGATCCACCACGGCAAGCACCACGCTGGCTACACAAACAAGCTCAATGGCGCGCTGAAAGGCTACGAGCCTCTGCACGGCAAGTCGATCGAGGAGCTTCTCGATGACCTCAACGCGCTGCCGCCCGCCATCCGCGGAGCTGTGCGCAACAATGGTGGCGGGTTCGCCAACCACCGCTTGTTCTGGGAAGTGATGTCGCCCGACGGCGGTGGCACCCCGGATGGCGAGCTCGGCGCGGCAATCGACAGCGCGTTCGGCTCGTTCGACAAGTTCAAGGAGGCGTTCTCGAACGCTGCCGCGACGCAGTTCGGCTCCGGCTGGGCGTGGCTTTGCGTGCAGGAGAACGGCACCCTTCACGTCGAAGGCACGCCGAATCAAGATTCGCCGATCTCTCACGGACACACGCCGATCCTGGGCGTGGACGTGTGGGAGCACGCCTACTACCTCAACTACCAGAACAGGCGCCCCGACTACGTCGCAGCCTTCTTCAACGTGGTGAACTGGTCGAAGGTCGCCGCGAACTTCGCAGCCGCAAAGAAGTAGTGTCTTGGTCGTGAGTGATGCTGTGCGGGAGATCGCCGCGTCACTCTCGCCCGGCGAACGCGAGGCGCCGCTCAGCGCACTTGCGGTTGCAGGCGGGATCAGTAGGTTTGGTCGTATGTGCTGCCTAGACTATCGATCTGCCAGGCCTCAGGACTTGCCAATTGCCGGTGCGGGCCATTCGTCTGAACCGTCGATGCCCAACAGGTCGAGAAGCGGCGCGCTTCACACGCTGCGGCGATCGCCACGTTCTGATGAGGGGTGCCATGACTACTGAGGCCCGACACTGGCTCGCTACGGCCCCTGGCGTCACTGACGAGGTTTCGGACGACGCGTACGTGTGGCTCGACGCCGAGGCGACAGGTCAGCACGGCCAGCTTTGGGTGGTGGCGGATGGTCACGGGCCGGCCGAGGGCTGCGGGCTCGCGTCCGCCGTCGTCGTGCACACGATCGCCGATGAGTATCCCGAGCTGATCGAGGAGCTTGGGGCACCCTTTGCGGCGATGACGCGCTGCATGGAGATCGCGAGCGAGCGGGTGCGCACGATGGCGACGTCGCAGGGCTCGCTCAACGGCATGACCGTGAGCTGCGCCGCGATCGCGGAGTTCGATGGCCTCATTTGGGCGGTCAGTGTGGGCACCGCGCGCGCCTACGTGCTGCGCGGCGAGACACTCGAGCGGATATCCACCGACCAAGTCTCTGCGTCGCATGTCGCGACGGACCAAACCTCCGCGTCGCGCTTGCGCCGAGACGACGTCGTGGTCGGCGCACTCGGAAGCGAACGACCGAGCATTGTGCCCTGCGCCGGCGGACCCATCGAGCCGGACGGCGCGGCCTTCCTCCTCGCGACCGAGGGAACCTGGCGAGCGCTCACATCCGAGCTAATGATAGGCGCGCTCGAGCGCATGCAGCCTAGAACAGCCGTCGACGCGATGCTCGAGGTTGGACTGATGAAGTTCGCGGACTGCGCGATGACGGCGTGCATTATCCGCTACTCCCCGCTCGACATCCGCCGCGTCACGGGGCGCGTGCAGTTCCTCGCGTGGGCCGCCGGGGACTCTGTACTGTCGGCAGAGGCGAACAAGACGCTGATGCTTGACCCAGCCGCGCTCGTCGACCACGGCGCACCAACGGAACACCTGCATCCGCCCCAGATCCCAAACGTCGGGACAGCGCCGCAACCCGAAGAAGCCCCGGAGCTGTCGTTCCAACGAACCGCGCTCTTCTCGCTACAGGACATCCACTCCGCACTCGCTGGCGAGGAAGCCACCGGCGGCCCCCTCACCGTGGCCGCGGCTGAGCAAGAAGGCAGCCCCACCGATCGGAACGCTCCGATAACGGCCGTCGGCGCTGCCGTACATGCCGAAGTCCAGCGAACAACCGTGTTCTCACCGCAGCTCGTGAAGGACGCCGTCGCACAGGCCAAGGCGCACGGTCAGGCGAGCGGCGGCAGCGCAGCGAGCACCTCGTCCTCAACCATGGCGTTCTCTCCGCAGGATCTCGCGGCGTTTCGAGCCGCTGAAGGTGGAGAACCGGTCGTGCAATCCACCGAGGCGGCCCCAGGGAGAGTAGAGCAAGACGCCAGCACGACCTTGGAAGAAGAGCCGATCGAGAAGACCGCGTGGGTGTCTCACGAGCAGCACCATAGACCAACAGCGACGCCCGGCGAGCAGACCGGGACCGCCCGCACCCTCGATGCCCCAGCCATCGACGACGACGCTCTTCGCAGCGACACGATGTTCTCTGGCACACGAAAACGCGACGGTGTGCTGAGCGGAGCACCTCCAGCTCGCGAAGCACCGCAGAGTGAACCGGCCCGAGCAGACGCTCCCCACGGGGT
>JBLFZA010000340.1:0-4721 GCA_047610025.1 Bradymonadia bacterium | reverse complement strand
CGGTTTTCGCGCACCTCCGCCGGCACGGCGCTGCTAGCCCTGTGCACCGTGCTCATGTTCCTCTTCACCGCGTGCAAGCGTGGCGAGCCGCTGACCCCAGAGCAGCAGGTTGAAGCCGCGCTGTCGGGCATGGCAGATGCGGCCCGGGCGGGCGACGCGTCCGCGGTAATGGACTTCGTACATGGAGACTACACCGACGACGAGACGGGCTCGAAGTTCGTGCTCGGACAGATGATCCTGCGCAGAATCGGCGAGGGCGTCGGCGTGAGCTACGACATCGTCGAGCTCACCGTGCAGCCCGACGAGACGGTCTCGGCGCTCATCGAGGCCAACTTCCGCGGCGTTGAAGGACGCAGCGGCGTCGTCAACGTGCATACGCGGTGGGTTAGCGACGGAGACAGCTACATGCTCAGCAGCTCACAGGTCGACCGGAACGCCCGGCAATGAGCGGTGGCAGGCCGAACGCGAGCGATCACGCAGTGCTGAAGAGCTGAGTTGGATCCCGAAGCGCCTTGAACTCTAGCGCGTTGCCGCTGGGGTCCCGAATGAAGAAGGTGCCTTGCTCCCCGGCCTTCCCCTCAAAGCGTACGCTGGGGGCTAGTTCGAAGGTGCAGCCCTGCGTGCGCAACCGCTCGGCCAACGACTCCCACTCGCCCCATGGCAGCACGACACCAAAATGTCGCAGCGGCACGGCCTTGCCGTCCACCGTGCTGGTTGGCTCCGAGTCGGCGCTGCCGTCGTGAACATGCGCGCTCAGCTGATGGCCGAAGAAATTGAAGTCGATCCAGTGGTTCGACTGCCGAGCCTTCTTGCAGCCCAGCACGCCGCAATAGAAGGCCTCGGTGTCAGCGATACTCAGGATCGGAAACGCGAGATGGAAGGGCGCGATGGTCATGGTCAGCTCCTGACGGTCGATGCCGGACGACCCTAGCGCGCCGGACGCAAGGCGTACACGCGAAGTGGCGTCCTGCTTGGTCCTGCATGGAAGGGAGGGATCGCAAGCAGCGACACTCTGGTTGACGGGTGTTGTATTATCGCGCTAATACGAGCCTCATGGCAGACAAACGACATAGCGGACAACCATCTCTTCCACGCGACCTGATGATCGTGCTGACCCACCTCCCTGTCGAAGGTGTCGACCTCTTCTTGCGTGACTTACTCACGCCCGCGGAGATCGAGACGCTTGGCGAGCGGTGGGAGATCATTAAACAACTCGCAAACGGCAAGTCACAGCGGTCGATCAGCGAATCGGTCGGTGCCTCCGTGACGACCGTCAGCCGAGGAAATCGTCAGCTGAAGTACGGCGAAGGCGGCTTCCAGCGCGCACTAGAGCAGCTGGCCGTTATCGGAGATGCCTCAGACGACGTGCCAGAGGGACAGGCTTGAGAGGTCTCTCGCCGACGTTTGAGGAGTTCGACGCATACCGCGGCGAGCACACCCACGTGGCGCTCAGTGTGACGCTGCACGCGGACCTTGAGACGCCAATCTCCATCTATCGACGGCTCGCAGCGGCGCACAAACCCGCCTTTCTGCTGGAGTCCGTTGAGGGCGGCGAACGCATGAGTCGTTATTCGTTCATCGGAGCGGGGATCGCGGAGTCGCTCGAGCTTCGAGATGGCACGATGACCCATCGTCGTGGGCCAGAGCAGCTGAGCTTCCCTTGCGATGACCCGCTCGGTGCGATCGCTCAGGTGCTTAGCGCGACGAGAGTGGCGCCTCGCGAGGATCTGCCGCGGCTTCAAGGGGGAGCGGTGGGATACATCGGCTTCAACGTGTTGCGAGAGCTGGAGCGCCTGCCCTTACCGAGTGACGAAGGCGTGGGTCTGCCGGACTTGCGCATGCTGATCGCGCACGACGTGGTGGTGTATGATCATCGCGATCATGTCGTTCATGTGATCGTTCATGTGCCCGTCGCGGGTTACCGGCGCAGCAGCTACGAGGCGGCGAAGAAGCGTATTCAGGCGTTGGTGGACAGGCTGATGGAACCTCGAGCGGTCGAGGCGCCCTGGTACGTTGGCGAGGTGTCGGATGACGCACTGTGCTCCATTTCGAATCGCAGTGACGACGACTTTCGTGCCGCGGTGTCGAAGGCACAATCGGCGATACTCGACGGTGAACTCTTTCAAGTCGTGATCAGTCGCCGCGAGACGGTGGAGGTCGAGGTGGAGCCCTTCATGCTCTACCGCGCGCTGCGATCCACGAGTCCGTCGCCCTATATGTTCTTGTTCGAGTTTGAGGACTTTGCGCTCGTCGGAGCCTCTCCAGAAGTGCTCGTCCGCTTAGAGGGTGACGAGCTGCTCGTCCGACCCATCGCCGGCACACGCCGTCGCGGCGCGGACGCCTCTGAAGACCTCGCTCTTGAGAAGGACTTGCTCGCAGACGAGAAGGAGCTCGCAGAGCATCGGATGTTGCTCGACCTGGGCCGAAACGACTTGGGCCGAGTCGCGGCGGTTGGAAGCGTCGAAGTGGAGGCCCCGCTGCACATCGAGCGTTACTCACACGTGATGCATATCGTGTCGGACGTTCGCGCGACGTTGCGCGAGGGCGCCGATGCTTACGATGTCTTTCGCGCGTGCTTCCCTGCTGGCACCGTGAGCGGCGCGCCCAAACATCGCGCTTGCGAATGGCTTGCGACGCTCGAGCCAGACCGCCGTGGGCCCTACGCGGGCGCCGTTGGCTACTTCGATTTCGCCGGCAACATGGACACCTGCATCGCCATCCGCACGATGATCGTGGAACGTGGAAAGGTGCACCTTCAAGCGGGCGCGGGCATCGTGCACGACTCCGTGCCCGAACTCGAACTGCAGGAGTGTATCAACAAGGCCCGGGCTGCCAAGGTCGCTCTTCGTCGCGCGCTCTATCGTACCCCGGCGGAGCCGCAGCCAAGGGAGGCGATATGAGCGTGCTTCTCGTCGACAACTACGACAGCTTCACTCACAACCTCGCACAATACCTCGGCATGCTGCACGCGGACGTGACGGTTGTGAGGAACGATGCGATCACCCTCGACGCCGCGAGGCGGCTCTCCCCCTCGCACATCGTTATCTCCCCTGGCCCGGGGCACCCCCAAACGCCGCGTGACTTTGGCGTCTGCGGACAGCTCTTGCAACACATGTCAGAGCACACACCGACACTTGGTGTATGTCTAGGCCATCAAGGCATCGCCGCACACTTTGGCGCAAGCATCGTTCGCGCACCGAGGGTGGTGCACGGGAAGTCTTCTGTCGTGACTCATGACGGCGCCGGCGTTTTTTCGGGACTTAAGCCTCGCGTCGAGGTCATGCGCTACCACTCGTTAGCGGTTGACGAAGCGACGCTCCCCGAGTCGCTGGTCGTGACAGCACGCGCAGAAGATGACGGCGTCATGATGGCGCTTCGGCATCGGTCATGGCCGCTAATGGGCGTGCAGTTCCACCCCGAGAGCATTGGCACTCCCGACGGACTCGCGATGCTGAAGAATTTTCTGACGGACGCCCCATGAGCGCGTATCTCCAGCATATCGGCGCGATCGTCGATGGGCGCGACATCGGACGAGAGGCGTCCTCGGCCCTGATGAGCGACATGCTCGAAGGCGCAATCGAGCAAACACAGCTCGCGGCGCTTCTCACCGCGTGGGCTGCCAAAGGCGAGACGGCCTCAGAGTTGGCAGGCCTCGCGGCGATCATGAGGCAGCACATGATCACGATCGATGCGCCGCAGGACACCGTCGACACCTGCGGGACGGGAGGGAGCGGCTTCGACACGATCAACACGTCGACGCTCTGCGCGTTTGTTCTTGCTGCCGCCGGTGTGCCCGTCGCCAAACACGGGAACCGCGCGAGCTCGGGGCGATGTGGCAGCATGGATGTGCTGGAGGCGATGGGCGTCGCGATCGAGATTCTGCCGAAGCAGGCGCAACGTCTGCTCGCCGAGCAGGGCGTCGTCTTCATGTACGCTCGACGGCACCACCCGTCGCTCGGACATGTCACCCCTGTTCGACGAATCCTAGGCTTCCGTACGACGTTCAATTTTCTCGGCCCCATCTGCAACCCCGCGATGGTGCGGCGACAGATGTTAGGGGTCAGCGACCCCGACAGAGCCCCGCTCTTGCTGCAGTCCCTCGCTGAGCTGGGGAGCGAACGTGCGATGGTCGTGTGGGGGGAGGATGGGTTAGACGAACTCAGCCTCGCCAGCCACTCTCGGGTGTGGATGCTGGAGGACGGCGAGATAGACGAGCTGCGGGTCTGCCCAGAAGATGTCGGCCTCACACGAGTCTCCACTGATAAGATAAAAGGCGGAGACGTTCATGAGAATCTGAAGATCGCAGAGAGCGTGCTGCGTGGGACCGCCACCCGCCCCTATCGCGACCACGTCGCCTACAATGCCGGCGCGGGTCTGCTCGTCGCAGGCGTCGCAGAGAGCTTGTCGGACGGCGTCGAACAAGCCGTGGCGATTCTTGACGACGGGGAAGCGTGGGACGTGTTCGAGCGCTACAGAGACGCCACCCTGAGGCTCTCGTGAGCGTTCTGAACCGAATCGTGGAGCGCACGCGCGCAGAGGTGACCGCGCGGGTGAATGACGAGGTCTTCCAGCGACTGGAACGCGAGGTTCGGCCAAGCGATCGCTCCTTCGCCGACGCGCTGCGAGGCCCGGACCTGTCGCTCATCGCAGAGTTCAAACCGAGGTCGCCGTCCAAGGGAGAGATTCGGCCCGGCGCCAGAGTCGCGTCGGTCGCTCCCCTA
>JBLFZA010000339.1:0-4777 GCA_047610025.1 Bradymonadia bacterium | reverse complement strand
CGACGTCCTGCTCGACGTCCTGCTCGACGTCTGGCGCGTCGGCTTGGATGTCCTCCTCCGCGTCGATGTCTAGCAGCACATCCTCTTCGGCATCCTCTTCGGCATCCGTCACGGCGTCGGTCAGCACGTCCTCCGCGGCGTCGTCCTCGCTGTCGGCTTCCGCGTCCGGCTCGCTCTGCGTGTCATCGGCGATGTCGTCGGCTGTGTCTTCCTGCGTGTCGCCCAACACGGCGTCCGCGCCGGTGTCATCGTCGTCAGTCGATTCGCCAGAGCTTCCGCAGCCGGCGAGCACGAGGCAGAGGAAGAACGTGCTGGAGGTCCTGAGGATCATGTGCTTGCTGGGTGTGGACGGGAGCTTGGCTGAGGTCGACGCGATCGCCGCCCTCCACGCCGTTCTAGCGGCGAGTGCAGTCCATCTCAAGGCGACCAGGACAATGAATTTCACCGCACTAGAACCTCGCCACGACACCGCACTTCGGGCGTTCAACGCGTCGTTCGCGAAGGCCGGTGAGCCGAGGATTCCCGCCTATTTTCTTGGTCCGCAAATCGGGATCGCGGAGGCGGTGAAGAAGCTCACTGGGTGGGAGCGCGGCGAGGGGGTACCCGATGGATTCGTCGCGTCGACGACACGCTTCTTAGAGTCCGAGGGGCAACTGCTCGGCGTATACAATTTTCGCCAGCAGCTCACAGAGGCGTTGAGGAGCTTCGGCGGGCACGTCGGCTACTCCGTCTCGCCCCCGTCCCGGGGTGAGGGCCACGCGAAGCGGCTGCTACGACACGCGCTGCTCGAGGCGAAGCGCTACGGCGTTGCGCGCGCGTTGCTGACCTGCAGCCCGGACAACCTCGCGTCGCGCGCCGTCATCGAGGCGTGTGGTGGGGTGTTTCAGGACACACATGTCGACGAGCGCACGTCGCTCACGATCGAGCGATTTTGGGCGCCGACCTGGTGAGCGACCTCGCAAAATTCGACGGCACGTTGCGCGAGTGGCTTGGCTCCGCCCCCTATACTCTGGGCATGTCTTCCGGCTATTTCGGCTTCTTCGCGCACTCAGGCGTGCTTCACGCGCTGCTGGATGCCGGTCTCGCTCCTGCGGCGGTCTCCGGGTCTAGCGCGGGCTCTCTGGTGGGAGGCTGCTACGCGTCTGGCACTCCGATTGACGGGCTCGTTGCGCGCTTCCTCGCGCTCAAGCGAGGCGACTTTTGGGACCCAGGAATCGGCGCAGGCTTGCTGAAGGGCGATCTGTTTCGAGGTCTGCTCCAGGAGCTCACGAGCGTCGCGCGTGTGGAAGCGTGTCCGACTCGGCTCACGGTGTCGTTGTTCGACGTCGCGCGACGCCAGACTGTCGTGATCTCGGAGGGTGACTTGCCTGCCACAATTCTGGCGTCATGCGCGCTGCCCTTTCTCTTCCATCCGGTGCGTATCGAGGGCCGACTCTACTCGGACGGCGGGATCCTCGACCGCCCAGGGCTCGCGGGCGTGGCGGTCGGAGAGCGGGTGTTGCATCACCATCTCTCCTCAAAGTCGCCGTGGCGCAGGAAAGACAGCCCGGCGCTGCACCCTCCGTCGGGCCCGGAGCTGGTCGCGCTTGTGCACGATGGGTTGCCTCGCTCTGGGCCAAACAAACTCGATATGGGGCGACGCGCCTATGACGAGGCCAAACAACGCACTGGTCGAGCCTTGGGGATGCGCGCCTCAGCCGTGGTGCGCTCCAAAAGTTGACCTAGGAACATCGCCCAATGTGCGCGGTCTCCAGCGAGCCGAAGCGCTCGAGCCGGTGGAAGTCAGGCGCGTCTCCCAAGGTTGGCCGCCACGCGAGGTAACGCCGATCGGGCGCCTCGCCGTGTATCGCGTAGGCGTTCGCACGCCGGAGGCCATCCGGCACCCACGCTCGCGGGAACTCCGCGGTCGCTACCCAGGTGCTGCCGTTTACCTGCGCGTCGTAGGTCATAGTGTCGCGCACCGTGATGATGTTTCGTTCTCCGGCGAGCTGCAACGCCAGATAGTGTCCGTGCGGTCCGAACTCTAGCTCAAGGTATCGATCGCCGTCGCCTAGCAGCATGAGCTCGACGACCTCGTAGTCCCAGAGACCCCTCGTGCTGCCTGGCGGCGTCTCGGGGGCAGAGTCGGCGTAGAATGGGGAGCGCACGCCCACGCGAGCGATGTCGGGACTCTCGCATGGCAGTGTCAGGGTGACAGTCAGATGCGAGCCTCTTGGCAGACGCTCGCCGTCCCAAGTCTTTGCGATATCAAAGCGC
This sequence comes from Bradymonadia bacterium, assembly GCA_047610025.1. GTDB lineage: Bacteria > Myxococcota_A > Bradymonadia > REDH01 > REDH01 > JBLFZA01. Next base: position 2,521 of record JBLFZA010000339.1, on the reverse strand, counting down.
CAGCGCATGGTGGAGAGCTCACGGCCGAAGGAAGCTGAACGCCGACCGCGAAGTCTCGCAGCGGTTCGTCTCTAATAGACCTCACGGAGCACCTAATGATCAAGGGCGTGCAGGTCCCGTTCGATTGGTCGGAGCCTGATGGGCTTCACGACATCTTCCGTGTGAAGAGGCAGCCGCCGTGCCACGATGTTCGCAAGGGCTCGCTGAATCTTCGACTTCGCCGCGGGGGATGTCGTGGTGCGTCCGCTCGGGTTCGCCGGCGCTCGGCTGAGGGGAGAGCGCGCCATCGCCTTCTACTGGGCAGACATCGAAGCGACGACCGCGGATCTGCGCTCGCGGGGGTGTGGAGTGTGATAGCGAGACAAAGGAGAACGGATTTGGGCTCACGAGCCGGCTGGTGCTGCCTAGGCAGGTGCGCGTCGACTTGGAAGAGCTGAGATACTCAACGGGCCAAACAGAGTGGTCTCTCCGATTGCGGCTTACGCTGGTGGGGCTCGCCGCACAGGGAGCCCTTCGCGTTCGTAGCGCTGGTGTCGCTCGTCTGGTGGCGTCCGCCTTGGGCGGTTGCGAGATGCACCCAGAGGCCGACTTGGTCGGTCGAACGCGTGCGCACACCGTTCGCGCACAGCGGAAGTGTACAGGCGTCTTCCTTGGTAGGGTCTTCGTTCTATTGTGTCGTAGTGTTATGATTGTTAACGACAAATCGATGTGTAGATTTTGTGTTCGTGACGCTGTTGTTGAGTTGGCACGGACTGTGCTAGGTTTGGTGTCGTGTGCGCTTCGGTGATGTTAAAACCGACCTTCCCACACGCCATTCTCAATCGACCGCGGAGGCGCCCCATGCGTCAACGACGTCGATGAACAGCTTTCACAGTCCCGTCTTCATACGGGGCTCATTTCCTGGAGTGTTTATGCGTTCTGCCCTTCGATTCGCCTTGTGTACTGGACTCTTCGGACTCGTTGCCGCGTGCGGCGCTGATACCGAGCCCGATACTGACAGCAACGACTCCGCGCTTCGCGAGTCGCAAGGGCTCGCGCTCACGTTCGATACGCTCGCTGACACCGACGTCGCTGGCTTCCTCTTCACCGCGACGGAGGTCGATTGCGCGACTGGCGTGCCTGTTGCCCCCGCGAACGTCATCACGGCGACGGAAGACCTCGAGGACATGTACCTGCCCGGCGGCAACACCACCTTCGAGAACGCGCCGCTCGACGCCGACTCAAATCACCTGTTTTCTGACCACTACTTCTGGCTGCCTGAAGGCTGCTACGACGTTGTCGCTCAGCCACTCGACATCGACGGCAACTTCTCCCGTGACTGCTTCTCGGCGCACATGGACAACGTGCAGGTCTTTGACGGCCAAACAACCGAGATTCTCCTGCTCAGCCAGTGCGAAGGCGACCCGGCCGGTGGACTCGACGTGATCGTGGCGATCAACCACCCGCCGCAGATCATTGGCCTCAGCTACGACCCATCCAAGTTCATTTGTGAAGACACGACGACCGTGTGCCTCACGATCTGGGATCCGGACAACGACCCGCTCGACATCGACTGGTTTGTTCCGCCCGGAGCGACGCTCGTGAGCCAGACCGTCAACGAGCTCGAGGACGCGACAGAGTTCTGCGCGGAGTTCGCCTTCGAGGGCCCCGGTTCATACAACTTCGGCGCTGATGTCTTCGACCTTGGCTACGATGCCGACGGCAACCTCGTCACGATGGAAGAGCTGCTCATCCTTCAGGGCGACGCTCACCCGTCGCGTGACTCCATCCGGTTTCCCGTTCACGTGTTGAACGAGGACGACTGCATCGACACCTGCGAGTGCCCCCAAGGCTTCGAGATTACGCCTGCAGGCGATGAATGTATCCGCGTGACGGAGACGGACATCATCTCGAGCGACACGACTTACACCGCGTGCCCCGCCGTGAATAACTCAAACTACGGCGTCTATGGCGGCCAGTTCCCTGGCGGTCTCATCGAGACCAACTCGTTCTTCGGCGACAACACCGACCTGAGCGACCGACTCAACGACGCAGGCGTCTGGGCATGTGACTCGGAGTCCGTCGATATCGGCGAGAACCTTCCGATGAACTCGCCGGTTGGCGAATGGATCGGGTTCAGCATCTGCCTCGACCTCGAAGAGCCCGGCGACTACATGGTTGGCATGGCGGCGGACAACCAGACGCGTTTCAGCATCAACGGCAACCCGTTCTTCAGCCTGCTCGGCGCCAACGTCATCAACTTCCGTTACTGGTGGATGAACACGGTGTCGCTCGGTTCGGGCCTCAACATCATCGAGATGGAAGGCTACAACAACGGCCAGATCGCCGCCTTCGGCGCAGACATCTACGGCCCCTACGCTCCGGGCACCGTGTCGACGGACGCTGACATGTCGGCCGCTGACTACGAAGGAAACATCCTGTGGTCGACGCTCGACATGATCGGCACGCCCTTCCTGATGGGTGAGAGCAGCGGCTTCAGCTGCCCGGACGGCTTCGTCGTCAACACCTGCGGCTCGGCTCC
>JBLFZA010000338.1:0-4780 GCA_047610025.1 Bradymonadia bacterium | reverse complement strand
GAGCATGAAGGCGTAACGTCGGGCGGTCAACCGCGCTCAGCCCCCGCAGGAGCGCGTCCGCCTATCGTGCCCGTCTGTCTGTGACCGTGACCCGACTCGCTCTCGCGATTGTTGCCGTGCTCTTCACTCATGTCGCTGCGCCCGCTCTCGCGGAGCCGCTACAACATGCGCGTGTGATCGTGATCGACCCAGGCCACGGGGGCGACGATCTTGGAGGATTCGGCGTCGCGGGGGTTGCGGAGAAGCACCTGACGCTCCGCACGAGCTTGGCGCTGCGCGATGCGCTGCTGGCGCATGACCCGAGTTTGACGATTGTCATGACGCGGGAGGACGACACCTACCCGGAGCTCGGCGACCGCACGACCCTCGCCAACGGGCTCGAGGCGGACCTCTTTATAAGCGTGCACTACAACTGGGCGGAGAATGAGCTGGCGGAGGGCATTGAGACCTTCCACCTCGATCCCGATGGCACACGCCCCGGGGATGTGACGCCTGGCCAGTCGGACGTTGGCCCGACCGTGATCGAATCCGAGATCGGGACGAGCGGTGAAGTGGTGGAGATGATCATCGAAGACTTCGTTCGCAGCGGGGCGACGCGTCGCAGTCGTGGGTTCGCGTTGGCACTGCAGGAGTCGGTGATCGATGCCGTTGGTGGCGTGACGCGCGGCGTGCGCCAGCAGCAGTTCAGAGTGCTCCGCGGCGCGCGAATGCCGGCAGTGGTGACGGAGCTCGGGTTCCTGAGCCACGCGGAAGAGGGCAAGCGTGTCTTCGAGCCGGGTCACCAAGCGCGCTTGGTGGCCGGGCTGACGCACGGAGTCCTTGCGTGGGATGCGGCGCAGGCGGCTTTGGCGGCGTCTGGCGAGCTTCGTTGATGCAAGAATGTGGGTGTAACGATCGTCGATGGCGTAATTGCATTGACCCCCACTATCAGGCGATGCTAGTCGTGCCCGCCCTCCCTGCGGGTGACTGTTTGGAGTGGGCTACGGTGGGTGTAGCTCAGTTGGTTAGAGCGTCGGTTTGTGGTACCGAAAGTCGGGGGTTCAAGTCCCCTCATCCACCCTTTGCTGAAGACGGATTCAGGTCTACTTCAGCAGTTCTTTGTACATCTTAGCCGTTCTTGATTTCGCACTCGTAGCTCAGCTGGATAGAGCACCGGACTTCGAATCCGTAGGTCGCAGGTTCGAGTCCTGCCGAGTGTATTCGGGCGTTTGCCCGACAGAGAGCAACATCGGGCTTCGGTCCGGCGTAGAACAACAGCCTCCCGCGCCCTTAGCTCAATTGGCAGAGCATCGGACTCTTAATCCGCAGGTTGAAGGTTCGATTCCTTCAGGGCGCACTTTGACTCGTTCGAGCCTGCCAGGCTCTGACGCGCGGCCCGCAACGGTCGGCCACGCTATGGTCGCCCGCAACGGGCTGTCTCTCTTTTTGCTCGATTGACACCCGGAAGAAGCCGTCATGGATATCCAAATCGACACCCAGAGCCCCATTCGTCAGGACGTGCGCGTCACAGTGCCCGTCGAAGACGTGCAGAAGGCCGTCAACAAGCAACTCTCCGAGATCGGAAAGAAGGCCAAAATCCAAGGCTTTCGCAAGGGCAAGGTGCCGATGCACGTGCTCAAGCGTCAGCACGGCTCCGCCGCGCGCTTTGAGGCGATCGACCGCATCGTGAACACGTCGCTTGGCGTGGTGTTGGAGCACGAGGACCTCAAGGGTGTCGTGCACGTCTCGCAGCCTGACCTCGCAGAAGGCGTGAAGAGCGGTCCCGTCGTCTTCACGTTCATCGCCGAGCGACTGCCCGACATCGAGCTCGCAGGGTACGGTGACATCGAGGTGGAGCAGGAGAACGTCGAACTCGACACCGAGAAGCTCGACGCCCGAATCCTCGCTCTGCAGGAGGAGCACACCTCCGTCGTGCCGGTCGAAGACCGCACCATCGTGGAAGCCGAGGATATTCTCATCGTGAGCTATCACGGCCGAGGGAGTGAAACCGCGGAGAAGGTGCACGCGCACTCTCAGCAGATCGATCTCGCGGATCCGTCCCTCATCGCTGGGCTCGGAGAAGCACTCATCGGAGCAATCCGTGGCGAGAAGAAGATCGTCGAGATCACACTCCCCGAGGACTTCGGCGCGGACGAGCTGAAGGGGCAGACGCTTCAGCTCGAGGTGGAGGTCGAGGAGATCAAAGCGAAGAGCGTGCCGAAGCTCAACGACGACCTCGCGAAGCTCGACGGTCAGTACAAGACGCTGAAGACGCTGAAGAGCAACATCAGCAAAGAGCTCAACGCCGAGGCGGAGAAGACTACAGAAGTTGAGGCCAAGCGCCGCATGGTGAAGGAGCTCGTGGACCGCCACAACATCGAACTGCCGCCGCTCTATGTGACCGCTCAGGCTCAGCAAGAGGCGATGGGCCGATTGAAGGAGCTGATGGGCCAGGGAATCGATTTCCGTCAGATGGGTCTCGACCCGAACTCGTTCGCCGCTGGCCTCGAGGGAGAAATCTCGCGGGCGATCTCTGAGACGCTCGTGCTTCGCGCTATCGCCGAGACGGAAGACCTTGAGGCGACCGACGAAGACATCGAGAACTGGATCAAGACCACGTCTGAGTCGAGCGGGCAGCCCGAGCCAAAGCTCCGCGCGCAGCTCGGCAAGGAAGGCCAGATGGACCAACTCAAGGTCCGCCTCACCTTCGATAAGGTCGTCGAGTCGGTCTGGGCGACCACGAAGGTCACCCTGGTCGACAAGGTCGCAGGCGAAGAAGAATAGGGCGAACGCGCTCCAAGGCGTGGCGTTCAACGCCACGCCCCTTGATTTCGAGCCGCGGGGGGCTACGATTCCGCCAACGATTCCACGCGTGGAGTCGGCCGAGCGCTAGACAGAGCTCTCGCGCGCTTCGGCGAGCGAGGGCGCAGTGGACCATAACGGCGAGATTACCGGCATGGCAGCTGGCCAAGCGCTCGCGCGCCTCAAGAATTTCATCGTCCGAGACGATGGCCGATCCTGAACACCTGAGACCGAGAGCACATGGCCCTGATTCCCTACGTTGTTGAGCAGAGTCACCGCGGCGAGCGTTCGTGGGACATTTACTCCCGGCTGCTGAAGGACCGCATCATCTTCCTCGGGACCGGGATCAACGATCAGGTCGCGAACTCGGTGATCGCGCAGCTCCTGTTTTTGGAGAGCGAGGACCCCGACCGTGACGTCAGCATCTACATCAACTCGCCGGGCGGCGTCGTCACCGCCGGCTTGGCGATCTACGACACCATGCAATACATTCGGCCGAAGGTGTCGACGATTTGCATCGGCCAAGCGGCTAGCATGGGAGCCGTCTTGCTCGCAGGCGGAGCCAAGGGTGCACGCTTCTCGCTGCCCAACAGCCGCGTCATGATCCACCAGCCGCTCGGTGGCGCGCAGGGTCAGGCGAGTGATATCGAGATTCAAGCGCGTGAGATTCTGAAAATTCGTGAGCGACTCAACGAGATCATCGCAGAGCACTCCGGCCAAGAACTCGAGCGCGTCACGAAGGACACGGACCGAGACTTCTTCATGACCGCGGTCGAAGCGCAGGAATATGGTATCGTGGACGAGGTCCTGACGCGCAAAGAGGCGGACGCCCTCACAAAGAAGGACTAATCCGCTCGCTGGTGTCACCCCGCCAGAGTGCGAAAAATGCGCGCGCACTTGCCATCAGGCTCGTGGTGCGCTGATTCTGAACGCCAGCACGTCGCCGGCATAGAGGAGGCTCTCGTGAGCACACGTCGAGGAGACAACTCAAAGCCGCTGCTATGCTCGTTCTGCGGAAAGAAGCAGGACGACGTACGCAAGCTTATCGCGGGTCCGAGTGTGTACATCTGCAACGAGTGCGTAAGCCTCTGCGGTGACATCATCGATGATCAGCCCGGCGCGCGCGGCTTCGACGAGGCTGAACACAGCGTCGTCACGCCGGTCGAGATCACCGCGATCCTCGACCAGTACGTGATCGGGCAGTCCAGAGCGAAGAAGACGCTCTCGGTGGCCGTGCACAACCACTACAAGCGCATCGGCCACCGCCCGACGCGCGATCTGGAGCTTGAGAAGAGCAACATCCTGCTCATCGGGCCAACCGGTAGCGGAAAGACGCTGCTGGCGCAGACCCTCGCGCGCACGCTCGATGTGCCCTTCACGATCGTCGATGCGACGAACCTCACGGAGGCTGGATACGTCGGCGAAGACGTCGAGAACGTGCTCGTGTCGCTGTTGCAGTCGGCGGACGGCGACGTTGAGAAGGCGCAGCGCGGGATCATCTATGTCGACGAAATCGACAAGATCGCCCGAAAATCGGAGAACCCCTCCATCACGCGAGACGTCTCGGGCGAGGGTGTTCAGCAGTCGCTGTTGAAAATGGTCGAAGGCACCATCGCTCACATCCCGCCGAAGGGCGGTAGAAAGCACCCGCAGCAAGAGTTCATTCGCATCGACACGACGAACATCCTGTTCATCTGTGGCGGCGCGTTCAGCGGGCTGGGAGAAATCATCGGCGGCCGCATGGGCAAACGCGGAATCGGCTTCGGCGCTCGCGAGAAGGCGGGCGAAGACCTCGACCCTCAGGACATCTTCGCGCTGCTCGAGCCCGAAGACCTTCTGAAGTTCGGCTTGATTCCCGAGTTTATCGGCCGTCTGCCGGTCGTCACGACGCTCGCCGAGCTCAGCGAGGAGGCCATGATGCGCATCCTCACCGAGCCCAAGAACGCGCTCGTGAAGCAGTACCAGAAGCTCTTTCGCATGGACGACATCGAGCTTACGT
>JBLFZA010000337.1:0-4786 GCA_047610025.1 Bradymonadia bacterium | reverse complement strand
GCGATGGTCGCGGTCGTCGCGGCCGCCTCCCTCCCGCTGGAAACCTATCGCGAAATGCTGGCCACGGCTGGGCCGATCGCTGTGTTCTCCAACGGGGTTGGCGGAGGCATCGCCGCGCTTGGCGTGCCCGAGGCAGCCGCTATCACTTTCGTCAGTCTCGCGGTTTCGGCGTTCGCGTTGACCTCCCTCGACACCTGCACCCGGCTCGCGCGCTTCTTGGTGCAAGAGCTCGCCACACCGCCAGAAGGGCAAATCGCTCACCCACTGGCGAACGCGCTGGGCAACCGATTTGTGGGAACGAGCGTTGTTGTCGCGGCGGGCGGAGGGCTCTGCTTGTCGGGAGAGTTCGCGGAGATCTGGCCGGTGTTCGGCGCTGCGAACCAGCTATTGGCCGCGATCGCTCTGCTGGCGGTGTCCGTATGGTTGGCGCGTCGCGGTCGGAAGTTCGCGCTGACGCTGGCGCCCGCGGCGTTCATGTTCGCGGTCACGATGACAGCGCTCACGCAGCTCGTCATCAAGAACACCGGTGAAGGAGGCTCCATCGTGCTCGCGACCGTCTCGGTCGCTTTGCTCGTCCTCGCCCTTGTACTGCTGCTGCAGGGCGTAGGCGTCGTCCGTTCACTTCGTGGAGTCGCTCGTTAACCCCGGAGCCAACGCTTGAGACGTTTGAGCGGACCGGTCGGACGAATAGCGGGCGGTGGTGTGATCACTGGTTTAGCGAGCGATCGCGTTGGGTCCAGCGCGCTTTGCATGGCCCATCTCATTTCGCCGGCCGAGTTGTAACGATCGGCCGGGTTCTTTTCAGCGGCCTTTGAGAGAACTTCTGCGAGAGCGTGGCTCGCGATCGACGCAGGGAGGTCCGGCAGCGGAGCGGACACGTGCTGCATCGCGACGTCCATCGCCGTCCTGCCTTCATAGGGCGCTCGGCCGAGCAGTAGCGCGAGCCAAAGCATCGCAGCCCCGTACAGATCCGCACGGTAGTCGACGGTCAGCGCCCGAACCTGCTCGGGGCTGATGTAGTGGGCGGTACCGGCAGCCACACCGGCGCGAGTCAGCGGTTGGACCTGTCGGTCACCGATTTCCAGCAGCTTCCCGAGGCCGAAGTCCACCACCATCGGAGTGCAGGCCGTCAGGTCCTGCCACACTGCGTCGTCGAGCTCCGGCAACCCCAATGTGCCGCTGACCGTGCCAGACTCCCTCGGGTCTCCGCGCAGCGACTCGGGGGGGATGGCGAGCACGTTGTCTGGCTTCAGATCTCGATGCAGGACCCCAATGCGGTGAGCGGCGTCGAGGGCGCCAAGCACGGCGTCCATCACGTGTACGCTCTCATCGAGTCGCAGGCTGCCACGGGTTCTCAAAACGGAGCCCAACGCGACACCGGGAACACAATCGAAGACCAGGAACGGGATGGAGCGCTGGCCATCGGCTGACGTCAGGGCATCGAGATCTCGGAGGCGCGCGACATTCGGATGCTGAAGCTGTGCGCCGATTTCCGCTTCGCGTGTGAACCGCTGCAGCAGCTCATCGTTTGCGAGCGCCGACGGTTGCAGCGTCTTGAGCGCGACGCGGTCGCCTGAGATCAAGTCGTGTGCAACGTAGACGACACCGAACGAGCCTCCGGCAAGTTCGGCCGTCACCTCGTAACGTCCGCTTAGCTGTTGACCGATTTGGAACAGACTCATCGTAGGCCTCGTGCACCGTGAAGCGCGCTCCCTAGCACGTTGGGTAGCCCCGGCTCAACGGGGCCACCTCGTTCATCCCGCTCGTGAAGCTCGGCATCAGCCCCAATCCCAATCGTCTTGTTCCGCGAGCGCCTCTTCGACTCGCGGACTAAGCGTCGAAGGGGCTGGCTGAGGGGCGAGGGTGAAGGGTTGCGGCTTGAATCCGGCCTGTCGTCCAAAGGTTCGGTGGTACCAAATCGCGAGGATCCGGCATTTTTTGAGCGTGCGAATCGACTCGCCAGCGTCGTCCGCGTGGGCGTGTGCAGCGCGATTGCCGGTTTTTCGAATCTCATGGAAGAGGTCGGCGATGCGCCGATCGTAGGCTTGTTCGCGCCGCAATGCACGCAGGGCAGGGAGCAGTCCTGGGTCGTGTCCGATGTCCACGCCCACTCGCTCTAGCAGCTCCTCCGCTAGGGTCTCGACGAACTGTCGCATTTTGAGCAAGGCTGTATTGGGGTCGCTTAGCACAAGGCGCTCGGCGACCTCCGCGTACTCCAGAAGGTTCTCGTCGTGGCCCTCGAGGAACTGAAAATTCAGGGATCGTGGCATCGTACTCATAGGAAGAAGCTCAGATTCGAGCCGCGCCAGGCGGTAGCGGGAGTTGGGTCAATGACAGTCGCTCGAGGTGCGCCATTGCGGCGATGACGCTGGCCTCATCCCAGGCGTCTCCCATCAGTTGCATGCCGACGGGCAGTCCGCTCACGCGACCAAGGGGCACCGTGCCAGATGGATACCCGATGAGATTCGCTGGGAACGCAAAGGCGCACATGTCTCGTACAGCTTGGTCGTCTGCGACGTGTTTGCCGTGCTCCTTAACCGGATAGCGCGGCGCGGTCGTCGCGACGGTTGGCATCGCGATCAAGTCCAGACGACCATAGGCCTTCCGAAGTTCTTGGCGCAGCGCTTGCCTGGCTCGCTGGGCCCAAAGGAACTCTTCGGCGGAGATCGCGCCGAGAATCAAGAGTTGAAGCTCGAGCTCGCCGCCGCACTGGGCACGCTGCTGAGGCGTCAGATCCCGTAGTCCGACGAGAGTCTCCGGCCCGATCGCTAGCACTCCGATCGCGTGGGCGTGCTGAAGCATCGGGAGGTCAATATCGATCAGCTTCGCTCCCTCGGCCTCGAGCGCGTCGAGGGCCTCGGAGCATCGCGCCTGAATTTCTGGGGTCGCCCGTTCCCAATATCGTCGAGGAACGCCGATGCGCGCCTTCTTTACGCCTCGTCCAAGCGCCATCTGCCAAGAGGGTATGGGCGTCGCGACCGGCGTCGCCGCGCATGACGCGTCACCGGGATCGGGTCGCGCGGCCGCCACGCTGAGCAGGGCAACAAGGTCCGCCGTCGATTGCCCGAGCGGGCCGAGAACCGACACGCTTCCGCACCCGAAAACGTCACCTCCTCGGCCGATGCGGCCAAAGGTGGGCTTCAGCCCGAATAGTCCTTGCAGGCAGGCAGGGATGCGGATGGACCCCCCTCCATCCGAGCCGAGCCCGACAGGCGCGTGCTGAAGTGCGAGCGCTGCACCCGTGCCGGTTGATGACCCGCCAGCCGCGAACCCTGGCAGCCAGGCGTTTCTTGGCATCTTGTAGTGTGGGTTGATGCCAACCGGGCTCATTCCCCATTCGGTCGTATGAGTCTTGCCGTACACGATTGCTCCGCCGGCGCGGAGGGCGCGCACGGCGAATGCGTCCGTCTCCGCGATAGCGTTGTGCCACGCGGTGCCGCCGCGTGTTGCGAGCCCGACCATATCGACTTCGTCCTTCACAGGCACCGGGATGCCGTCGAGCGGCCCGAGCGTCGCCCCAGCCCGCCAACGTGCGTCGCTGTCTTCGGCAGCTTGTTGGGCGACATCCCAGTCCAGCGAGATGTAAGGCGAGGCGTCCACATTCCCGAATTCCGCTCGCTCAACCACGGCGCGCAGCGATGCAAGCACCTCGGAGGGGCGTCTCCGTCCGGCTTCGTATTCCGCGCGCAACGCGGCGACTGTCACGCGCCCAGGTGCGCCCTCAGGTGGCGCATACTCCGCGGATTTCCACTGCCTCGCTGAGGTCGCTGCCAATGGCGTGTGATCAAAATTGAGAGCCGGCAGAGACCCGGCAGTGAGCGCTAGCAGCCCGTCGATGTCGTAGTCGCGGCGTGCAAGGCGGACGAGCAACGCTTGTCCAGCGCGCGTACCGCCGACGCCGAGGACGGCGCGGAGCGTGTGACCGGTTAGTCGAGGAGAAGTCATGGCACCGGCGTTCTTCAGTGGGATTCGTGCGCCGTACCGGTGGAGCCGCTACGGTCACAGCATGAACTACCGAATCACTACCATGTTCGCTGTCGCGCTGTCGGCACTCTTAGCCTCCTGTACGCTGCTCGCCGACACAGGCACGGGCTCGCTCACTGGATCAACGACCGGCCCGTGCGGGGGTCAGCCGACGCTCCTGTACGATGGCGCCTCTCGTGAGCCAGGCCAGCGCTGCGGCCCGTGCGGTGAGGGGTACTTGGTCTGCAACGGCGTCGACGCGCTTCGCTGTGTTGGCGACACCGAACCCAATGTCTGCGGTGGCTGTGGAATCTTGGCCTTCGAGAGGTACAACGCGTGCGGCGTTTGTGGTGATGGCTACTGGACGTGCAGTGACGATGACGACGACACTCTCAATTGCAGCGCGGCGTCTTCGGCCAACGCGTGTGGCGGTTGCGGTGAGCTAGAAGGGGCCCCCGGATTTCCGTGTTCGCCGGAGCAAGTGTCCGCATGGACATGCGTTTCGCCGACGGAAGTCGGATGCACCATTGGGTCGCCAAACGAGTGTGGTGGGCTAGATGAACTTGAGTATGAAGGCGCACCCGCTCTGCCGGGAGAGCCATGTGCAGGCGGCTGCCGCGATGGCGTACTCGTCTGTGAAGACGAAGCCGTAGGTGGCCTCGGGTGCGAAGGCGCAGAGCCGCTGAACCCCTGCGGAGGGTGCGCACTCTTGCCCGACGCGGAAGAGCCGTGCGGCGTGTGCGGCGGAGAGTGGATCTGCGACCCGTCCGAAGGCAGCGTTGACTACATTTGCGAGGGGCCCACGCCGAACGCTTGCGGAGGC
>JBLFZA010000336.1:0-4838 GCA_047610025.1 Bradymonadia bacterium | reverse complement strand
GCGCGCCGCTCCCGATTCATGACGCGTTCGAACGGCGTGTATCGCCGCACCAACGAGAACCAGAGCACGATGAAAGACATCGAATTGACCTCGGACCAGCTCGCCACTGTGGTCCCTCACCTACAACGCTACTTCGACGATGAGATCGGGCAGGAGCTCGGCCGTTTCGAAGCCGAGTTCTTGCTCGCGTTCATCGCGAAGCATGTGGGTGCTGAGTTCTACAACGCGGGCGTTCGCGATGCGGAAGAGCGCCTTCGCGGCCAAATGGAGAACGTGATGGAGTCGATTAGCCTGCTTGAGAAGCCGACTCGTTAGCCGAGGCCGCCACCGAACGTCCTCTCGCAGAGTGAGCCGCTGCGGTGCGGGGAATGGCCTCGCACCGCAACGCTCCGCGCGGCAGAGCCCCACACGCCAAAGCCCCACACGCCAAAGCCCTAGCCGAAGTCGGCCGCGCTATGGCGTTCGCGCATCTGTTCGTCTTCCTCACCCCACACCTTGTTGACGCGTTTGCCGCGCACGACAGCGGGTCGTTCTCCAATCTGATTGGCCCATCGCACCACATGCTCATACTCGTGCACCGCCAAGAACTCGGCCGCGTCGTATGTGAGCCCCTTCACGACGGAGCCGTACCAGGGCCAGATCGCCATGTCGGCGATCGTGTATGTGTCGCCAATGACATACGTATTTTTTGCGAGCTGGCGGTTGAGCACGTCGAGCTGACGTTTGGCTTCCATTGTGAAGCGGTCGATCGCATATTCGATCTTCACTGGCGCGTAGGCGTAGAAGTGGCCGAAGCCGCCGCCGAGATACGGCGCGCTGCCCATTTGCCAGAAGAGCCAGTTGAGCGTCGCGGCACGGCCGGTTGGGTCAGTCGGCAAGAAGGCTCCGAACTTCTCGGCGAGGTAGAGCAAGATGGCGCCAGACTCGAAGATGTTTACCGGCTCATCTCCGCTGCGGTCGACCAGCGCGGGGATCTTGGAGTTTGGGTTGATCGCCACGAACTCGCTGCCGAACTGATCGCCTTCCAGAATATGGATTAACCACGCGTCGTACTCGGCACCCGTGTGCCCCGCCTCGAGCAGCTCTTCGAGCAACATCGTGACCTTAACGCCATTCGGGGTCGCCATCGAGTAGAGCTGGATCGGGTGGTCGCCCACCGGCAGCTCTTTCTCGTGAGTCGCGCCTGCGATCGGGCGGTTGATGCTGGCGAACTGGCCGTCGCCACCTCGGTTCCAGGTCCAGACGGCGGGCGGGGTGTAGTCAGGGGCGTCGCTCATGGGGGTCCTCTGTGGCGGAGTCGATGAAGAGAGGGTAGGATAGGCCACCGAGTAGCAAACGCTACCTCGAATCCCGTGTACCTTGGCATGAAAGCAGCGGCGTCTGATTGGTTCCCAGATGCGCGTTCTCCGGAGCGGGTCGTCCGAGTCCCGTCGCCGGCAGCCGTTAACCCCAGTTGCCATGAGCTACCAGAATGCCCCAGCGCCTTCGAGCGATAGCACCCCTTACCTTCTTGCTCGCGGCGTGCGCTCCGAACAGTGGCGGTGTACCCGCAATTGCCGACGCGGAAGCTGCCGATATACAACCCTCTGATGCCCCGCCAGCTGACGGTGTTTCGGCAGGGGACATCACGAGCGAAGACGTAACGCCGGAAGACGTAGCGCCGGAAGACGTAGCGCCGGAAGACTCCGCCCCAGGCGATGCCACCGCTGAGCACCCCCATGAGGACAGCGCGGACGTGATCGACCGCGGCCCGCCCAATCTCGTGCTCGTCGTTCTAGATGACGTCGGGGTCGAGGTTGTGCAGCCTTGGGCAACCCTCGTGGGAGCGACAGGTGAGGTTGTGGAGACCCCCACGCTGGACGCGCTGCTCGATGACGGCGTGGCGATCGAGACCGCGTGGGCGGGCGCAACCTGTTCGCCGACGCGCTGGACCCTACACACCGGCACCTATCCCTCCCGTGGTGGCCCGCTCGGCCCAGCGGTAGGCGGCTCCGGTCTCACGACGGCGAGCGCGACCTTGCCCAGAATACTCGGCGACACCTACAGCACCGGGCTCTTCGGGAAGTGGCACCTCGGCGGTGGGAATAACGCGCCGACGACGCTCGGCGGATGGGACGTCTATTCCGGTAGCCCCGAAGGAGCACTGGCGGACTACTTCGCGTGGGAACGCGTGAGCGCCGTCGCCGGCTCCCGCCCTGTCGTGGAAGACGTCGGTACCTACGCCACAACGGCTGTGGTGGACGACGCGCTCGCCTGGCTCGGCACCGTCGATGACACGCGACCGTGGCTCACGATGCTCGCGTTCAACGCGCCACACTCTCCTTTTCACGTGCCGCCAGAGTCACTTAGGCCGGGGTATCCGACCGCCGAGCTCGATGCGGACGGCGACGGCGAGTGCGACGACGACGGGCCCTGCCATCGCGCGATGTTGCAGGCGCTCGACTCGGAGCTCGGTCGTTTTCTGCGCTCCATCGCAGCGTCGAGCGAAGAGCGCGACACCATCGTGATCGTGCTCGGAGACAACGGCTCGCCCGGGAGCGTTGTGCAGGCTCCCTTCGACCGCACACACGCCAAATTCACCTTCTTCGAGGGCGGTATTCGCGTGCCGATGTGGGTCAGCGGTCCCGAAGAACGCGTCTCGGAGCGCGGTACCCTCCGCGTCATGGCTCACTCTGCGGACTTGTTCGCGACCTTGCTGGAGTTCGCCGGCGCTGAGGTGCCGCCCGGCGTAGACGCCGTGTCGCTCGTGCCCGCCCTCAACGGCGCGGGGTCCCAGCGCGACACGCTCTATATGGACGGGGAGGCTGGCCCTGAGCCGTTCGTCGAGCAAGCCGCGATTCGCGACGCCCGCTACAAGGTTCAGTGGCTCGACGTCACCGCGCCGGACTTGTTCGGCTGCTACGACCTCGCCGCAGACCCGAACGAGCAGATCGATCTCATGGGCGGAGCAACGCCACCGTCTGAGTGCGAGACGCTGAGGCAGCAGCTGCTCGAGACGCGGCGCTAAGCGTCGCTCTTCGCAGCCTCTCGCATGGCGTAGTAGGCGACCACGGATGGGTGCGCGTTCACACGCTCGAAGTGAGCGGCGAGCGGGGGAGAGATCTGCGAGACAATGTCTGCGGGGATGTGGTCGAGCACGCCGTTCATCAGGCGACGCAGGATCACGAATACGCGTAGGTCTGCGACGGTCAGGCGCTTATCGGCGAACCATTCGCCACCATTGCCTTCGAGACGTCGCTCAAGACCTTTGAAGACCACCGGGAGCTTATCCGCGGCGAGCTCTTCTCTCGCGGTCTTCTTCTCGTCTTCGTCCTTGATGAACATTGTCATTGAGAGGCGGCTGTCGATTTCGACGATCATGTCCATGACTTCGTCGCAGAGCAGCGCTTGCATGTCGTCGGTCGGGTAGAGACCACCGAGCTTGCCAGCGTAGCGCGTAATCGCTGTCGACTGCGCGACCATCTGGCCGTCGATTTCAAGTACCGGTACCGAACCGTAAGGCGTCGTTGGCTTGATCTCCTTCCACCCCTCCCGCATGAAGCGATAGTCCTCGAACGGGACGCCACCGATGTGGAAGGTGAGTCGTGCCGCTTCACCGGCACCGCCGTCGAAGTCGAAGTAGTAGAGCTTGAGGGTGGGCGTCGTCATGCAGGGTCTCGCGATGAGGAATGGGTCGCGGCAGGTTAGACGCCGATTGTTACTCGGCAAGTGTCCCGGCGACCGCTTCGGTTCCGGCACGACCGATCGCGTCGGCCATCGCGTTGCCAGCAATGTGCCCCCCCGTCCACGCGGCTTGGAAGTTGAACCCGCCCGTGATGCCATCAACATCCAAACATTCGCCGGCGAAGTAGAGCGCCGGAACGCGTCGACTCTGCATCGTGCGGAAGTCGACCTCCTTTAGCCGAACTCCTCCGCACGTCACAAACTCGTCCTTGTTTGTTGTTTTGCCCTGCACCGCAAACTCGCCGCGCAGTAGCTGGTCGGCGAGCCGTCGCTCGTGCTTCTTCGACAGCTGAGCCCACGGTGTCTCGTCGGCGATCTCCGCGGCGGTCACCAAGCGCCGCCATAGCCGACGAGGCACTACGCCAAGACCCTGGGCAGCGACGGTCGCCTTGGGGCGCTCCGACCGAAGCGTCGCGAGCTCGCCGCGAAGCTGCTCTTCCTTCATCTCGCCAAGCCAGTTGATGGCGATCCGTACGTGATACTTCTCGGCTTGGAATGCGCGAGCCTCCCAGGCGGAGAGGCGGAGGATTGCCGGGCCACTCACGCCGCGATGCGTGATCAAGATGGGCCCGCGATGTGTGCTGCCTTTCGGCAACAAACGAACAGACGCCTCCGGCACGGCGAGCCCCGATAGTCCGTGAGTGCGCTTGTCGGCGACGTTGCACGCGAAGAGCGACGGCGCCAGCGGCTCGATTTTGTGGCCGAGCGCGGTGAGTGACGCGAGTAGAGGGGAGGCGCGCAACGAGCCAACGGCGAGACAGGCCGCCTCGCACGTGACCGTCGAGTCGTCCGTCATGCTCAGCTGCAGGCGCCCGTCATCCTGCGTGACGATGCGTCGCACGCCGACACCCTTGCGAAGTCTGACGCCCGCCCGATTCGCGGCCTCGGTCAGGCAGTCAATGATCGTCTGCGAGTCATCGGTGACGGGGAACATGCGCCCGTCCGCTTCGGTCTTCAGTCGTACGCCACGTGCCTCGAACCAGGCGACCGTGTCCGTCGGTTGAAAGCGGTGGAACGCGCCGCGAAGCTCGCGAGCACCTCGGGGATAGTGGGTCGCGAGTTGCGCCGGGTCGAAGCAGGAATGCGTCACGTTGCAGCGTCCGCCACCGGAGACC
>JBLFZA010000335.1:0-4842 GCA_047610025.1 Bradymonadia bacterium | reverse complement strand
CCTCGGCCTCATCTATATTGAACCCGGCGACGTGCTCGTGCAGCGAGTCGGAGATGGCGCCGCCCATATCGCATTTGAGCCAGGGATCGCGCGAACCCGCGAGATTGTGCTCGGGCGCGAAGAAGCGAAGTGGACGGTGCGAGCCACCGAGTACGGCAGCATCACCGGCGGGTGGTGGCCCACAGAGGCCAGCGTCTGGCGTGGAGACCAGCGCGTGCTTGAGTTCCGCGTGTTCGACGCCGCACCAAGCGCCACCGCGCTCTCGCCTCTTGTCCCCCCTGTGCCGCCTCGACCGCGTTTCCCGAGACTGCCGTTATGAGCCGGCCAGACGGGCCGAAACAAGGCAGAATTGGGCTTGGCGACTCACGGCTTGACGACTCCCAGGGCAGCATTGGGCTCGCAGAGGACGAGAGCACATCAGGGCGCGCGAATGAGCTCGCGTCGACGGCCAACCGACGGGCGCCTAAGTCGTCAGCGAGCAAGGCGACGCAGGCAGACAGCGCCCTCGTGTATGTACAGGTCGCGATAGACGTCCCCGTAGATACGGCGTTCACCTACGCTGTCCCGGAGCATCTCGCTCCGCTGGCCGTGCTCGGCGTGCGTGTACTCGTGCCTTTCCGCCAGCGCTCTCGCGTCGGCGTCGTGATCGGACGGAGCGAGCATCGGCCCGAGGGCGTCGCGCGGATTCGCACAATTGCGGACGTTGTCGACGCGACGCCGGTCGTGCCCGAGGCACAGCTGAACATGCTGCTTTGGGCCGCGCGCTACTATCATCAGCCGGTTGGCGAGGTCGTGAAGCTGGCGCTTCCGGCGGAGACCACCGTGAGCTCTTCTCGCTGGCTGGAGGCTGTCTCCGGCGCCTTCACCGAGGAAGACGCCCGTCACCTCGGCGAGACTCAATCGCAACTCTGGGAGCTGCTGCGCGATGGTCAGCGGGCGATGCGACCCGAGGAGCTTCTTGCGCTCGTACGAGGCTCGAAACATGCCGACCTCGACGCCCTCGAGGCCGCAGGCGCACTCACCTCGGCGCTCCGCACGGAGGGCGGTAAGGTGCGCGTCAAGACAGAGACCCTCATCACTCTGGTCACCCGCGGTGCCGGCACGCTCGGCGCAATCCAACAGCGCGTCATGCAGTGGCTCGTCAAAGAAAAGGAAGCCACGGCCTCTGACCTGAGGCACCACGTCGGCTCCACCGCAGCCGTGATACGCAGCCTCGAGAAGCGTGGGCTCGTCGCCACGCGAGAAGAAGAAGTTGTGCGGGACCCCTTCTCCGGTACCGGCGCTGAACGACGCGACGCAGACCCGATTCTCACGGAAGAGCAAGCGGCCGCCCTCGGAGCCCTGCTGCCCGGTCTCGACGGCGGGCGAGGCGACGTCACCCAGGGGTCCGAAGAGGTTCGGGAGGCGGATAAGGCCACCATCGCGATGCTGCGCGGCGTCACCGGCAGCGGGAAGACAGAGCTCTATGTTCGTCTGCTCCGCCGCTGCGCCGAGCTCGGTCGACGCGCGCTCGTGCTGCTGCCTGAGATCGCCCTCACGCCGCAGCTCGTCGGTGTCTTCCGCTCCGCGCTCGATGTCCCCATCGCCGTGCTGCACTCGGGCCTCTCGCCCGGCGAACGCTTCGACCAGTGGCGGCAGATTCGAGACGGGCGCGTCTCCCTCATCATCGGCGCGCGCTCGGCTCTCTTCGCGCCCATACAAGACCTTGGCCTCATCATTGTCGATGAGGAGCATGACCCGAGCTTCAAGCAGCACGAAGGCGTGCCCTATCACGCACGAGATCTCGCCGTCTGGCTCACGCACAAGCTCGGCGCGTTGTGTGTACTCGGTAGCGCTACGCCCTCGCTGGAGACGGTCCGCAACGCGGAGACCGGCCGCTACATCGCGGTCGAGCTCACCAAGCGCGTCGCCGGCCGGCCGATGCCGCTTGTTGAACTCATCGACATGAAGGACCACCCGCCCGGCGAAGGAGACGTCGTCAGCGCGGTGCTCTCCGCACCGCTGCAGCTCGCAGTGCGGGAGGCCGCGAGGGCTGGCGAGCAGTCGATTCTCTTCATGAATCGCCGCGGCTTCGCGCCGTCCGTGCAGTGCAGCACCTGCGGCACCGCGCTTGAGTGCGCGCGCTGCGACGTCGCCATGACCTACCACCGCGCACGCAACGGCGTGCGCTGTCACTACTGCGGCACCGACGCCGACCTGCCCGAGGCCTGCCCGTCGTGCAACAGCGAGACGCTTGAGACGGTGGGAATGGGCACGGAGCAGATTGAAGACGTGGTCGACACGGCCTTCGCCGACCTCCGCGTCGCACGCCTCGATCGCGACACCGCGCGAGGCCGCGGGTTGCAGCGCCTGCTGCAACGTTTTCGCAACCACGAGCTCGACGTGCTCGTCGGCACACAAATGGTCACCAAGGGGCATGACTTCCCGAAGGTGACGCTCGTCGGCGTCATCGACGCTGACCAGAGCCTGCGCTTCCCCGATTTCCGCAGCGGGGAGCGCACCTTTCAGCTCCTCGCGCAGGTCGCCGGCCGCGCGGGCCGTGCCGACCGCCCAGGCCGCGTGCTTGTACAAACATGGCGACCCGAGCACGAGGTACTTCAAGCAGTACGCACGCACGACTTCGCCGCGTTCAGTGGCGCCGAGCTGCGCTTTCGCGAGCGCACGCGCTACCCGCCCTTTGGCCACATGGTGCTGCTTCGTTTTGACGCGCCTGACCCCTCCGCCCTGCTCGAGCGCGCCGGCCGCCTCGTCAGCTACGTGCGGAAGAACGGCGACTCCTCCGTCTCCGTGCAAGGCCCCGTTGACGCTCCGATCGCCCGAGTGCGCGACCGCTTCCGCATGCATGTGATTCTGCGAGGCACGACGCGAAAGCCGATTCACGCCTCGACGCGACTCGCGCTGCACTTCGCCAGCACGCAAGCGAAAGATTGGGCGAAGCTCGATGTGCGCATGCGCACGGACGTCGACCCACAGAGCTTGCTGTAGGGCGCGAGGCGAGCGTTATCATCCTCCTAGCAGGCGTTCGTCCCCTCGGCAGGCGAAGCCGCTCACACCGAAGTCGGGAAGCCTCAGTCGAAGTAGTCGGTCTCGCAAGCGGCGTCGAACTCCGAGTAATAGTCTTCGCACTCTAGCGTCGACGCGTCGCAGCCCTGCGTCCGAGCTGCAGACAGGCAAGTCAGCATGCGCTGCGTTGTGTCCTCGCAGCCTGCCGGATCGTTTGCGATGCCAATCGCCTGTTCAAGGAAGGACACGCATCGGCCCAGCGGAAGTCCCTCCTCAAAGCAGGCTTCCTCGAGCTCGCAATAGCGACCGATCAGGGCGCGCGTACTCTCCGCCATCTCATACTCCGCGTCGTCCGGAACATCGACGTCGGACACGTCGCTCGGCACACCAGCGTCTGCGCTGGGAGGGTCCGTGGTGTCCTCTTCCTCGGGAGCGTTGCAGGCAGAGTAGACCTCTTCGTTCTCTGGCTGACACCGGTTGTCCGGCCCCTCCCACTGGCACTCGTCGAGTTCGGATTCGAGACAAACGAAGAGCGCCCCAAGAGCGACGTCGCACCTGCCGAAGTCCTCAGCCTCAGAGTACGCGTCGCGGATCAGCAGATCCCGAATATCGTTCCGACATCGGGTCGCGCCGCCAATTCCGCACTCAGCGTATCGATCGCAGAGTGCTCGGAGCGCGCCGATCGTCTGCTCGCTCAGCGAGTCGGACTCGGCAACGTCAGTCGAGACATCTTGAGGGTCAACGTCGGCAGCGTCGGGCGACGCGACATCGGATTCGACACCCGCCTCGGGCCCGTCCACGTCGCTTAGCGTGTCGCTCGTAGCGATTTCATCAGCGTCGTCGCTAGATGTGTCACTTGCGCCAGTTGTGCCGTCGCCACAGCCGAACGTGATCAATGCGAGCGCTGAAGAATACGGAATCAGTCGTTGCAACATATGTCGCGCCCCATTCGAATACGCGTGATTTCAGGCTGTCCCACGTTTTCCAGTCTTAGTCCAGTACGCAGCCGCTCAGGCCTGCGCCAACGTACTTTCTCAGTACCCGTCGTAAAGTCCGCACTCGTAAGCGATATCTTGCTGCTCGCGCTCGCAGTTGTACTGCGCCTCTTGGTCACACTCCTGCTGCAACTCAACGTCGACGCAGGTGAGAAATCTCCCGAGCGCTGCGTCGCATGCTTCAAAGTCGTCGGCCGCCCGATATGCGTAGTCGAAGAGGCTGTCGGCGATGCCTGCGGCGCACTCGCGAGCGCTGGCGAGCCCGCACTCCTCAAACTGCTCGCATACCTGTCGAGCGGCTTCCCGCGTTGCGTCGCTGATCGTAGGCGATCCGGTGTCGCCAGACGTGTCTTCCGGGCCGGTGTCCGGGCGCGTCACGACGTCCGTCGTTCCGCTGTCCGTCGTTCCGCTGTCCGTCGTTCCGCTGTCCGCCGTTCCGCTGTCCGGCCGTATGACGACATCGAGCACGCTCGTATCCTCGAGGGTGTCCGTTCCCCCGTCGGAGTCTGTATCGGTCGACCCCGTATCTGTTGACGTGCCGTCGGACACCACATCTTGCAGAAGGCCGATCGGCGTGCTCGCGTCGTTGCAGCCGATAGCCAGCATTGCGAGGGCAGAAGAATAGGGGATGAGTCGTCGCAGCGTCATTGGCAGTTCGTCGGTTCGAGGAGATCCCGCGGACTATCTCACCTCCCCAGATCTCGATCCAGCAGTTATCCTCACCGCACCTCACCGCACCTCACCGCAACGCTCCCTCTGCCCCATGCGAACGGTTACGTCTTGGTCGTCGACACTTGACGCTCGCCCACCGATCGGCACTCTGCGCGTATGATCCTCATCGTCA
>JBLFZA010000334.1:0-4850 GCA_047610025.1 Bradymonadia bacterium | reverse complement strand
TCGTTGCGAGCAGCGGCTGTGGCTCACCACTCCCGACGGTCAACTGTTTCACGGACGCTGACTGCCCAAGCGGCACGTGTGAACTCAGCGGCGAAGACCGCATTTGCCTCGGCGCCACCGAAGACGACGTAGACGTAGACGACTCGGACGTGGCGGATGTTGTCTCCGACATCACCGCGGATATCGGCGACGCGGCGGATGCCACGGACGCCGAGCCCGACGTGCCACCCGCAGACGTGACGGACACGCAACCCGGCATAGAGAGCGGCAACTGCAACGACGGCATAGACAATGACGGCGACCGGCTCGTCGACTGCGCCGACAGCGACTGTCAGGGCGACCCCGCATGCGATGGGTGCGGCAACAACGTGGTCGACGAAGGCGAGCAGTGCGACGGCCGAGACCTCAACGGCCTTGAATGCGACGAAATCGGCTTTGTGCTTGGGGACCTGCGTTGCACGGCCAACTGTGAGTTCGACGCATCCGAATGCTCGGGCACACTGACACTCGACTTGCAGAACGACTCCAACGGGTTCGGAGAGTCTTTCTCGACGAGCGCGACGGAGCTCTTCGGCGATGACATCGTCGCGGCTTGTTTCGCCCCCGCCGCGCCGACGCTCGCATACCGAGTTGTCGAAGTGAGCGTGGCTTTCGGCGACGGCCTCAACCCGTTGGATGACTTCCCAACTCGCGCCATCTTCTATGGCAGCGGCGACGCGACGAACCCGCCAGCGAGCTTGCTCGCCCGTTCAGATGAGCTACAGCTCAACTCGAGCGACGCGTTCTTGAACTCGTTCGATGTTGAGGATCTCGACGTACAGTTCCAAGGCGCCTTGTGCGTCGGATTTATCGTGCCCAGCGATGGGCTGCCGAGCTTCGGATTCGACGCGAGTCTGAACCTCGAAGCCGGAAACTGGTACTTCGTCTCCGGCACCGGCGACGACGAGGACTTCTGGATCTCGAGCCAGGACAACAACATCCCCGGGGACTGGATTATCCGGGTCACCGTAGAACCGATCGAATAGAGCCCCTCGTAGGGCCACGAACGTCAATCGCCACGCGGCCCGAGGGACACGTGGCGAGTAGGCGGTCATGTGAGAGCGTCATGCTGCACCGTCTGCTTCACGACGGCCGTGGAGCCTCAGCGGACTAGACGCTCACCAGCGCCGCGGCGCCCATGCCGCCGCCAATGCACATCGTCACGACGCCGTACTTCCCACCACGGCGCTTGAGCTCGCGGAGAATCGTGGCGGTCATTCGCGTACCGGAGACGCCGAGCGGGTGACCGAGGGCGATCGCGCCGCCGTTCGGGTTGACCTTCTCTTGGTCGAGCCCAAGCTCGCGAATGCAGTAGAGCGACTGCGCGGCAAAGGCCTCGTTCAGCTCAAACACATCGATGTCGGCGACGGTCAGGTTATGCTTCGCGAGCAGCTTTCGCACAGCCGGCACAGGGCCGATGCCCATGATCTCCGGCGGCACACCGGCCACCTGAATGTCATGGAAGAAGCCGAGCGGGTTAACGCCGAGCTCTTCGGCCTTCGCGACGCTCAAGAGCACAGCCGCTGCGGCGCCATCGGTCAGCGGTGAGGCGTTACCGGCGGTCACCGTGCCCCCGGCGCGGAACACCGGACGAAGGCGCGTCAGGCCAGCTACAGTGGAACCGCGTCGGTTGATGGTGTCGTGGTCCAGCGTGACTTCCTGACGCTGGCCCTTGGCGTCGAACACCGTCGCTGTGACCTCGAAGATCTCGTCTGCGAGCTTGCCGTTGTCCTGTGCGGCCTCAGCGCGGGCTTGGCTCTGCGCCGCGAAGACGTCCATGTCTTCCCTCGTGACGCCAAACTTCTCAGCGACGTTCTCTGCGGTGGCGCCCATCGTCGTGTAGACGGCTGGATGCATCTCGAGCAGCTCGGGGTTGGTAACAAACTTGTTACCGCCCATCGGGATCATCGACATCGACTCGGTTCCGCCGCCGATACCCACCTCGATCGAGCCTGCTTGAATGGCCTGCGCAATCAACGCGATCGACTGCACGCCGGAGGAGCAGAATCGGTTCACGGTCATGGCCGGAACGGTGTGAGGCAGCCCTGCATACATCGCCGCGAGGCGCGCGATGTTGTTGCCCTGCTCTGCCTCGGGCATGGCGCAGCCGAGGATGACGTCTTCAATCATCTCGCCGGTGACGCCAGGCACCTGCTTCATCGCTTCGGCAATCGCCCAGCCGCCCATGGTGTCGGGCAGGGTGTCTTTCAGTTCGCCCTTCAGCGCCCGCGTAAACGGGGTTCGTGTCGCACTCGCGATAACAACCGGTGTGGTCATGGTGTGTCTCGGTAGCAGGTTAGATCGTTGTTTGATTGAGTCGTATCGCTAGTTGCGCAGCGGCTTGTTCTTCATGAGCATGTGCTCCAGGCGCGCTTGCGTCTTCTCCATGCCGCAGAGGCTGAGGAAGGTCTCCGCTTCGATCTCAAGCAGGTGCGCTTCGGTGACCGGTACGGTCGCCGAGCAGTCACCGCCGCAGAGCACACTGGCGAGCTTGCTGCCGATCACGCGGTCGTGCTCGGAGATGTGTCGGTTCTCTTCCATGTCGTGCAGCACCGTCGCGATGGTTGCTGCGCCAGGGCGACCAGGCAGCAAGAACTTGGTCTCGCGCGGAGGTCGGAAGCCGGCGTCGGCCATACCGATCGCGCGCGCCTTCGCGTCATTGAGCACGAAGTCGCCGTTCATCGAGATGCCGCATTCCGGCCCGAGGAACCCGGCCTCCTTAGCCTCTTCTGCTGAGGTCGCGACCTTCGCCATACCGATCGAGAAGAACGCCTTCTTGATGAAGGGGAACGGGTCGAACTCTTTGTCATCCGCGAATGGCGCGTACAGGTTGCGGAGCAGCTGCAGGTTGCCACCTCCGCCAGGAATGAGGCCCACACCGACCTCAACGAGGCCCATGTAGGTCTCGGCTTTCGCCTGCACCGCGTTGCCCGCCATGGTGACTTCCGCGCCGCCGCCGAGCACGAGGCCGCCGACCGCCGTGACAACCGGCACGTTGCAGTAGCGCAGGCGTTGGTTCACGGCTTGGAAGCGCGTGATCAGCGTGCGAATGGACTCGAACTGGCCGCTCTTCGCCGCCATGAGCAAGCCCATGATGTTGGCGCCTGCGGAGAAGGCTGTCTTGTCATCGTTGCCGATGACGATGGCCTTGAAGTCCTTCTCGGCGATCTCAATCGACGCCTCCAACATCGCGATGACGTCATCGTCGATGGAGTTCATCTTGGTGTGGAACTCGACGAGCAGCGCGCCGTCATCCATGTCCCACAAGGTAGCGCCGAAGTTCTCTTTTACCTTCTTGTTGCCGCGCTTGAGGTGCACGACGCGGAGCTCGCGCTCGTTCGTCGGGACCTGGGCCGCGGCCGCGCTACCCTTGTCGAAGTAGGTGTCTGCGGTGCCGTCGACTCCGTAGAAGGAGGTGCGCCCGGAGGCGACCATGTCCTTCACCCACTGTGCGGGCTCGAGACCGAGCTCGGCCATACGCGCGAGCCCTGCCTCAACGCCGATCGCGTCCCAGGTCTCGAAGGGGCCCATGTCCCACGCGAAGCCCCATCGCATACCGCGGTCAATGTTGACGATGTCGTCGGCGATCTCTGGGATACGTCGCGACGAGTAGGCGAGCACATCAAGCGTCACCTTCTCGGCGAACTTCGCTGCCTCATCCTCACCAGCGAGCATCGTCTTCACGCGCTTTCCGACGTCGTCGACGCCACGAGTGGCTCCGACAGAGTCGAATCGCACCTTCTTCTGCTCGCTGTACTCAAGCGTATCGAGGTCGAGGGAGAGGATGACGCGCTTTCCGTCAGCGTCCTTCGACTTCTTGTAGAATCCGGAGCCTGACTTGTCGCCGAGCAGCCCCTTCGCAACCATATCGACGAGGAACTGCGGCTTCTTGAAGGTCTCGCGCGCCTCGTCGTCCGGCAGCGTGTCGTAACAGTTGTCGGCGACGTGAATCAGCGTGTCGAGCCCGACGAGATCCGCCGTTCGGAAGATCGCGGACTTCGGGCGCCCCATTGCAGGGCCGAAGACCTTGTCGACTTCTTCGACGGTGAGGTTGAAGCTCTGCATCTCTTCCACGGTCTTCATGATGCCGTAGACGCCGATGCGGTTGGCGATGAAGTTGGTGGTGTCCTTTCCGTAGACGATACCCTTGCCGAGCGTCTCCTCGCCGAAAGTGTGAATCGCCTGCACGACGTCGTCGGCTGTCTTCTGCCCGCGCACGAGCTCGAGCAGCTTCATGTAGCGCACGGGGTTGAAGAAGTGCGTCACGAGGAAGTGCTTACGGAAGCTCGCGCCACGACCTTCGAGCATTCCCTCGATCGACAAACCCGATGTGTTCGAGCTCACGATGGTGTCGGGGCGTACATGCTTCTCGACGTTCGCGAAGACCTTCTGCTTGATGGTCATGTCTTCTTTGACGACCTCGATGACCCAGTCGCAGTCCGCGAGCTGGTCCATGTGATCGTCGAAGTTGCCGACCGAGATGATGTCGAGTGCCGCCTTGCTCATGAGGGGAGCAGGCTTCTGCTTCTTCATCTTCTGCAGGGCGCCGGCAGCGAACTTGTTGCGGAAGGCGAGCGTCGTCGTGTCTTCGCCCTCGGCGGGGTTTGGGGGTACGATGTCGAGCAGCAAGCAGGGGATGCCGGCGTTTGCGAGCTGAGCGGCGATGCCGGAGCCCATGACGCCTGCGCCGAGAACAGCGACCTTGCGGAAGTGAAATGCCATGAGAGAGAGCCCTCGCTGGGTGTGAATGAACGGTGGTTCAGTAGGACGAGCAACCTGCGCTCGCAACCCTAAGTTGTCAACTGTCGCGC
>JBLFZA010000333.1:0-4858 GCA_047610025.1 Bradymonadia bacterium | reverse complement strand
CATTCGTTCCTCTAGGCCTACTCTGCGACGCGGTCGCGGAGGGTCTTGCCAGGCTTGAACTTGGCGTGCTTCTTCGCCTTGATCATAATCTTCTCGCCTGTTGCGGGGCTACGGCCCTCACGCGCGGGGCGGTGCTTCGTCTCGAACGTACCGAAACCGGGGATTGTGACCTTACGACCTGCGTCGAGTTCAACCGCGATGATGCCGTTGCCGGGGGTAGCGTCAAAGATGATGTTGAGAATTTCTGTGGCCTTAGCCACGGAAAGTTCAGCCTTCTTAGCGAGCTTTGCAGCCATTTCTTTCTTCGTCACGGTATCTCTTTGGTACGTGCGTTGAGGGATCGTCGCGAGAGAGCGACTTACGAAAAATAGTTGAGTTCTCAGCGGGATCGTCGGGCCGCTCTCGCTCTACGCGCAGTGCGTTACCGAAACGGTTCTATCGCGCTCACGCGAGTCGTGACGCCAAGTTTCCTGACTGGGATTTTCTGGGAAATCGCTTCAGCAGAGGAGTGAGTTCGGCCCTCAGGCCAGCCACAGGCTCACCTGTCACACGTGAGAATCGACGGGAGATTCTGCACATCCTTTGCGTCCGGGACTATGCTTTGCACCATTCCGCCGAGAAATAAAAGCGTGTTGACACACTTCGCGCGTCGCAAACCCTCAATTTCACTGACTCAGCGCCAGGCTCCGCCGCGTACGCGGCACGATTCTTACCAAAGTTGCCCACTCCAGAGCCTCCACAATCGCGCTCGACGCAGGCCCCGAGCCGCACTAGAGCACGGGTGCACCTCTCTGAGATACGTCATGACCATCACCTATTACGACGCGATTGTTGTCGGCGGCGGACACGCTGGCTGCGAGGCTGCCCACGCCCTCGCCCGGCTCGGCCAGCGCACCCTCCTGCTCACAATGAACGTCGATACCATCGGCGCGATGAGTTGTAACCCTGCCGTCGGCGGCATGGCGAAGGGTCACCTCGTGAAGGAGATTGACGCACTCGGCGGAATCATGGGCCGCGTCGCCGACCGGTCCGCCATTCATGGCAAGAAGCTAAATCGCTCGAAGGGGCCTGCGGTCTGGTCCTCGCGAACGCAGAGCGACATGCGCGTCTATCGTCGCGAGATGCAGCGAGAGATCCTCAACACCGACAACCTCTTTGTGAAGCAAGGCACCGTGCAGCGACTCGTCATTGACGATGGGCGATGTGTTGGCGCAGTCGATCAGTTGGGTGTTGAGTATCGAGCCGGTGCAGTCATTTTGACCACCGGTACTTTCTTGCGCGGGCTCCTGCACTTCGGTCAGTCCAATATCGCTGGCGGCCGCGCCGGCGATAAGGCGTCTGTTGGGCTCGCGGAACAGCTCTCGGGGCTCGACCTCGAGATGGGTCGGCACAAGACCGGCACAACACCACGGCTGGACACCCGCACCATCGACTGGGACGCCTGCGAGCCCCAGTACGGCGATGAAGACTGGACCGGGTTCTCGTTCTACGGCAGCTACACGCCCCTGCGGCAGGTCTCCTGCTCGGTGACGTACACCAATCAGAACACCCACGACATCATCGCCGCGGCGCTCGATCGCAGCCCAATGTTTGATGGCACCATTCAAGGAACCGGGCCGCGCTACTGCCCGAGCATTGAGGACAAGATCCATCGATTCGCCGACAAGGACCGGCACCAGATCTTTCTCGAACCACAGGGCCTCGACACGACTGAGGTGTATCCGAACGGCATCTCCACCTCGCTGCCCTACGATGTGCAGGTCGCGCTCGTTCGGTCGATCGTGGGCCTCGAGAACGCGGAGATCATCCGCCCCGGGTACGCGGTCGAATATGACTTCGTGAACCCGGTTCAGCTCGATCCCACGCTGGAGCTTCGCAAGCTACCCGGCCTCTATCTTGCTGGCCAAATCAACGGCACGTCAGGGTACGAAGAAGCGGCGGCGCAGGGTCTAATGGCGGGCATTAACGTCGCCCGCGCCGCACGCAATGAGAGCGCGGTGACGCTCTCCCGTGATGAAGCATACATTGGCGTACTCATCGACGACTTAACAACGCGTGGGACGCAGGAGCCGTATCGCATGTTCACCTCGCGCGCCGAGTTCCGGCTGCTACTGCGGGAAGACAATGCGGACCGGCGGCTCTCAGAGCTTGGCCATCGGCTTGGTTTACTCAGCGGCGACGACTACCGCGTGTTTGAGAAGAAGCGCGACCACGTAGAACGTGTCATCGCGCGTCTCGGCGAGACCACCATCGGACCGAGCGCCAAAAATCGAGAGCATGTCACGAGCGCTGGGCTGGGCACCTTGGACAAGAGCGTGCAGGCCGACGCGCTGCTACGGCGCCCTCACGCGAAGCTCCCCGACCTGGCGGGCCTGTTTCCCGACCTGAGTCTCGACACGGCGCCCTCTGACGTTTGCGAGGCGGTCGAGATCGAGATGAAATACGCGGGCTACCTCGAACGCCAAAGAGCGCAGGCCGTCGTTCTGCAAACAAGCGACCGCGTGAAGATCCCGCACGGCATCGACTTCGGTGAGGTCCCCGGGCTCTCCAACGAAGTGCGAGAGAAGCTCTCAAATGTCAGCCCAACCTCTCTCGGCCAAGTCGCGCGAATCGCCGGCGTCACGCCGGCAGCGGTCACGAATATTTGGATGTGGCTGCGCCGTCAGGCCGCGAGCGACAAAGCCCCCTTGAGGAACGATGCCCATTAGTCTCGAGAGTCCCCTACCGGTCGCTCAACTTCGGGAGGCGCTCGACGCTGCATGGTGGCGTCGAGACCACGCGGGGCTTGGGGTGGAGACAACGGCCTACCGCGTCGTGCACCGTCAGTTCGACGCGCTCGCGGGTCTGACGATCGATCGCCTCGGCGACGTCGCTTGGGTGGTCTATCGCAACGCTGGATATGCGGCCAGTGAGGCCGTCGAGGCAACGGTTGCCGCGCTGCGTCCCCATGGTATTGAGCGCTTCGTCTGGCGATACGACCGGCCCGGCAATCAGGGCGACGACCCCTACGAGTCGGAGGCGAACGCGGAGCAAACGCTGCAACGGCTCGGCGTCGGGTTCAATGCCGAAACGACCATCGCTACCGAGTCAGGGCTGCGCTACGAGTTTGCGTCCGACCGCGGACTCTCGCACGGACTCTTCTTCGACATGCGCGACGTTCGAAGAGACCTTCGAGAGCGATGGTCGGGACGTCGCGTATTGAATCTGTTTGCCTACACGTGTGGGTTCGGCGTTGCGCTATCGCCGCACAACACTGTCGTTAATGTGGACGTCACGAAGCGCTACCTAGAGTGGGGCAAACGCAACTTCGCGCTCAACGAAATGGACGCGCCCGCAACGGGATTCGTGGCGAAGGACGCCTTCTCCTATCTTGAAGTGGCGGCGAAACTCGGCAACCGCTTCGACGCGATTGTGCTCGATCCGCCGACGTTCAGCCACGGCAAAAAGGGTAAGGCGCGGCGCTTCTCTATTCCGAGCGACCTCGGTGAGTTGATGGCACTCGCGCTCGGAGCCCTCAATCCGAACGGTGAGCTCTTCGTGGGCACGAACGCGGCACAGTTGGCAAGGGACAGCTTCTCACGCCTCTGCCGTGACCGCGCCTCGCATGTCGGACGGCGTGTCGTACAGACGTGGAGACCCGCCCCGGACTTTCCGGTGTCGCCGAGCGAGTATCATCTGAAGACTGCGTTGATCGCCTAACCAAACAAATTGTCGGTTCGGTTGAGCAAACGCGGCCTCGTTGATCACAGCCTAACGGCTGCCCATTACGCTTTCGGCCGCACACCGCCGAAGCGCCGCTCCCGACTCGCGTACACAGCGAGCGCGTTGTCAAACGCATCCCCATCGAAGTCTGGCCAGTAGCAATCGTCGATGACGATCTCGGAATAGGCGATCTGCCAAAGCAGAAAGTTCGACACGCGAAGCTCGCCGCTCGTTCGAATCACCAGGTCGGGGTCCGGCACGTCGGCTGTCCACAAATGCTCGCTGAACGAATCCGCGGTAATCTCGCTCGGCTTCAGCTCACCGGCCGCGACCTCTTCCGCGATGGCGCGCGCCGCCTCGACGATTTCTTCGCGCCCGCCATAGCTTAGCGCGATGATGAGCTGCATGGAGTCGTTCTTCTTAGTGGCCTTCTCAAGAAACTCCGATGCCACCCGCGCGGTGCGTGGCACTCGAGACCGTTCACCGATGATGCGAAATCGAATGTCCTTGTCCATCAAGAGCGTACGCTCCTGATGGCAGAAGGTGATGAGCAGGCTCATCAGCTCTCTGATCTCCGACTTTGGCCGACTCCAATTCTGCGAACTAAACGCATACAACGTGAGGTATTTTACGCCCCGCTCGCGTGCGCGCGTCACGACCTTTCTGACAGCCTCTGCGCCGGCCTGATGACCGAGTGAGCGCGGCTTGCCTTGCTCTGTCGCCCAGCGCCCGTTGCCGTCCATAATGATGGCGACGTGGGTGGGGAGGCGCTCTGCTGCTGGTGTGTCGTCGTCCACGCTATCGCTTCATGGTGAGCGCTTTGGGCAAGAAGCGAACGGTGCCCTGGTGCTGATATCGTGAGGCGCCGTCATATGCTGCGTCCGTAGCGGTCGCGGTGTGGAAGACGACCTGCGCGATCGGAGTACCGATGGCGACCGGCACGTCGCCATAGTCGACCACGCGAACTTCGAGGGCCCAGCGGCTGGCATAGCCAACGTCGCCCAAGCCGGCACAGAGCGCGACCGTGAGACCTTGTCGCCCAACCGTGCTTCGCGCCTTCATCTCCGGCACGATAGCCAACTGACCCTCTCGCCCGTTTGGGTCAGCGCGGGTGCCAATCGCCTCGAGAGAGGTCGCGAGATAAAAGCCCCCCGAC
>JBLFZA010000332.1:0-4883 GCA_047610025.1 Bradymonadia bacterium | reverse complement strand
TCCACCTGCCGGTGCAGTCCGGGGACGACGACATCCTCTCGCACATGCGCCGCGGGTACACGGTTCAACAGTTCCGCGATATCGTCAGCGAGCTACGAGAGAAGATGCCCGACCTGGCGATCTCGACGGATATCATCGTGGGCTACCCCGATGAGACAGAGGAGCAGTACCAGCGCACGCTCGACCTCGTAAGCGAGATCGAGTTCGATTTCGCGTTCATGTTTGCGTATTCCGAGCGCGAAGGCACGCTGGCCTCCAAGAAAATCCCGGATACGATCCCCGCGGACGTCAAACAACGGCGCCTCGCCGCGCTGATCGCGATGCAAGAGAAGATCGGACTGACGCGTTACCAACGCCGAGTCGATCAGACGGTCGAAGTGCTCGTGACCGGCGAAGCTCGCAAGAAGGACGGAAACTGGATCGGCAAGTCGGAAGACTTCAAAACCGTGGTCTTCACGCCTCCTGAAGATATCGCGGTTGGTCAGCTGTTGAAGGTGAAGATCTCGCACTGCACAGCCCACACGCTCTTCGGCAACGTCATGGGTAGCGCGCGTTGAAGGTGCGAAAAAACCGATAGACCGGCAGAAACTGCCCATTGACGGCGGTCTTGTTGGGCTTCACTCTAACCCCACGAGAAAGAACCAAGACATCTGCGTGGGGGCGGAAGTGAACGCACTGAAGATCAAGCGGCGCACGATCAATGCGGCGGTCAGAATTGAGGGAGGCGGAGTGATTTCGGGTCGCTTCTTCGTGGACAACAACACGGAAGAGGCGGGCCTAGACTTGCTCCTCCGAGCCCTGAATCGGCCGAAAAACAGATTTTTACCCTTCGATGATCCAGTCAGCGGCAAAGTTCGGTTTTTGTCCCGCGCGCATATCGGGATGGTGTGGCCCACCGCCAGCGAAGAGGTCGGCGCGGCGAGCATCGCGGCCAGCGACTGCGTGGAAGACGCGACGATCGACTATGGCGACGGCAGCATCACCGGCGACGTGCTGACCGGTGAAATGCACCCGGATCGCCGGCGATTGGTCGATGTACTGAACGACGAGCGTCCGTTCTTCATTCTGCGCTCTGGAGACCGGCTCTATTTGTTCAATAAGTCACGCGTCAGAACCGCGGCAATAGGCGCCCGCATATCGGGAGGCCGCGCAGCCAATGACAACGTTAAGACGACCGAGGGAGCAGAATGAGCGACGTTATCTCGCTGTTGGATAATGCGGCAAAGAACGGAGTTTGTTTGGTTCGCTTCGTATCGGGTCGAGCGCCCGTAGGGCAAACGGCCGCTGGCGAGCAGCACCAACTCGGGGACCGTGCGCTCAGCGAAGACGCGCTCGCTGCCTTTCTGCTCGACAACGTTGCGTCACTCGATGTTGGCGAGATCTTCTCGGATGAAACACTCGCAGGCGAGGTCGTCGTCGGCGGCCGGCCGTGCCAACTGCTGAAGCAGCGCAAAGACGAGCTCCTGACGGTGCAGGTAAAACTCGTGCAAGAAGTCACGCACAGGCGCGCCGATACAGGCGTCTGGCAGACGGCCCCACGCGCAACGGAGAAGGTGCCTGCAATCTCATCTCCGCCAGGCGGTCACCTCGATGGGTCGGACGTGCGAGCGGCGATGGCCGATGCGTTGAGTGCGCTCGCCGCGCGGGCAAGCCACCGTCCACCGCTGGTCGACCCTGACGCAGAGACGGGCGTACACCAAGCGATTGGCGACGAGAGCGAGGCCTCGTTGAGGCAGCCGATGGCGGCGCAGGGCTCGTCACGATCAGCCGCGACACAGGCACCGCAGGCGAAGGTCACTGCCCTTGCGAATAAGGGAAGCAGGCCGGCCAACGCCCAGCAACGCCCGGCGCCTGCGACATCGAGGTCCGTCGTGGCGCAGCAGCAGATAGCCCAGCATCCAGCGCTCGACACGCTGCTCGATCGCATGGTCGAAGCAAACGCGAGCGACATCCACATTAGCGCCGAGCACATCCCGTGGATACGGGTGGACGGCATCCTCAAGCCGATGACGGACGCTCCTATCTTCTCGTCGGATAACATCGCCGAGATGGCTCAGGCTATCGCTCCGCATGCGATGTGGGAACAGTTCGAAGATCGCGCAGATACAGACTTTGCCTACGAGCGAGGGCGTGCGCGCTTCCGTTGCAACCTCTTTATGGACCGGCACGGTGTGGGGATCGTCGCTCGCTGCATCCCAATGCACGTGCCCACCGCAGACGAGCTCGGCCTCACGAACACAATCCGCGGCCTGTGTACGTTGCCGTCTGGCCTGGTATTGGTCACGGGCCCCACGGGCAGCGGAAAGTCGACGACGCTCGCGGCGATGGTGGATCTCATCAACCGTGAGCGCGATGTGCACATCGTGACGGTCGAAGATCCGATCGAGTATGTTCACGAGAGCCGGCGTGCGCTGATCAATCAGCGTGAGGTCGGCAGCCACACGCAGAGTTTCCCCAACGCCCTCCGAGCCGCGCTCCGAGAAGATCCTGATGTGGTGCTCATTGGCGAGCTTCGCGACCTCGAGACCACGAGAATCGCCCTAAAAACAGCCGAGACGGGGCACTTGGTGTTTGGAACGCTGCATACAAACAGCGCGACGACCACCGTGGACCGCATTATCAACCAGTTCCCTGGCGACGAGCGCGACCAGGTTCGGCTTTCGTTGTCGGAGACGTTGCGGGCGGTGCTTTCGCAGACGCTCTGCAAGAAGCGTGGTAGCGGACGCGCGATGGCGATGGAGGTCTTGCTAGCGAATCGAGCGTTGGCGAACCTTGTGCGGGAGGCCCGCACATTCCAGATCCCAAGCCTCATCCAGACGGCTCGTGGCGAGGGGATGCAGATGATGAACGACGCGTTACTGGCGCTCTTACTGAGCGGACAGATTGACGAGCGTGAGGCGCTGCTTCGGTCGAGTGAGCGCGCCGCACTGAAGAACATGATCGAGAAGGCCACGAAGGGGAAGAAGGCCGCTTAGCGGCCACAGGGTGGTCGCAAGAAGTTCGTTTCTTGGACTCTGTCCAAACTTTCCGTGGGGTTATCACTCCGAACCTCACGAAAGTCGATCCACAGTCCCCTAAGGTAGGTCGGAACTCAGTTTCAAACCGCCTCGAATCCTCTCTGTGACACTTTCCCGCGACCACCCTTAAGTTACCCGAACATGCAGAGCGCGTTCGTTCGGCATCGCGGGAAAGACTAGAGAGCCGCAGCGCGTTTACCTTCCGCGGTCGCATCGTCGAAGCGTGTGTCGATACCGTCAAGGGCTTCGGTCAGCATAGACGTCGACGCCTCTCATGTGGCTCCCGCTGACGGCTGCTTCGCGGATTTGAAACAGGGATCGCCAGCCTGCCGGGGACCGACGGAAGGCCGGCGCACGAAGCGAAGTGTCGTAACGCGCCGCGCAACCGCGTATGCGCTAGGAGACTCAACGCCAGACGCTTGTTATGCGCGTCCGCGAGGAGGTCACATGAACGCTCGCAGCGCTGCGCTTTACCATCGAGTAGTGCTGAGGTATCTGGACAATGTCCCACATGGAATATTGCCCTTCGTGCAACCGGCGCACGATGGGCATTTTCGACGACTCGCGACGGTTCATCCTATGAAGGTTCCCTGTCTTTGGCCTCAGACGCTCGTATCAGCGGCGTTTGCCATCACTTCGCTCGCTGCCTTATCCGGCTGCGACTCTGATGACCCAACGAGCGAGGCGTCGACCGACGTGCTTGTCTCGGTTATTGCGGATGTCACGCAATCGCAGGTGGTCGATTGGGTTCCTGTCGCGAACTTTGAAGCTCACTACGACCCCGAGGGTGGCGGGCTGCGAATCGAAATGCTCGAGCTCGACGAGTGGGACCCAGCCGACGCCGCGCGTTTCCGTCAGGCGGAGCAGTCGCTGTTCTGCCCGGTGAGAATCACGAATGGAGCTGCGGATACTGTCGCATTGACGACGGACCCCGGAACGATATTCGCTGACGTTGTCTCTTGCGGCTTCCCGCTTGCGTTCCCGTATACGACGCTCGGCGCGTTCTGCGCAGACGTCGCGGCGCGGCCTGTCGGGTTTGGACTGACGGAGGCTTACGCCCAGATCACGAGCATGACGCCCAACGTTGGCTACAACGGCTACCGGTTCCCGTACGGAAATGGCGTCGATCTCACGACGATCAGCGCAGCAGCAGACCAACCGAGCGATGTCGCCGGCGGCCTGTTTCACTATGGAGACATCGCAGCGGACACAACGGTGGCGGCACAATGGATGTTTGAGAACGCCGGTGGCGCGTTCAGCTTCCGCGGACGTTTCGTGGCGGCCTTTTCCGAGACAGCGAATGGCTTTGACGACGACTGCGATGGTCGCACCGACGAAGCGACCAACACCTTCGCCGACGGCGCCGCATGCGTCGATGACGTAGACTGCGTCAGCAATGTCTGTACCGCAGAAGTGTGCGCAGCGACGGGTACACCGTGCGCCCCCGGCTTCTTCGGTGGCCTCTGCGCCACGGAGTGCCCCGGCAGCGCGGCGACGCCGTGCAACAGCCAGGGAACGTGCGACGACGGGCTCGCGGGGACTGGCCTCTGTGCGTGCGACCCCGGGTTCGGCGGCCTCGATTGCTCGGTCTGCCTCGTTGATTCGGACGGAGACCTCGAGCCAGATTGCACCGACCTATGCCCGACGGACGCGGGCAAGATCGCACCTGGCGTTTGCGGGTGCGGAACCGCTGACACAGACGGAGACGGAGACGGAACGGCCGATTGCATCGACCTCTGCCCAGCCGACGCTGCCAAGATCTCCGCTGGAGACTGCGGATGCGGTGTTGCCGACACGGATGGTGACGGAGACGGAACGGCCGATTGCATCGACCTCTGCCCAGCCGACGCTGCGAAGGTTGCTGCT
>JBLFZA010000331.1:0-4911 GCA_047610025.1 Bradymonadia bacterium | reverse complement strand
CCTCGTTTGGGCCTTTGCGCTGACATCGGTCGCGTGGCTCGGCTGCGACACGGTTCCAGCGCCGCCGAGCGCCGCCGCGACCCCCTCGGACACGGAGCCCGGCGATATCGCTGACGACACGGCTGAGGACGCTGCACCGGACTCTGAGGACAACGCAGACGGCTCGGTTGACGCGGAGAACGACGCGGAGAACGACGCGGTCAGCGACACGCCGAGCGACACTGACCTGGACGCTGCGAGCGACGCGTCTCCTGACGTCACACCAATTGGGCCCGGCCTCTGTGGCAGCGTCACACCGTCCCCCCGAACGGCTACCGGTCCCGGCAGCAACCCCGGAGCGCCGATCCCCTTCGGCGTCGGCCAGTCCGACAACACGATCCTCGGCCTGCTTGAGGACGCCAGCATGCTGGCGCAGCCCGTCGGCACCGGCGCCGTGCGCACCAACGAAGACCTCTCAGCGGTGCCCTACGACGTCTACGTGCCGGAGGCCTATGACGGGAGCGAGCCCTATGGCTTGATCGTGTTCATCAATTCGGGCGACAACGGCGGCGGACCCAACAACAGCTACCGCGCGTTGCTCGACAGCGGTCGCTTCATTCACGTCGCACCAGATGGCGCGGGCAACTCGGTGAACGTCGACGTTCGCATGGGCCGCGGGTTGATGGGCACGCTACGCGCGATGGAGCTCTTTAACATCGACGAGACGCGCGTTTACACGATGGGCAACTCAGGCGGCGCGCGTTCCGCGCATATGCTGATGTACCAATACCCGCAGCTCTACGCGGGCTCGATTCCGCGTTGCGGCGCGAACTACCCCCGTGAAGTCGATCAGGACTACGAGACGCGCGAGCCCGACGGGCACTACGAATTTTGGGGCGCCTTCTTCTTCCCTGCCTTGGGAGGGCAGCCCTACATTGACGCGCTGCGCGGATTCGAGCGCCGCTTTGCGCTCATGACGAGCTTCGACGACTTCCGGGAAGGCGACGTCATGAATATCTACCATAACGGCATGGAGCAAGACGGCTTGACCTCTCGCCTCATCCAAACAACCGGCGCGCACTGCGCCACGAACGAAGCGCACTTCTACGACGCGCTCGGCTACGTGCAGCACCCCTTGTTTGCTTTGGTGAGCGATGACTTCGAGGACGGGGAACTCGGCACCAGCGCGGGCCCCGGCGCAGGCGTCGTTCTTGTCTCGGGAGACGTGACGGAAGAGGGCGGCGCGCTCGTGCTCGACGGGTCGGCTGAAACAGCGGCCGTGTTGGTCGCCGATCGGCTCTCGTGGCTCGACTGGCACGGCCTCGTGGCGCGGCAGAGCGTGACCCTCGAAGGCACTGAGACGAAGAGCCTGTTCTCGCTCCGCCCCTACGACCCTGCTGTGCATACGGTCGACCCCACTCTCGCGTCGACGGTCATTGATGGCGGCACGGAGATTCGCATCGAGGTGCGTCGCAGCGGAGAGGGCGGCTCGCTGCATGTGCGCGTGCAGCCCGACAGCGACGAACTCGTCAACGTGCTAGACGTCACCTTCGATGATTGGCCGGCGTCGAGCGCGCCCATCGACCTGCGCGTCGACCTTTGGGATGCCGAGCTGCAGATCGACACGGGCTGGCACCTTCAAGAGCCAACGACGATCGCCGATGGCGCGCTTCTACTTAACGACCGCCGCACCATACGGATCCGGTGGAGCGAGCTGCTCCGAGGTGGTGAGTGGGCAGCGGCAGCGTGGGCCGACGGCGCAGTGCTCGGTCTCTCTGCGCGGGACGGCACGGTTCGGGTGCACGATGTCGCCGCGCAAGATGGCGTGGGCTTCCGCTGCGAATAGCTGGGTGGGGGCCGAGCGGCCTCCCGCGCTACTGCGTGACCGCCATAATGGCGTAGCTCGCCCAGGGGCTGCCTCGCGGCGTGAAGAGCTCCGCGCGAAGGGACAGCCGCAAGCGCTCGCCCTCGAGCCAAGCGGCGGGGACGGGGATCGCGTCGACGGAGCTGACGAGCATCCAGTATTGTCCGCCCACAGCGGTGCGTGTCGCGTCGACAACCGCCTGCATCGCGTTCCCGAGTTCTTCGGCGACGCCCCGTTCTGTGCTTCTCAGCGCGCCTACCGACCGTCGCATCGCCGCTTCTCCAGCAGACGACAGTGTCTCGGTCGGCGTTAGCCCACGCGCTTGGCGCGCGGCGTCCACTCGCGCCCGCATCGCCGTTGCGATGGCGTCAGTATCGGCGTCGATGCTGCTATAGGTCGTCACGACCAGCCCGCGCGCGCCGTACTCGTTTAGGGCGTCGTCGCCGACAGCCAACACGCTGGTCGATGGGTTGAGGAGCGCGAGGCGCACGCTCGGTTGCTCAAGCAAGTAGGCGACGAGGTCGTCGTCCGTCGACTGCGCAGGAGAAGACGCGCTGAACAGGCTCGCGTTGTTAATCTTCTGCTCGACGTGCCAGCCGGCCATGAGGCCAAGGGCGACCATGTCACGCGTCGTATTGTCGACTGATGAGTCGAACATCGGGCCGACCGCCAGGCATTGATTCGAGGACTGCGGCTCAGAGAGCGCCATTGGTGGCTGCCCCGCGCTGCTGCGCAGCCCGTTGGTGGCGGCGAGTAGGCGCTCTGCGACCGAGTCTCCGGGGAGGGCGGGCACACGCAGCGTCCACTCTCGCTCCGGTCGGGCGTCTGCGAAGACGGCGATCGTGATGCTCTTGTCGAAGAGAAGCCGGCCCGGGCTTCGGGACTGCACGTTGACTAACCAAACATCAGACCCACCCAGCAAGGGGCAAATGAGCCCGAACTGCGGAGCGGAGACCGACGTATCTACTTGGCATAATGCTGCGCCGTGTGGGCCTGCCGTGACACTGCCAACGACCTCCTCAAACGCGGCGACGACCTGACCTGTGATCCGGATGCTGCCCCCGGCGGCAACGGCCGATCCGTCATCGAGCTCGATCGCGGCGTTGCCCCACGCGGCTGCTGCACATGTCTTAGCCTCCGTGCGTGCGGTCGCGACGCCGAACATCGAGCCCGGCGGCAGCTCGTTCAGGGCCGGCAACATCTCGGCGAGTTCTGCGTCGTTGGGGTCCCCCTCGATGCAGCCAAAATACATCGCGACGGACGCGAGCGTGCTGCCGCAGTACTGTCGCCAGGTCGCGATAAGCTCCATGGAGGGCGACACGTCATACTCTGTCGCAAATCGCGCGAGCTGCGCGGCGACGCAGTGGGCACCGGCCGTGTGACGCGCACCGAGCACGGGCGAGAACGGGGCGGGCACGTCAGCGTCGCGCAGCCCAAGGCGGTCGGACAACCCCTCGAAGCTCCAGCTCCGCAAGATGACGGACTGGTCACCGATGCGTGGATACGCGGTGTCGTGAGATTCGAGCGCCGCTTGAAGCTCTGACTCGGTCGGGAATTGTGACTCGAACGCGTCAGCCCCGCGCTGGCCGCCACCGCAGCCGGCGGCGAACAGGGTGAGAGCGCAGAATGTCGCGACGCTGAGGCGCCACTTTGGCTGCGACTGTCGCTGTAACGGAGGCTGCCGCTTTGTGCCAAGCGTGGTGCTTGCTAGACGATCGAACATGGTGAGCTGCCCCCGAACTGGAGTTGTCGAAGCGAGTGCGCTGCGCGGAGCGCGTGCTTGTTGGAGTGAGCGAGAGAGTGTGGGGCACGCCGGCGCTGTAATCAAGCGTTATGAGGCTGTGAGGCTTGGTCGCTTACGTGGAGTCGGGGTTGGTAGGCCGCGCAGGCTTGCCTACCCCGCCGCCATCTTCGTACGGCCGTACCAGGCGTCCGGCATCGCGCGATCTAGCTCCCAGACGATCTGCATCGGCCGCTCGCTGCTTACCGACGCACAGCGCACGGGGCCGAGTAAGAGGTACGGCATCGTGAGACCACGGCTGTCACGTCGGCGTTCTCTTACGAAGAGCAGAATTCGCCAACCCACGGGCGGCGAGACATAGCGGCGCCCCGTCTCGGAGTCCGCTCGAGTCACGCTTTGGCTCTCCCAGTGAGAGCGACGGGGTGACATCACATAGTCGTTGTATAGCGTGGACGGCGTGAACTCCGTTTCGTCCTTCTCAAGGGTGACGAAGAGCAAGTCTGCTCGGTGCTCAACGCTCCGGTAGACACCGGCTTGAGTCCGCAGCAGCTTGCCCTTGCGGATAAGCCCTAGCGCGGCGCTCACCTCGTCACGCGCGTAGGTCGCGTGCACACGCAGCGGGGTTTCAGCATCCAGAGAGTAGGTCGGTCGCCGGAGTCGGTCGCGCAGGACCTCGATGAGCTCAATCATCTCTCCGCGCACTGACGGGTCGAGGCGCGCCGGCAGAGAGTTTGCCTCGCTGATTGGCAACTGCGCGAGGCCCAAGGCGGCGAAGAGCATGCGGCTGAAAGCCAGGTCCCGACCACCTTCGACGCTGAGCAGTTGCTTCCACCGGCTTAGCCTCTCAGCGTCATCGACGTAGAGCAGGCGAGAGAGCCTTGCTGCCATTTTGCCGTCAAACTCTGCGACGAACCCTCGAGAAGCTCGGAGTTCGGTGAAGCTCTTGTTCTTACGGTACAGTTCCGCCAGTTCGGTATCGGACCGTCGGAGAAACTCGTCGAGCGTGAGGTCAGCGCTCAGATCATCACCGAGCGTGCTCCAAGACGCGATGGCAGTCTTTAGGCTCTTAATGACGATCGCTTGCGCCTGTCGCTCAAGCTGAATCGAGCAGCCCTGCGGGAGAAACGGGAACCCTTGCTCGATGTCGTCTCGCAGCTCGGCGCGTGTGCGGTTGGGCAGGAGCGCTCGGAACCGGCGGTCGTATCTGAACTTCTCGTGCGGTCGCGCGACGAAATCGATGACCGTGAGGCAGGCTTTCCCTTCTGATTGCCTTAGGCCGCGACCGAGCTGCTGTAAGAAAACGGTCGGGCTCTCTGCTGGCCGCTCA
>JBLFZA010000330.1:0-4921 GCA_047610025.1 Bradymonadia bacterium | reverse complement strand
GGAGCGCCGTGAACGTATTGTCATTGTCTTGCACTCAGGCGATGAGGGCGTGCTCCACGCCGACATGGAGACATGGACACCGCCGCGATCGACAGGTTCGCGAGCGTGGCGTGGCCGCGACGACGTCGCTATCTTGCGCACCTCGAGCGCGGCCCTAAACTCGGCGCTCCCCAAGAATGAGCGAAACGCATGAGCGATTGGACCGCAGCAAACGTACCTGACCTTACTGGCCAAACCGTCGTCGTCACCGGTGGAAACAGCGGCATCGGACTTGAGGCCGCCCGCGTATGTGCGGAGCGAGGTGCGCGCGTGATCATTGGCTGCCGCAACCCAGCGAAAGCGGAGTCGGCGGTCCAAGATCTGAGCGGCGCACGCGCTGACGCCAAGGTCGAGTCGATCGCGTTGGACCTCTCCAGCCTGGAGTCCGTTCGCCAGTGCGCGGCCGAGCTCGCGGAGCGGGCGCCCGTCATCGACGTGCTCGTCAACAACGCGGGCATCATGATGCCGCCTTACGAGACGACCGCGGAGGGGTTCGAGAGCCAGTTCGGCGTGAATCACCTGGGGCACTTTGCGCTCACGGGTCTGGTGCTGCCGCAGGTGCTGAACGCGCTCGCCGGCCGCATCGTGAACATCAGCAGCATGGCGCACAACTGGGGCAAGCTCGACTTCGATAACCTCACTTGCGAGGGGGGGAAAGGCTACTCCCCGCGCGTCGCATACGGGCGCTCGAAGCTTGCAAACTTGCTCTTCTCTCGCTCGCTTCAGAAGAGACTGCATGCCGCAGGTAGCTCCACCATCGCGCTGTCTGCGCACCCCGGCGTGTCGCAATCGAATCTCATTCATCGCCTCGCTGAGAACCCGATCTTCGCGGCGGTGATGCCCATCGCGAACAGGTTGTTCCTGCAGGGCGCGGACCAAGGCGCGCTCCCCACTCTGCGCGCGGCATTCGACCCCGTCGCGAAGGGTGACGACTACTATGGTCCACGCGATTTTAATGGAATACGCGGTCTGCCCAAGCGTGTCGGTCGTAACAAGGCCGCCCAAGACGACGCCTCGGCCGAGAAGCTGTGGCAGGCCTCCGAGCAGCTAACCGGCGTGACGTTCACCTTCGCGTAGCTCGGCTTGCTTGGCTGGCCCCGCGGGCTGAGAGTCGATGACACTCCAGCCTCAAAACGAAGGGTCGATGACGCTTCTCCCGACGACGGGTCGCGACAAGGTCGGTGCGACAGCGCTCGTACTCTCCTTCCTGCTCTCTATTGTCGGCGGGTCCTTCGCATCACTCGCGACTGTCGTCGATACCACCGCGCGAGCGACACTCCTGAGAAGCTCGACTACGGGACCATGGCGGTCGTTGTCTACGGGCTCATTCCCGCCGTGAGAGGCTTGGTCGGGCCAGACGCACTGACCTTCTGAGTGAGGTTGGCCAGCCGATCTGGCTGGCCGCTCGCCTTCGCCCGGATCCCAGCTAGCCCTCGCTACCGATCGCCACTAGCATCACGCTATGATGTTCGAACGCCTCCCAAGACTATCCGCTTCGCTCTTCGCGCTCTCCTGCATCCCGACGCTTGGCGCGTGTGGCGGTCAGGAGTTTGACGACCTCGACTACGACCCCTCGGCTGGATGCCGTTTAGTTGAGCGCGAGGCCCGCATCCTGGTGGAGGTCTCTCGGCAGGGATCTGTGGGCGACATTCAGATCGAGGTCTACGAGGGCTCGACGGTGAGCTGTGGACCCCTCGGAGCGAGCGTGTCGACGCCGGGCGAACAGGTCGACTCGTTTCTGCTGGAGAGCTCCGAGTTCGAGCGCCGCTACCTCGTGAATTTCGTGCCTCCGGTCGTGCCGAGTAGTGGCGGAGGAGAAACAAACTCCAAGCAAGACGCCGAACCGGACATCAGCGCGAAAGCCTTCACTATCATCGGGTTCGCGGACGTCAACGGGAACGGTCTCTGCGACGGCCGCGAAGCCGCTGGTTCGGTGTCCGTGACGCCCGCCGTGCCGAGCATTCTCCTCCTCGATCGCATCTGCCCCATCGGCCGGCTTTAGCCCTGACACACAGCAACACACCGCCGAGCGATACGATGACGGCGCAGCAGCTCGCGGACAACCGCGCGATGTGGGACGGCAGCGTCGAAGGACACGTCGCCGGCGACTTCTACCGGGTGTCGGAGTTCCTCGCTGGGCGCGATCCGATTCCGCCCTATGAGCGCGCCGAACTTGGCGACGTGTCTGGGCTCGACGTGCTGCACCTGCAGTGTCACTTCGGGCAGGATACGCTGGCGCTCGCTCGCAGCGGCGC
This sequence comes from Bradymonadia bacterium, assembly GCA_047610025.1. Lineage (GTDB taxonomy): Bacteria > Myxococcota_A > Bradymonadia > REDH01 > REDH01 > JBLFZA01. The sequence continues at coordinate 2,627 of JBLFZA010000330.1, read as the reverse complement.
GACCGTGACAGGCGTCGACTTCTCGGGTGAGGCCATTGCCGCCGCAGAACGCCTAGCGGAACAAGCGGGGCTTGAAGGCACCTTCCTTGAATCCGACGTCTACGCAGCTCACGACGTGCTCGATGGCGCGATGTTTGACCTCGTGTATGTAAACGTTGGCGCGCTCTGCTGGTTGCCCAGCGTCGCGCGTTGGGCCGAGGTCGTCGCCCGCGCGCTGAGGCCCGGCGGCACGCTGTATCTGCGTGATGTACATCCCGTGATCGCTACGATCGAAGAGGTCGATGGGCGGCTCGAGTTCCTGTATCCATACAGCGTCGAGGCGGGCGTAGTTTCTTACGAAGACGGTTTGCAGTACGCGTCAGAGAATCCGCCACGGCCGAACCATCAGTGGAGTCACTCGCTCGGCGAGATCATCACGTCGATCGTGGGCGCAGGCATGCAGGTCGAGTGGCTAAAAGAACACTTCGCTGCCGACTGGCAGGCGCTGCCAGCGATGGCGAAGATCGATGACTGGATGTTTGCGCTGCCGGAGCCGCTGCGCGACCGCGTGCCGATGACCTTCTCGCTGCGCGCGACCTTGCCGGGCTAGTGGGCGCCTTCCTAGCGCAGCGTCGACTCTCGGCTACCCTGCTGCCCTCGGTTCACGGCTATTCCGCTTCGCGCAGTGCCTCCCCAACGGAGTCTGCAGTCGCCGCTTGTCGAATCCACGCACTGAGCAATTGGCCGTCTTCGCACGCCTCAATTAGCGCTTCGTCAGCCGGGCTGAGGCTGAGGGTCCGGGCAGTCAGCACGGTGCGTAGCGCGTCTCGTCGCGCCGCCAATCTCCCGAACTGCGCGCCCTGCGCAATACCTTCGCTCCGTGCGGCGGCCCGTTGAGCGATCATGTCTCGGACGAACTTCGTTCTGGGCTTCCAGTTCTGCAGATTCATTGTGTTCTCCATCTCAGCGCGTAGCTTGTCGGACAATGCCGCCAAGACAATGTCAGTGTAGAAGTTGCGGTCGTCTTCAGCAAGGTCATCGTCGTCGTTTGCGATCGCGTCGAGCGCGAGAAGGCCGAACGAATCCGGTGGCTTGCGCTGCGCGAGATCGTAGAAGGCCATCACAGCGACCGCGAGGTGAGGTGAGCTCCGCAAGAGCTCGGGCCCGACCGCATCGATGACCGACGCGGGGCTCACCACCACCGGTCGCAGCTCGGCACCGTTGCTCAGCGCAAAGGGCCCCGCTGCCCAACGTGCTACCGAGTCTTTCAAGGCAACGACCACCAACGTCGACGGCAGCTCGTGGCGAGCGCTCGCGGCGGCAAGGTACAAGGGCCATCGCCACCTCTTGTGCTTGTCGAACCTTCTCTGCACCTCGACCACAATCAGGGCGCGCGGCGGGTATCCAACCTGAAGCACGGCATCGGCCCGATACTCGATAGGCGGCGACTGGGTGCTGTCTTCGCTCAGGACGGCGACGGCGTCGTCCTGCTCCAGCTCGGGCGCGAGCGCAAAGAGCGCTGCCGGCGAGCGCGTGAATAGTTGAACGAAGAGCTCGTGGATCGTGCTGACCATCCGCTTCCTGTGCGTGAGTTTGACCTGCACAGGAGGTTGTCGAGCTGTGGCGCGCGATGTAGCGTAGAACCTGCGATTCGGCCGTCTCCGGTCACCTATCGAGCAGCCCGGAACTCCACAGGAAGCGTCCCGGACTCTCTATGATTTCGTAGGGCCGTCCTAGACGGCCCTGTCGTGTGCTTTTGAGTGTTGCCCGCGGGCCTTGGTACTTCCCTGCCGACCGCCAACCTTTCCTGTTAGCGCGCCGAACACAACGTCGCTCTCTCCCTAGAACCAATGCCGATCGGTTAGTGGCACTTTTCTCAGGGCTTCGCCCCGAACCCCAGCAGGAGACTGAGTTTCCTGCACTTTCCGTTTCTGAGAATCCAAAGGATTTTCAGAAAGTTAGAGGGTCAAGGGAGCAACTGACGAGGCCGCTCTGCGGCCGACGGAAGGCGGTAGTGGCGATGTGCAGCAGCGCAGTCCCCTTGCGGGGACTGGGGCAAGGCCCCAGGGCGCGAATCGTTATCCGAGCGGGATTGCCCCTAGAACCCAATCTTCCGCATCACGAACCTCGGCAAATGCCGAATCACCAACATCACCCACCGCCACATGAACGGCGTGTAAATCAGCGGCGTGCCCCTATCAATCGCGTGAATCACGTCCTTCGCGACGCCTTCCGGTTCACCTGCGAAAGGCGGCGGGCTCAACCCCGCCGTCATCCCCGTCTTCACAAACCCCGGCTTCACACACACCGTAATCAGCCCCTCGGCGCGGTACTTGTGATCCAAGCTCTCCAAGTAGTGCGAAAGCCCCGCCTTTGACGCCCCGTAGATCCCCACCGGCTTCCGACCGCGATCGCCGGCGACGCTGCTGAATACGCAGAGGGTGCCGCCGCCGCTCTGCCCAAGCAGGCGCGGACGCACGTGCTCGCAGAACGTGATGGTGTTCGCGAAGTTGATCGTCAGCAGCTGCTGCGTGAACGCCACGTCGGCTTCAAGCGCGTCTTGCAACCCAAACAGCCCGGCAGTCACAACCACGGCGTCCACCTTGCCCATCGCCGCGAAGGCTGCATCAAGCGCCGGCGCAAACGTC
>JBLFZA010000329.1:0-4926 GCA_047610025.1 Bradymonadia bacterium | reverse complement strand
AGTTCCCCTTGCGGTCCGAGTTCCCCTTGCGGTCCGAGTTCCCCTTGCGGTCCGGCTTCTCCGACGGTTTCGGCGCAGGTCCAAAGTCCAGCGTCGAGGTCCCATGTGAGGAAGCTCAGGTCGGGGCAGCTGCGCGGAAGCAGCTCGCCTCTAAAGCGCTCACGGATCTCTTCTTCGCTGAGCGCGTTGGCAGCCCACATTGCGTAGGGCACGGAGTTCACGCTGAATCGCGGGGTGATCGGCTCGCCGTTCACGGCGACCTCAACGAACACGGGCCCGTCGATGCCGAACACGCCATAGTCGAGAGGCGTGTCGCCGGAGCCGATGAGAAGGTCCACAACGCCGTTGACGGCGGTGACCATCATCACGTCGCTCCACAGCAACGTCGCGGCGACGCCGTCGCCGTCCCAGAAGCTTACCTCGATCTCGACCTCGCCGTTGAGCGGGCCGTTCATGTCGGAGACGAACGCCTGAAACTGCATCTGCTCGGGCACCTGCTGGGCAGCCGCGGTGACAGATGTCGAAGCGAGCGCGAGAACACCCGCGAATACAAAGGATCGTATCATTTTCATGGGGTGGTCACCGGGCGTGGGGCTGCCGAGCCGATAGAAATCGTTGCGCCGTCGCCGGCTGCAGGTCGCAGCGGCTGGGCGATTGAGAACTGAATGGCGTACGTGCCGGAGCTACCCGAACCACCAGCGACCACGGGGGCTACGATGTTCGGCGGCAGCGGTGCCGGCGTATCGGGCTCATCAATGTCCGGCTCGACGTCGGGCTCGACGTCCGGTTGCGCGTCCTCCTGCACATCGGGCTCGTCGATCTCTGTGACCGTGTCGGGCTGCTCGACATCGGGCGCGGCATCACCGCCTCCCGCATCGACCTGCACCACATCTGGCCCCGTGTCTGGTGTGTCGACTTCGCCTGAGTCGTCACAACGCACGAGCGCGACGGACAGCAAGCAGACTGACAGAAGACGAATCTTCATGGAACGTTCCCCCAAAAGAACATGTTACCCCTTAGTAGTATTCACGTTCCCAAGGCATTGCAATGTGTGCGCCATGGAACATGGCACTTTGCGCTCTGCGTCCGCTGTTCGCCCACCGTGAGCGCTCGCTCGTGTCAACACGATCGGCCGCGCGTCATTGCGTGCGCTTGATCGTCCACAACCCCAAAGTTCTCGACGCTTGGCTGTCCTTCGTTGGCGCGCACATCGCACCAACGCCCCGGCCCTCAGCGTATTAGTACGTCACCGAAATCGACGAGTCCATCCGCCACGAGCCCGGATTCGTCGGCCGGATGCGATTGCGTGCACCGCGATACGCCGCCGCGCTCTCCCACGCGACATACTGGCCAAGCGCGACATGCAGTCCGGCAGCCGCCTCCACGAGCACATCCGTGGTGAAGCGCCGCTCTCGCTGCGCGCCCAATGATGTGTCAGCGGCGAGCGAGAGGAAGGGCTCTAGCCATACGGTGTCTGATCCGCCGACACGCTGGCCAAGACGCGCCCCGAGTTGGAACAAGCGCGCGCCATTGTAGGTGCCGTCATCCGAGGCAAAGCGAACGTGGCGCCAGCCTAGCAAGCGGGCGTCGATCGTGATGTGCGTTTGCGCTTCGCGGAGGTCCAGCATCGAGCGAATGAGCGCGATGTCCACTGTGAGCTGTCGATCTAACGCGAGCTCCCGGCCAATGGTCGCCTCGACGAAGCCCTTCATTGTCGAGACTTGACGCGAATTGACGGTCTCCACGCTCAACCACCCGACGGGCAGCGTGCGGAGCTGATAGTCCGCGACTTCGCCCCCCTCTCCGATCGTCATCGACGCGCCGATCGGGGCAAAGGTGTGCCTCTCTGCGATCGTCATCCCGTCACCGGAACGCGACCAGCGGGTTTCATCGTACGCACGAAGTTCGACGCCGAGTAAGGCGGCGGCGCGTGCGTTCTCCACCAAGCGGACACCGAACTCGCCGGTGACGCCAAACTGTCGATCCGCGGCGGCTTCGCCCCTGCTCTGCGCATCGGCTGCGAGAGGATACACAAGTGCCGCCAGCGACAGCGAGAATGCCATCAGTCGGCTCAACGCACCCCTGCTGTCGCGCCCAAGCGGGGCCATGCCCATCTTGTCGCCGGTCTGCGCCACATCCGTCATCGCTCGCTCCATAACAGGGCTATCATTCTCATGGTCTCCCTCGATGATGCGTCGTCGGTGGGCCAACGTCTACCTCCGCCGTACAGCGCGCGATCGGCTGAGCGTCGCTATTGAGAGGAATCGCGGGCGTGGTACAAGGTTGCCAAGCGCGCATGAGATTGCCATCTGCAGTCCGGCGGTCGCTCCGACAGTCACTGTCACTTCCGAACTCACCCCCTCTCCCGACCCACGCGCATGGGAAACGTCTTAATCGGCCGGCTCGCGGGCATCCCCATCAGCGTATCGCCCTGGCTGGGGTTGCTGGTTGTGTACTTGGTCTGGATGACCGACATCGCGACCGCCAGCGCGTGGATACTCGCGCTCGTCGTGTCGCTCGTTGCTCACGAGATGGGGCACGGCCTCGCCGCTAAGCGCCTTGGCCTGAATCCCGAAATCGTTCTCCATGCGTTCGGCGGCTACTGCACGCACGGCGGTGCATCGACGGATCGAGACGACGTGAAGATCCTGCTTGCAGGGCCGGCGTTGGGGCTCGTCTTTGGGCTCGCGGCCCTCGCGATTCACACCTTCGCCCCGGTTGTTCAGACAGTCCCAATACTCGCGACCTTCTTTCGGGGGATGCTCATCTTTGGCATCTTCTGGAACCTCGCGAACCTGCTGCCAATCTGGCCGCTCGACGGCGGGCAACTCGCGCGTCTGCTCGCGCTGCGCCTCATGAAGCCCGCACGGGCAGAGAGGCTGGTACATGGTGCCGCCTTGGTGCTCCTGCTCGTTTGCTATCAGGGGTACATTCGGCTGCCGTTTGGCGGTCGCTCTAGCTTGCTGATCCTCCTCTTTTTGGGGATCGCTTGGTTCAACGTCCGCGTGCTCGCGGGCTGGGCGTCGGCAGGGCGAGTCCGCACCCACAACCGATATGCTGTCGAGCTGATGAAGTCCGCTCGCGCGCGCTACGCGGCAGCCGACTACCGAGAGGCGGCGCGGCTTTGCCACCAGATCCGAAGCGAGAGCAACGTGCCGCCGTCCCTCCTCACCGAGATTTGGAAGCTGCTCGGCCTCGCGACGTACCAGAACGGCAACAAAAAAGAGGCCGCCGCCTATCTGCAGCGGGCCACCCTCGACGCCGAAGTGGCAGGAGCGCTCGTTGATAGCTGGCTGGACAGCGGCGACGTGGACGCGCTCGACAGGCTCTTCGAGAGCAAAGAGTTTCAACGGATCCCCGCGTCTACACGCGACCCCCTGATTGCCCGTGCGCGCGACCTATGAGTGAGACTTGGGAGAAACTTGGCCTCTTCTACATGGGCCGCCACTTCGACATCGAGGCCGGTGAAGCGGGCACGGAACCCACGCTCTATGACGCGCGTGACCTGACCACACACGCGGTCTGCGTCGGCATGACGGGCAGCGGCAAGACAGGCCTCTGTATCGGGTTGCTCGAGGAGGCCGTGCTCGACGGCGTCCCAGCGATCGCGATCGACCTCAAGGGCGACATCGCGAACCTGATGCTCACCTTCCCAGACCTCGCGCCGGCAGATTTCCGCCCGTGGATTCTGGAGGAAGACGCGCGTCGCAACGACATGTCGGCCGATGACTACGCGGCCAAGCAGGCCGACACCTGGAAGAAGGGCCTTGAGTCGTGGGGGCAAACCCCGGACCGCATTCGCCGCCTCAAAGAAGCCGCGGACTTCTGTGTCTATACGCCTGGGAGCACGGCCGGCATTCCGCTCTCAATTCTGCAGTCCTTTCACGCGCCGAGCGTCGAAGTTCGCGAAGATACGGAGCTCTTCGCCGAGCAGATCTCGACGACGGTCAGCAGCGTGCTCGGCTTGATCGGCGTGAACGCCGACCCGGTGCGAAGCCGCGAGCACATCTTGCTCTCCACCCTGTTGCACAACGCGTGGGCCGAGGGGCAGAACGTCGACCTGCCGATGCTCATCGGCCTCGTGCAGAATCCCGGCTTCGAAAAGGTCGGTGTGCTCGACCTCAACGCCTTCTACCCACAGAAAGAGCGCTTCGGCCTGGCGATGCAGCTCAACAACCTCGTCGCGTCCCCGACCTTCGCGTCGTGGCTTGAAGGCGAGCCTCTCGACATCGACAAGATGCTTTACACGCCGGAAGGAAAGCCGCGTGTCTCCATCGTGTCGATCGCGCACCTCTCGCCCGAGGAGCGTATGTTCTTCCTCTCGCTGCTGCTTAACCAGCAGCTCGGGTGGATGCGCAGACAGAGCGGCACGACGAACCTGCGGGCGCTGCTGTATATCGACGAGATATTCGGCTATCTGCCACCCGTCGCCAACCCGCCGTCAAAGAAGCCGCTGCTCACCCTGCTGAAGCAAGGGCGCGCGTTCGGTCTTGGCCTGGTGCTGGCAACCCAGAACCCGGTCGACATCGACTACAAGGCGCTCTCGAACTGCGGCACGTGGTTCATTGGCCGCCTGCAAACCGAGCGCGACAAAGCCCGGCTGCTCGAAGCGCTCGAGGGCGCCTCGACGACTGCGGGCTCCGGCTTCGACAACGCCTCCATCGACCGCATCCTCAGCAACCTCGGCAAGCGCGTCTTCCTGCTGCACAACGTGCACGAACCCGCGCCGGTGGTTTTCCAAACGCGGTGGGTGATGTCCTATCTGCGTGGCCCCATGACGCGGACTGAGATCAAGCGGGTCATGGACCCGTACAAGGCGGCTCGCGCGGCATCGATGCTGACGATCGAGAGCGCGATTGTCGGGCCCGGTGCGGTCGACGTGGCCATTACGGCGCCCGTCGCTGCGCAGACGGCGGTGCCGGCACT
>JBLFZA010000328.1:0-4951 GCA_047610025.1 Bradymonadia bacterium | reverse complement strand
CCGCCATGATGCACTCTTCTAAGCGCAACGTCGTCTCCGCCGCCCTTGCGTTGGTCGCCGCGATTTTTTTCGCGTCTCCAGTGGACGCACAGTCCCGTGATCGGCAGTTTCAGGCGAATCAGTTCCGGCCGATGCCCAGCCAGACCACGAACTACTTCCAAGTCACGTCGGTGCGGGGACTGCGACCGGGTGGCTGGGAGCTCGGGCTGACCCTGAACCATGCGTGGAAACCGCTGGTTGTTAGCCGCATCGGAGGCAACGGAGCCTCTCGGGTCGGGGCGATCATCACACACCTCACGACGCTCGATTTACTCGCAGCTGTCGGGTTGTTTGACGGGTTCGAGGTGGGCATCGCTCTGCCGATCTATCTCTTCCAGGCCGGTGAAGACTTCGATATTCAGGGGCTCGCGGTACCCAACCCTCAGGCGGGAGTCGGCGACCTCCGCTTGGTCCCGAAAATGCGGCTGTGGCGCAGTGATAGTCGTCGCTGGGGGCTCGGCTTGGTAGCGGACATCGCGGTACCGACCGGAATCAATCGGGAAGATTTTCAGACAGAGGGGTGGCGCGTCGAGCCTCGCTTCGCATTTGAGTATGAAGCCGACTGGTTGCGCGTCGCGGCAAACGTGGGCTGGTTCTTTCGCCCACAAACCAGGTTGGAGAACATCGCTGTAGACGACACGCTCGCGTGGGGTGCCGCAGCAGAGTTTGAGGTCATCGATGACCGACTCTATCTTGTGCCCGAGTACGTCTCGCAGGCGTCCGTGCTTGAGCCGGTGAACCTCGAGGAGGTCCCCATGGAGCTCCGCGGTGGCGCGAAGTATTATCCGATCGACGGGCTGCTGATTGAAGGCGGCGTCGGCGTCGGACTGGTCGAGGGATTCGGCACTCCAGACGTGCGCTTGTTCACGGGCATCGCCTACTCACCCCCGGTGGAGCTGACATGTCAGCGCGCCTATGCGGATAACCTCGACGACGACGGCGACTTGTTCTGCGAGTTCCCACTCGATGAGGAGTCCGGTTTGGTCTGCGACGTCTGCCGCCCCCGACTTGATGGAGATTTTCCCGAGTCGAGCGAGATCTCCGAATTCGCAGGTCTAGACGACGAGAACGGCCCCGTACGTTACGGATACTACGAAGGCCGCTCGACGGACGACAACATGGATCGCGACAGCGACGGCTGGGCCGACGGCTGCGACGTCTGTCATCCATTGGATGCGTGCAACCCGCGGCTCAACACCAACGACAATCTCGACGTTGATGGGGATGGCATCCCGGACGGTTGCGACGCCTGCCCCGACGGCGGCGACATGCTCGACTCTGACAGTGACTGTATCGCGGATTGCTTCGACGAGTGTCCTCAACGCCCAGAAGACTACAACGGTCAGCTGGACTCGGACGGATGCCCAGACGGCGCAGAAGAGTGCATCTGTGACGCAGACGTGATGGACCTTCCCTTCACCGTGAGCGCGCTTGAACTCTTCGTCACGCTCGGAGGCACCGAGCGCGAAGCACGTCAGCGAGCCGAGCCAGGTGTTGACCTCGACGCGCCCATCGCTCCATTCTTCTTCGCCTACGATATGTGGGAAGAGACGGTCAGTAACGATGCGTTTGACCGACTCGTACGCATGGACCTCTTGCTCGACCAGATCTCTGCCACCCTGCAGTTCTCGATTTGTGACTACCGCGTGCAGATCTTCGGCCACACGGATTCTGATGGCGCGTCCGAGTACAACGACTGGCTGTCGACGCAACGTGCCGAGCATGTCTCCGCTCGCCTGCAAGAAGCCGGGGTCCCCGAAGAGTCCATCGTTATCATCCCTCAAGGCGAAGGAAGTCGGCTCTTCAGCGACAGCCAAACGGATGACTACGACCCGGGCAACATGCTCAACCGGCGCGCCATACTGCAGCTCGCGTGTAGTGATGTCCCCATGGACCCGCCGATGATCGACCCGCAGCCGGGATGCTGGGAGCTTGAGGCTGTGCGTTGTGGTGAAGAGATCCCCGCCAACGGCCCGAACGCGACGGTGCGCTGAGTCGCTGCCGCTCTCTCTCTCTTTGATAGGGCGTCATGGCGATCACGAGCAAGACGGGACTCATCACCGGTCCCGCGTCTAGCTGCGTACGCGGAGCGTGACGTCGATGAGGTCCGCGAACCGGAGAGGCACGGGTGTCTGATTGACCTGCAGTACCGCCCGGCGCAGAGCCTTGCGCGCGAGGCGCTTTCCGCGCTTGAGCATTGTCTCGCGCTTAACCGTTGCGCTGGGGTCGGGGTCCGTCGCCTGTAAACGGTTCGGCATTGCACGAATCACGGTCTCCTTGAGGGAACGAGGAACCGCAGCCTCGAGGAGCGCGTGTACCTTCGCAAAGCCGGTGATGTCGATAATGTCTGCGTTGTGTCTGTTTGCTTGCTCGTGCAGCCACGCGATGGGGAAGAAGTGGATGTGCAGCGGTGGCACAAGGTACCGCCACCGCGCTCCCAGCTTCTGCGCGGGGAGTCCCTCGATGTGAGGCACCGCGAACGAGACCAATCCCCCTGGCTTCGCGTGTCGAATCATCGCTCCAAGGCAGTCCGCGGGGTCGGGCATATGTTCCAAGACGTCCCAGCAGGTGACGACGTCCCACTGAGCGCTCGGCTGCGTTTGCGGACCGAAGAAGCCTGTATCGAGTGTGATGCCTAGTCGGCTCTCCGTCACGCGGGCGTCAGCCGGTGCGGGTTCGAGGCCGCCGATGCGCCAGTCGTGTCGTTGCATCTCCGCGAGGAAGGCGCCGTGTGACGCACCAATGTCGTACACCGAACGCTCGTTGTCGCCGTTGAGCCGCTCCAGCATCTTGCGTCGTCGCTGGTTGGGGAGCGCAACCTCCGAGGCGGAGAGCAGCTCCCAGTTGCCGATGTTCGCGTAGATGGCCTCGACCTCGTCGGGGGTCTGCATCGGGACGAGCGTGACCAGGCCGCATTCATCGCACTGCGCCAGGCCGTCGAAGGGGGACTCGCGCTCGTATTGCGTGAGCAGCCCGCGAAACGGGGTGTGACATTGGGGGCAGTCGGTTGTCTGAGGGATCGCGTTCATACCCATATTGTGAGCGTCGTCGGCACCCTCCGCAAGTGTAAGGGCCGTTGCGGAGCGGGATTCTACACAAACGGTCGTCAAAGCAGGCCGCTGCGAGGGCCGCGCCCTCAACGATCAGACGCCGAGACGTACGGACGGAGACGCCGACCGCAGAGGCGTCAGATGCGGTCAGTGGAAGTTCCTGGTTCGTACTTGTTGAGGGCGCCCATCGAGTTCTGGCACCCAAAGGCTGTCCGCGACGAGGTGCACGACATTGTCTTTCGACTGAACGCGACCGGTTACACCGAGGAACGAAGAGGTCTTCGCAATGACGTGGTGCTCTTCGAACACCTTGGGCCAGAGAACGACGTTTACGAAGCCCGTTTCATCCTCGAGCGTCATGAAGACGACGCCACTGGCTGTTCCCGGCCGCTGTCTGCAAATCACGAGCCCAGCGAATCTCGCCTTGCGGCCGTCTCCAACCCGAGCGATCGTGGCGGCGTCGGGGAGCCCTTGCGCCAGCAGCTGTGCTCGCAACGGCCCGAGAGGGTGTCCTGCGGCGCTTGTTTGCGTGGATTGGTAATCCCACGCGATCTCCTCGAAGGCTCCGAGCCCGTCGAACTCGGGGGCGCTCTCTGCGCTCTCAAGCGCGAGACTCTGTTCGCGCTCTGTGGCGACGCCGAGCACCTCCCAAACCGTGTCTCTGCGCGCGGCGCTTAACGTACGGAACGCGCCCGCCTCAGCGAGTAGCCTGAGCGAACGCTGATCGGTTTGAATCCGGTGTACGGCATCTTCGACCGATTGGAACGGGCTCGCGGTGCGGGCCCGAAGCACGGCATCCCCTGCGACACGTGAGAGGCCTTTTACGTAACGAATTCCCAGGCGCAACGCATGCTCATGTTTGCTCCACGGGACTTGAGAAGGAGAGAGGTCCTCCTGCTCTTCCATCACTTCACATGTGCAGTCCCAATCAGACACCGTCACATCGATTGGCCGTATCTGGAGGCCACGCCTACGCGCATCATCGAGGATCGTGGCGGGACTATAGAAGCCCATTGGCTGAGAGTTGAGTAGGGCGCAGACGAAGGGGGGCAGGAAGTGGCACCGTAGATAGCACGTCGCGTAACTGATCAGGGCGAAGCTCGCTGCGTGGCTCTCTGGAAACCCGTACTCGCCGAAGCCGCGAATTTGTTCGAACACCCGTTCGGCGAACTCTCGCTCGATGCCCTTGGCAACCATGCGACGAACAAGGCGTTCATGGTGTTGTTCCATTTTCCCTTTGACGCGCCAAGCCGCCATGTCTCGTCGAAGCTGATCCGCCTCGCCGGGGGTGTAGTCGGCGGCAACAACCGCGAGCTTCATCACTTGCTCTTGGAAGAGCGGGACGCCAAGCGTCTTCTCCAGGACCGGGCGTAGGCAGTCGTGCGGGTACTCGATGGGCTCTTTCCCCTGCCGCCGCCGCAGGTAGGGGTGAACCATGTCTCCTGCGATCGGACCAGGCCGCACAATGCTCACCTCGATAACGAGATCGTAGAAGGTCCTCGGGCGCAACCTCGGCAGCATGTTCATCTGTGCGCGGCTCTCGATCTGAAAAGTGCCAACGGTATCGGCGCTGCAAATCATATCGAAGGTCTTAGGATCGTCGGGGGGAAGAGACGCCATATCCATCGAGAGATCGTGTAACTTTTGGATCAGGTGAAAGCAGCGATCGAGCATGGAGAGAGCGCCAAGACCAAGCAAGTCCACCTTGAACAGCCCGAGCGCTTCAACGTCGTATTTGTCCCACTGGATGACCGTGCGCCCCTCCATGCTCGCGTTCTCAATCGGAACGAGTTCGTGAACAGGGCGGTCGCCGAGCAGGAACCCGCCGGGGTGGATCGAGAGGTGCCGAGGCGTGTCGAGCA
>JBLFZA010000327.1:0-4955 GCA_047610025.1 Bradymonadia bacterium | reverse complement strand
CCCAGCCCAGTCTACTGCACAACACGTGATCGTCGTGGGTTAGGCGCGCGTCGAGCGGCTCGGTCGGCATCGCAACGACGATGACGGTCACGCCGTTCTCGTCGGAGAGCCGCTGGAGGCGTTCTGCCCATACAGGTGTTACGGCCGCCTCTCTTGGTGCCTGAGCGGCTCGCATCACCAACCGCAAGTCGGGGAAGCCGGAGAACGCCGTCGAGAGCGCACGCTTCTGAAGCCGCCCACGGAAGGCGTAGAGCGACGAGAGCTTGCCGAGATACGTGGTCATCCGTTCTTCGAATCCCTCGATCTCTGCGAGTCGCACGTACTCCGGAAGGTCCGAGAATCGGAGGAACGAGAAGAGCAGATCTTCTGTCTGTGGGTTGATGCGAGTCAGCGGGTAAGGGTTGCCAACTGGGAGCACGAGAAGATCGGGTGAAGCCCCTGTGGCCAAGAAGTGGTTCTCTAGCTGATAGGACCAGTCCACCATCGCCGAGGTGTCCGCAGGTTGGTGCTCGACCAAGACGTCGAAGCCGTCACCCGAGAGCTGTGTCTGTAGCTGGTCAGGGATGATCCCATCGTCGCTAACCGAGTTGCCGAGGATCAGAACCGTGGTGGTTTCAGGTGGAGCCTCCGCGATGCGCAGAGCTCGCTCAGGTGCGAGGGCCAAAGTGCGCGAGTTCTTCGACAAGTGAGGGACCAGCGCCCGAAATCCAAGCTCAGCGGCGGTGATGACCACCAAGATCATCGCGAGAATGGCGAGCACTTCTTTGAGGCGTCGTTGTGTCATCAAAACTGGAAGTAGATGAAGGCGGCTTGGCTGGCCCGCGCCTGAAGAACTCCGAAGAGGACGAGCGCGCTCGTGACGGCGGCGAAAGGGAGCAGAGTGCTCGGCGCCCACTTCTCTCCACCGAGGTTCTTCGCCAATGCGTGGTGCACGAGCACAGGTGCTGTGAAGTACAGCACGACGCCGAGCAGGGGCATCGCGAGTGCCCACTGCGACCAACCCAGGCCGAGGCCAAGCGTGAGCTCGACGACTTGATCCCACGAATGCGCTCGGAAGAGCAGCCAACCGTAGAGCGTGAGCAGGAAGAACACCACTTGGGCACTGTACCCAGTGGCTGCAGAGGCGTTGCGGAGCTTCCTGTCGATCTTAGCGAACCGGTAGACGGCGAGGATCGCCCCATGGAACGCGCCCCAAAGTACGAAGTTCCAGGCCGCACCGTGCCACAGACCACCAAGCAGCATGGTGAGGCAGAGGTTGCGATAGGTGAACCACTCCGAGCCGCGGTTTCCACCGAGGGGGATGTAGAGGTAGTCCCGCAGCCAACTTGAGAGCGAGATGTGCCACCGTCGCCAGAACTCACTGGGGGTGCGAGACCGATACGGCTGATCGAAGTTCACACAGAGCTCGATGCCGAGCCATCGCGCTGTGCCGCGTGCGATATCCGAGTACGCGCTGAAGTCCGCATAGATCTGCACGGCGAACGCCAGAGTAGCCGCGAAAATGAGCGGGCCAGAAGCCTCTGTAGCTCCTTCGGCGTAGACGAGGTCTACATAAGGCGACATCTGATCGGCGACGGCGATCTTCTTGATGAAGCCGTACAGGATCAGGGTGAGACCACTGCGCCACTGTTCGTGGGTGACCGCACGCGGCCGTTCGAACTGTGGCAGCAGCCGCGTGGCGCGCTCGATAGGCCCCGCTACGAGCTGTGGAAAGAACGCGACGTAGCATCCGAACGCGAGCAGATCCCGACTCGCCGGCATCTCTCGCCGGTAGACGTCGATCGTATAGGAGAGGGTCTGAAACGTGTAGAACGAGATCCCGACAGGGAGCAGGATCTCAAGGACCTGAACGTTCGCTTGAACGCCGAGCGACAAGAGGGCGGCTTGGGCGGACGCGACGAAGAACCCGGCGTATTTGAAGACGCCGAGGATGCCGAGGTTCACGACGACGGACGTGCTGACCAGAAGCTTCCGCCGCCGTTTATCGTCAGTCGCGTCGAGTTGACGCGCGATCACGAAGTCGACAATTGTCGACAACGCGACGAGCGATAGGAAGCGGTAGTCCCACCACCCGTAGAAGACGTAGCTCGAGACGAGCAGCACCACGTTCTGCGGCACGCGCCGACGAACGCCCCAATAGAGCGCAAGCACGATCGCGAAGAAGATCGGGAAGATGAAGTTGTCGAACTGCATGTACGACTGCGGCTGAACGATGCACTAGCCCGCGCGCGGAATTGCTAGGGGGCGTCGGTACACTAGGCGGTCATCCGCCTAGCTCCCAATTCTCTCAGCGCACTGCGTGCCGGTGCCCGCTGTAGGCGAACAGCGAACAGCCCCGAATGCTGTCAACGTCGACGCCCTGTTCCCCACAGATGAACCGATTGTCGGTTAGCTCGCCGCTCGCAGCGCCGATGGCCAGAGGCGCTTCTTCGGACGCGGTCGCTCGCGTCGGCCAAACACGCTGTCTAAGCCCAGGTCGGCAAGCTGCTGATGCATTCGATAGGGGGCTTCTGCGACCTGTACAGCCACACCGCCGCTAGACAAGTGCGAGTACATTCTCACCAACACGGCGACTCCGCTGACGTCGATCACGCTATGGTTGTCGAAGTGCAACGACAACACATCGCCTTTCACCAAAGACAGACTGCCCACGTCATGAGCGAGCTGAAAAGCATCGCTACCGGTCAAGGGGCCGTGAAACAACAGCGCGCAGGTTGCCATGGTTTGTTTTGATGAGTGGGGGCAGACATTGACTACAATGTCATACATGTCGGGCAATACCGGCAGATTACCCACTTCTTCTTAGAACTCAAGCGAATTCACACCCATCCGATCGCGTGTTCACGGGCCTTACGATGCACCGCGCGCCCGCTCAGCGCGCGCCCTTGCCCGTCAGAACAACGACGAACGTGAGAGCGATCACGCGCACCTCGATCCTCAGGTACGTACTCAAACGGTACAGCTG
Organism: Bradymonadia bacterium; assembly: GCA_047610025.1. Classification (GTDB taxonomy): domain Bacteria; phylum Myxococcota_A; class Bradymonadia; order REDH01; family REDH01; genus JBLFZA01. The sequence continues at coordinate 1,990 of JBLFZA010000327.1, read as the reverse complement.
GGCGCCGTATGCGACGTCGTACATCACCTTGTTTCGAACGCTGTCTAAGGAGTCGTCGTATGGCAGGCGCACCTGAGCCCATCCTGTGATCCCAGGTTTCAGTGTGGTCACGCGGTCTGCGTAGACCGGGATCTCCTGTTGCAGCTTCTCCGTGAAGAAGGGCCGTTCTGGACGCGGCCCGACCAAGCTCATCTCGCCGGTCAGGACATTCCAGAACTGCGGGAATTCGTCCAAGCGGGTCTTGCGCATGAACCGGCCAAGACGGGTGATTCGGGGGTCGTCCTCCCCTGCCCACACCGGCCCCGAGAGTTTCTCGGCGTCTGAGACCATCGTGCGAAATTTCACCATATTGAACGTGCGCTCGCCGGTCGCCGTGATCTGGCTGACGCGCTCCTGCCGATACAGCACCGGCCCTTTGGAGCTGGCCTTGATGATGATGGAGAGCGCCAGAAAGAGCGGCGAAAGCAGCACGAGGGCGACGGAGGAGCTCACGATGTCTAGCGCACGCTTCGCCGCGCGAACCGAAAGCGGGAAGGGCGCCGGCGCAGTGAAGTCGAAACGCCCCACGACGACGGGCTTCTCTTCGCCCTCGCTGAGGCTCCACGCCACAAGGTGCGCGCCGGACTCGCTGGGCCGAAGCCGAATATCATCTCCACGAAATGCGGGAGACTGCAGCACGGGGACCGAATCGGTCATGCCGGTGACGGCGCGCTCGACGGTTCTCGGCACGTTTGAGGCGAGCATGTCCTGGGTGTCCGTAGACCTCGTCGGTGCGTCGACGTGGGATGTCGGGCGGTTGGCGTTCAACGCGTCTCCGGGAGCAGCGTCACTTCAGAGCGTCGATCGACGTAGATCATCCAGCCTTCACCGTCTGGCGCCCAAGGGTTGTCCGCCCCGCCCTCTGGAACGGTCGAGACGTGGTGCCAGCCTCGGCGCAACTTCACCGTCAGACGCTCGCCGTGCTCCAGGAACCCCGCTCGCTCACCGTCAATCTTGATCTCAACAGCTTGTGCCATCGGGTCGTCGTGGCTGATGAGAAGTTGTGGAGCACACGCGCCCAGCGCGGACAACAAGAAGGCGAGGCAAAAGGTTCTCATCGGTTCAATCGGTGAGGTAGGCATCTTAACGTGCTGCATCCTAAGGAGAGAACTCGTGAACCACAATTCGCTGCCGTGCTAAACGACCTTTAGCAACGCTCCGCAGCCCTCGCGGAGCACGCCAACACGCTGTGCCCAGCCCTGTTCGGCCACGCTGCTGCGCCGAGCCTGCCGCGACGCACGGTCATCTGCGCCGATCTGTTCCAGGAAACGCGCGAACGTTGGCACGTCCGTCACGTGGCAAAGATCAGCGGTGACGCGATAAGACTCCGCGAAGGGAGTGCAGGCTACAGGGAAACCGGCGGCGAGGTACTCGCGCATCTTCAGCGGATTGGCGGACTGGATGTGTTCGTTGATCACGAAGGGCATCCAGGCTCCGTCCCAGTGCGCGGTGGCGACAGGAAGAGCCGGGTAGGGGCACGGACCCGGAAACACGGCGTTCTTAGCGTCAGCGAGCGCCTCGGGAATCGGGACGCGGATCGGCCCAACAAACTCGAACCGCCACGCTGGATTCGCGTGAACGATGGCCTCGACGAGCGGCCAGTCCATCCACTCTGCGACGTTGCCATAGTAGCCAATCGTGCGCGTGCCCGGAGGGTCCAGCGGAACTCGGGCGAAATGCGGCAGGTCGACGCCTTGAGGCAGATAGACGCTCTTGTGAGCGTTCTCGCCGCAGGGGACGATTCGCTCCGCGGTCGCAAACACGGCGTCGCACCCGTCGAGTAGCTTGGGCTCGGTGCGCTGCACCAGTCCGGCTTCAACGCCGGGAAAGACGTCGAACGCGTCCAATCGGAGATACACCACCGGGACGTGCTGTGTGTGTCCCGCCTGAATGAGCGTTCGTCGCACGGCATCGACGTAGAGCCACCCCATCGTATTGGAGATCAAGATCA
>JBLFZA010000326.1:0-4983 GCA_047610025.1 Bradymonadia bacterium | reverse complement strand
GCGAGCGACGCGGCATCGTGCGCGACGACCATGAGCTCCGGCGAGCTCGTCTCCTGCGCGACGCGCGAGTACGCGGTCGCAGCGCCTATTGTGAGAAGCCGACCGTCCTCACTGACGATCGCCGGAATACCGATGTCTTGGTACACCGCCGTGCGCGCATCGGCCGGCAGTGGGTCAAGGCCGTGCATTGGGACGCAGAGCCAGCCCCCAACGTCCTGTACGTAGTCCTGCGGCGCAACACACGTCGCCGCAACGGCCTCCGCCATCGCCTCTTCTGGAGTGAGTTCGAGCTCAATTGGCTCAGGTTCACGGGGATCGGGAGCCGTTCGGCTCCCGCCACACGCGCTCAGCGTCACCGCCGCAAAGAAAACCAGCAGCGTTCGGAACATCGAATCACTCACAACGGATGGACAATATCCGTCGCCTACCACGCAATGCCTCGGCCTGCCACCTGTCGCTAGTCAAGAGTCGCACGGGTTATGAGACATTCCGCGCTACTCGAGGAGGTTCGCGTTCATCGTCCACTCGCCTGAAGCCCCATCGAAACCGGTGATGACGACCGTCAGGTCTTGTCCGGCGCTGAGGTCGATGTCGATCTGCGAGAGCAGCCCTTCACCTCCGTCATCGTTGCACGCCAACTGCGCGCTCGGCCGCGCACACACGCCATCATAGACCGCCAAAATGGTGTCAAATTCCGTGCCATTGGTATCGAATCGATAGGTCCCTGTGTTGGGGGCCGTGAAGCTCACTCCAACATCTCGGGCGCCAGGCAGGCGCGCGCAGGTGATGATGTAGTCCGTCGTCTCATCGGCGTTGTTGCCTGACGCGATGACCCCGCTCGTTGCCGTGGCCGCTTCATCCGCGCAGACCTCCGCGCAGACCTCGGCAGCGTCGCAGTCTGGGTCGTTGCAGTCGAAGAGGCGGTCCCCGTCTTGGTCGATGCGGTCGTCGCACGTTAGCTCCAGAGTGACCGGCATTGCACCGGGCGTGCGTGAGATGTTCGACATCGATTGACCGTCGAAGTCCAACGCCGACGCGATGCCGAGGTGCGCAAGCGCTGTTGGGGTGACGTCCATGTGGCTGACGATCCCGTCGAAGCGTCCCTGTGCCACGCTCGTGCCCCACTGCAGGAAGGGGATGCGCCAATGCGGGCGGTTCTGAGCGCCGTGCGAGGTGCCTTCGCCGCCGTGGTCGGTCACCACGAAGACCATCCAGTCCTCACTCTCAAGCGTCGGTCGTTGCAAGAGCGCGTCGAGCACGACGGCGACGCGCGCATCCTGCGCTTCGATCTCGGCGATGTAGTCGGGGTTTAGCGAGGTGAAGCCGCCGCCGTGGCCGGCGTGATCCACATCATCGAGGTGAAGAATCAAGAGCGGCGCGGTGGTTTCTTCTCCGCTTCGCTGCAGCTCGGCGACCGCCTGATCCCGAATCGCGTCATCGCTGCCATTCCCCTGCCGCGTCATGGAGGTGTCTTCGTGAATGTCGTCCGTTATCGGCGCCCAGTGCGCGTAGACCGCGGTCTCGAACCCGGCGTCGCGCGTCATCTGTGCGACGGTCGGCCAGCTCCAGTCGCGAACACCCATCGTGCCGTTGTCCAGGACGAGGTGCTTGTCGCTGTCGACCCCGGTGAAGAGCGAGGTCCACCCCGCCGCAGAATCGGTCGCTGTCGAGAGATGCGTCCAGCCTTCGTAGGTCCACGCGCCGCCATCCCGAAGCCGATCCATGGTCACGGTGTCCGCGGCGTAATGGGCGTCTGAGCGCATGCCGTCGATTCCTATCCACAGCACGTGCGGCGCCATTCCGGGTTGAAGCCGCGGCAGCGTGCGCCAGACGACATCCAGCCGTCCCGCGACCTGCTCGGCGCCGCTATCGATGAGGGTGATGCTCGTCTCATGCAGGCCGGCCGGAGGCGTGTCGACGAGCTCCAAGATGAGCGCGCCGTCGTCCCAAGCGCCGGTCAACCATGGCACGTCGGAGAGTACCTGCGCAGCGCCACAGAAGGGTTCGAGCACGGTCGCGGCTTGGCGATCGTCGTCGAGAGGTTCTCCTACGCGTGTCCAGAGCTCGAGCGTACTGTCGAAAGACACGCTCCCGGAGGTCGTGCAGGCGCCGGAATCCTCAGCGCCGGTATCCTCAGCGTCGTCGCCGTCCGGCGTAACGTCATCAGGCGCGCCGTCTTCTCCGCCCATGTCTTCTGCGTCGTCATCGACCGTGTCTTCGTTGGTGCTGTCCTCGTCGCCAACGTCTACTCCACCGGTATCGTCGCTGGCGTCGTCGCTGCCGCTGTCTTCTGGACCGCTGTCTTCTGGGCCGGTGTCCTCAGGGTCCCCGTCGGCCCGCACGTCGCTCTGAGTGCCGCCGTCGTTGGTGCTCGCGCCCTCTCCACCATCATCCCCACCACAGGCGGCGACCATCACGAAGGTCGCGAGAAGAGTCAGAAGTCGTCGTTGCATACTGATTCTCACAGGGGGAACGTGTCGGCGCGCCATCAATCGTCGAGACGACCGCGTCGCGTCGCTATCGGTCGTCTACCCCTTGCCGCGGGCTAACGAGACCTCCGCGTACCAGAAAATCGAGCGACTGGCAGCCGAGGCTTCCGAGGTAGGGCCGAGCGGTATGCATCGCCGATGAGAGGCAGCCGCGAGCAGCTTGAAGCGAAAACCGAACACTGTTGAGTTGCCCTCATGCGACGCACGAACCATCATGTAGGTCAATACTCGCTGCGCCAAGCCCTCGAAACGCCGACAGTCGGATGACATTCAGCTATCGTTCACTCGTCTCTGACTTCTTCGCGCTCGCGCTGCCTGCAGTGCTGGCCGCCGCCTGCGCGGACGCCGAATCAACGTTCGGTGAGCGCGAGCCCTACGCGTTCACGCAGGTCGTCGACGCACCGAGCGCCGCGCTGCTCTCGGTACACGGGACGTCGGCGAACAACGTCTACGCCGTCGGCGCCGACGATGGCCAAGGCCCCCTCGCGCTTCATTGGGATGGCGACAGCTGGACAGAGCTCGACCCCGGCGTCGAAGGCGACTTGTGGTGGGTGCACGTCACCGACAGCACGGTCTGGATGGCCGGCGCGAACTCCCACGTTCTGCGACTGCGCGACGGGCAGTTCGAGCGCATGACGACGCCAGGGCTCGGCAAGCACATCATCTTTGGCCTCTGGTCCGCCGGAGTGGGCGACGTGTACGCCGTTGGGTCGGTCGCCGGTCGCAACGGCTTCATCTGGCACTTTGATGGCACCACCTGGACGCAGCTCGACCTGCCCGCTGAGATTGCGCAGGACGCAGCCGGAGATATCCCGCAGTTGTTCAAGGTGTGGGGGAGTGACGCGAGCGATGTCTGGGTGATCGGCGCTGGCGGAGTCGTGATGAACGGGAACGCAGCCGACGGCTTCGCGCTCGTCGATAGCCCTACAGACGACCTTCTCTTCACCGTGCACGCCACGGCCGACGATGTTGTCGTGGTCGGTGGCACACAGAACGGTGTGGCGTGGGAGCTCGGCGGCCGTGTCCGTGACGTCTCTCCGAGCAACACATCGTTGTTGCAGGGCGTGTGGATTCAAGAAGACGGCACGCGCTGGATGTCGGGTGCTCAGGGCACCGTCATTCAGGAGCGCGGGGGCATCTTGCAGCGGGAGAACCGCGGCGACACGCGCGACGTGCAATCGCTACATGCGATCTGGGTCGACGACGAAGGCGGTGTATGGACGGTCGGTGGAAATGTGCTGACGGCCGACCTGGATGAAGGCGTGCTCCTCTACGGAGACATCGCTACGAGCGACGACCCCACGCCGACGCTGCTCGAGGTAGATGACCCCACCGTGAACCCGGTCATCGACTGCCCAGCCGCCGCGATTGACCCCGCGCCTCAAGGCTCGATCGCGCGACGCTGGAACGAGCAGCTGCTCAACGCTGTGCGCCGCGATATCCCGCGCCCGACGGTTCATGCGCGCAACTTGTTCCACGTCAGCGCGGCGCAGTGGGACATCTACGCCGCATACAACGACACGGCGCAGGGCTACTTGGTGGAGGAGTCGCGTGCCGCGGCCGACGTTGACGCGACGCTCGACGAGGCGATGTCGTACGCGGCCTACACGCTCCTCACGCATCGCTACGGCACGGCAGCGGGTGGCCCCGTGTCGGTCTCTTGCTTCGACGCCTTCATGGCCGAGCTTGGCTACGACCCCACCGACGCGCCTGAGGGCTCGGCCGCCGCGTTCGGTCAGCAAGTCGCGCAAGCGTACATCGACGCGTTTGCCGATGATGGCGCGAACGAAGCGAACGACTATGCAGACCCCGAGGATTACGTGCCGACCACTCCTCGTTTGGTTGTCGACGAACCCGGCAGCAACGCCGAGGATCCGACGCAGTGGCAGCAGCTGGTGCTCGCCGAAGCAGTAACGCAGAACGGAATCCCGGAGGGCTCGGGCGTACGCGGGTACGTTGGTGCGCATTGGGGCAACGTGACCACCTTCGCGCTCGAGCGCCCTGGGCTCGACGCGCCCTACTACGATCTGTCTGCGCCGCTAGAGCTGAACGATGATCTCGTCGACGCGACCGTCGAAGTGCTGCGCCGAGCCGCTGAGCTAGAGCTTCACAACGATGAGCTGATCGATGTCTCTCCTGCGTCGTATGGCAACAACCCACTCGGGACAGACGACGGCGAGGGCTACGAACGCAACCCGTTCACGGGCTCGCCCTACGCCCCAAACCTCGTCCGTCGCGGCGACTTCACGCGCCTCATGTCGGAGTTCTGGGCGGATGGCCCTACCTCGGAGACTCCGCCGGGCCACTGGTTCAGTATCGCCAACGAAGTTGAAGACAGCATCGGGTTCTCTCGCCGGCTCTACGGAGAAGGCGAGGCGCTCGACCCTCTCGCGTGGGACGTACACCTCTACGTGGCGCTGGCTGGCGCCGTGCACGACGCAGCCGTTGCCGCGTGGGAGCAGAAGCGTGTGCACCTGAGCGCTCGCCCGATCAC
>JBLFZA010000325.1:0-4992 GCA_047610025.1 Bradymonadia bacterium | reverse complement strand
CCATCGCAGGGGGCGTAACAATCACCGTAATCTCGGTGGAACCAGAGCTCGAAATCATCAGCGTTACGCTTTGGACCAAGGGCTCTGTCGGCGCCGTGAGCATGAAGCTCAGCGTGGAGGGGGTCGCTGCGACGTCGGTGATGACCACCCCCTCGGTGGTAGCGTTAATAAAAAGGGGGTCGCCTGTGAGGAATCCGGAGCCCTCGAGGTCCATTTGGGTCGGGACACCCGCAACAACGGAGTGCGGGGTGAAGGAGTCCACAGTCGGCGAGTCGGCCCCAGCGTATGCTGCGGGTGCAGCAAACGAGAGCGCGAAGAGAGCGTGGAGGGCGAGCAACAGCGGAAGTCGGGACATCGTGGACGCAGTCGTGGAGGGGTCCAAATCGACAGTACAGACTCTTGCCTTAGTGGATCCTGCGATCGTTGTGGAGCGCAGTGCGCGGGTTAGGTGGAATTTTCCATATGCGCCTCCTCGATGACGGCGCGGTCAATCCAGCCACTCCACTATTGACCCTCCGGGATCCCGTCACGATAGTGCGGGCGATCTCGACCCTCACGCCCGACGCAAAGCATGGCCCGACAGTCTCCGATGGATTCGCTGCGAAACGCCTTTGAGTTCGACATGGAGGAGCCCGGCACGCTGATCCTCCTTATCCTGCTCTTCGCCTTCTTGGCCTTTTCGCCCAAGGACGGGTGCTCGTTCCACCACGCAGACGACGTCGCCCCGGCAGCTGAGCAGTCGCGATGAACACCCCGAGCTTGCGGCCCCGCTATCCGCGCGCTCTTGCGATCGCGGGGCTGTTGCTCGCACTCGGCGGGTTCTCGCTCGCAGGATGTTCGTCAAACGGCGACGACGTGATCGGAGGCGCTGGCGCCACGCCGGCGGAGATTTCGGCCGAGGCGGGCACCGACCAGTGGCGCACGCAGGTGCTGGACCGCACGGAAGCGCAGTGGGCCGTTCTGGTCGATGGGGCGATTGCGGAGGCGCTTGAGGCGCACCCACTTCAGCCGCTCTTGCTCGGCGGGGATCCACCTCTTCGTCTGCGCCGACAGCTGTTCCTCGGGCATCTCTACGAGACGCGAGACTGGCAGCCAGTGTTCTTTGGGGCCACAGGCGTCACACCCTCCGGGCAGCGCGTACTCGCGACGATCGCGGGCGCCCGCGATCACGGGATGAACTCTGAGAGCTTCCTTCCTGCCGCGTCTTTTGAGCACGTCGAGCAAGCACAGCAGTGGGCTCATGTCTGGCAACAGCTCCCGCCGCTCGAAATGTCAGCAGAAGACCATCAGGCGCTCGAAGCGCATCTGGACGACGTGCGCGAGTCGGACGATCCGGCCGCTGCGCTCGCAGCCGTTATGCTCGGAGCGGAGTCTGCGGAAGCCTCTCCGACGCCGGCGCTCTGGCAAGCGTTTCACGATCGACAGGAGTTCGCGGTCGCGCTCAATGGCGCCGCAGCGATGGCTGAATCTGCGATCGCCGATGCGGCGTTGGCCTACGCCTACGACATGCGCCACTTCAACGAATTCTACCTCGACATGGCCGAGGCGCCCGACGACGAACGGCAGTCCGCGATCGCAGAACGGATGACGAGCACGTTCGAAGCGCTGGCAGAGTGCGAGACCGGTGACGAAGCCCAGGCCGAGCTGGACGCGCTACCGCCGCAGCACCCGTACTACGTGGGGTTGGTTGCCGAGCGCGCTCGCTATCAGGGGATCGTGGAGGCGGGGGGCTGGGAGACAATCTCGGAGCGCCGATTGCGTCTCGGGTCGGAGAATTCCGCGGTGTCGGAGCTCAAGCGTCGCCTGCAGATCGAGGAGTACTATGAGGGTGATCCCTTGGGTATGACCTTCGACGCGACTCTGGACGACGCTGTGAAGGCGTACCAGCGCACGCACCAAATGGAGGTCGACGGGGTCTGCGGCCCAGACTTCTGGAGTTCGCTGAACATCCCCGCCGAGCGTCGGCTGCAACAGATCGACATCACCCTCGATCGATGGCGCGAGAACCGCATCGGCAACGACACAAAGTACCTCTGGGTCAACATCCCAGACATGCACGCCGAAGGGTGGAGCGAAGGAGAGCGTGGCATTCGCTTCCGCATTGTCGTCGGCAATACCCGCCGGGAATGCGACCCGCGCACGAACCGGCTGCGCTTGGTCAACGCGACACCGATACAGACCGCCAACATGTCGTACGTCGTCTTGAACCCAACGTGGAATGTGCCACTCAGGATTGCGCGCGAGGAGCTGCTGCCCGAGCTGCTCGAGGATCCGCTCTACTTCGAACACAACGGCTTCGAGCGCCTCGTTCGAGACAATGGCTACGAGTACATTCGCCAGCAGCCTGGGCCGAACAATCCTCTGGGACGGGTGAAGTTCATCTTCCCCAATCCCCATAGTACGTACATGCACGACACGAATCGTCCCCAGTACTTCCAGTATCCGATTCGCGCGTTCTCTCACGGATGCATGCGCGTCTCGGAACCGATGGCGCTCTTGGAGTACGTGCTCACGCAAGATGGCCAGTGGGATGAGCGAAAAGTAGACCGCATCTTCGAGCGTGGCCGCGAGGAGTCGATCACGCTCGAGGATCATATCCCGGTGCACATGGAGTACTATGTGGTCAGCATCGACGATGACGGCCGTGCGAACTTCCTCGCTGATATTTACCGATACGATCGGGACCGCATCACTCCGCCCTCCGTTGCGTCACTGCGCTGCGTCCCGGAGGATGCACCGACGGAGAGCGTCGTCTTCGGAGAGGATGGCGAGCTGCTGATCGAAGACATAGAAGGCAATCGCTTCACTCGAGAAGAGTGGGATGCGATCCAGAACGGAGAAGGCAGCGGCGACGTGCCGTTCGACGCTCCGACGGATCTCACTCGCGATGCCGCGGCCGCACCAGCGGACTCGGCGCCAGTGGGGACAACGCCTGTCGACGTGGTTGCACCGGTCGCTACGCCGGCCGCAGTCGCGGTGCCTATCCAGGCGCTGCCGATTGAGGCTGTGCCTGCTGAAGTTGCCCCCGCTTTGGAAGAGCCAACGCCGGCCGAGGAAACCGCCGCGGAGTAAGCGTCGACGCCCATCAAGTGGTGAGAGCTAGCACAGCCTGTTGTCTCGGCATTGGCGGCGACTTGGCACAGCGTGGCCGCGTAGCATCGGCGTCGGGCGACGCGAGTGCAGCGTGCAGCGGCGGTTCTCCGTTGCGTTCCGGCCCGCGCGCTAGGCTCCTACTTGAGCGCGCCCAGTAGTGCGCCGCATTCGCGCAGCATTTCAGCCTCTTCCAGCTTCTCGACGAAGCCTTTGGGGAGCTTGCGCAGGCCGTAGGCCGCTCCGAGCACTGCGCCGACCATAGCGCCGTTGGAGTCGGTGTCGCCGCCGCCGTTCACGGCTGCGACCACACCCGCTTCGAACTCCCACGGGCGTCCGCAGAGCAGGGCGATGACGTAGGTCACCGAGTGGCACGCGTAGCTGGTCGCGCCGTTGCAGAACTCGGCGAGCTCGAGCGGTTCGCAGTCGAGCGCGTCGCTCATCTCTTCGAGGTGCTGCGAGATCGGGTCGTCGGAGACGCCGATCCGGGTCGCGAGCATTTCTTCTGCCCAGCGCGCCTCTTCGATGAGCTCGGTGTAGCGCTCTGGCGAGGGCATCCAGCGTCGCGGTGCGGACAGGGCGTCGCGGATGAGCAAGGAGATCAGGTACGCGGCCGTGACGGCGCGAGGGTCGTGGTGGGTCATGATGCCCACGTTGATACAGTGCTCGAGCAGCTGCTCGCGGTTGTCTCCCCGAAGGAAGGACCAGGCGGCGATGGGCGCGATGCGTGCAGCGACGGCGTTGCCGGAGCCGCCGACGTTGCCGCTGCGGGTGCGGTCGGTGCCCTGGGCGAGTCGGCGGCAGGCTTGCTTCGTCGTGGCGTCCCAACCGCGGAGTTCGAGGGTCTCGAACGCGTGGACGAAGGCATCGGCGACGACGTCATAGTCGAGCGTGCCCTCGGTGATGATCGCGCGAGAGATCGCGACAATGAGCTGTGTTTCGTCGGTCCAGCAGCCGGGTCTCAGTCGGCGAAGCGACTTGAGTACGTGAGGCTGCGGGGCGAGAAAGTGGCGGATTCCGCCGAGTCTGTGCAGGGCACGCAGCGTCTGCTCGCTCTCGATGCTCTCAACGGGCATCCCGAGCGCATCGCCAATCGCCGCGCCCATGAGGAGCCCCGTCATGCGGTCACGGGCGTTGAACGATGAGCGGCGCACTGTGGACGTGACGGGAGTCTCTACGTTCATGCCTATGCTCACGTCGTCCTTGTCTCGTTGTGCGAACACCGATGCGGTCAAGCCGAACGGAGCGCGACGTTGTCGTAAGGTCATGGGGGTTCTCTTTCTGATACATCGCGCCGCGGGCGCGAAGGCGCGCACCAAGTGTGGTTGCCTGAGCGACTCTGAGGGCTGGCGTTATCAAAACCGCGACAACTCTGTCACGCGAAAACTCCCGAGATTCCCGTCACCGACGGAGCACGGACGCTGTCTAGGGGGTGCACGAAGAGGCCGCGACCGACGCAGCGATCTGGTGGGCGACGCGGATCCCGTCGATCGCCGCGCTCGCGATCCCGCCGCCGTAGCCCGATCCTTCGCCTGCAGGGAAAAGTCCTGCGATTCCAGTACTCTGAAGGCTCAAACGGTCTCGTGTTATGGTCACCGGCGCGCTCGTTCGCGTCTCAACTCCGATGAGCACCGCGTCTTCGCTCACGTAGCCTGGCGCGCCTTTCTCGAACGCCGCGACCCCCGTTTGCAACGACTCGCCGACCCACGAGGGGTAGCAACCGTGAAGATCGGCCGCTTGCACGCCGCGCTTGTAGGTCGTGCGTCGAATGTCGGTCGACGGCGTGTTGCCGAGGTAGTCGACAAGCCGCTGCGCCGGGGCGACGAAGGCGCCACCACCGCGCTCCCACGCCTCACGCTCCGCCACCCGTTGGAACGTGACGCCCGCGAGTAGGCGGTCAAC
>JBLFZA010000324.1:0-5002 GCA_047610025.1 Bradymonadia bacterium | reverse complement strand
TCGGTGTCAGCAAAACGTCGATCTACCAGCTGATCCGCTCCACGCCGGAAGTCCCCGAATCCGGTAAGCTCACCCCAGCAGAGATCGAGGATGCGTTGCATGAGTCGGCCGGAGACGTGCCAGCCGCCGCGCGGTCGCTGTGCGTGCCTGTCCGCGGCCTCAAGGTCCGCATGACGGTGCTCGGCATCTCACCGTAGCGGGTTGGGTGGGCATGCGATCCGCGACTAACGAAGCAGGCGGTCATGCGCGAGCATCCCGGCGAGCATCGCGGCGATGAAGACGAGAATGCCGAAGACCCCGCTGAGCCCAGCGAAGATCGAGGTGAACGCTGGCCCAGGGCAGAAGCCGCCGAGCCCCCATCCGATCCCGAAGAGAGCCGCGCCAGCGAGCAGGCGTCCATCGATGTCTTTTCGCGTGGGCAGATGCCAAGTCGGTTCGACGAGCGGACGCGCCCGGCTCTGTACCATTCGCGACCCGACGCCGTAGACCAAGAGCGCGCCGCCCATCACGAAGGCGAGCGATGGGTCCCAGTCGCCGAAGAAATCGAGAAAGCCGATGACCTTCTCCGGCTGGGTCATGCCGCTGACGACGAGACCGCTGCCAAAGATCACACCGCTAAGCCCGGCCGAGAGTGCGCGTTTCATATCGAGCCTCCGAGCCCGAAACGCACAAGCGCGACGGTCGCGGCGCCAGTGGCCATGAATGTGAGCGTCGCCAAGATGGAGCGCGGCGAGAGCCGTCCGATGCCACACACCCCGTGGCCACTCGTGCAGCCGGAGCCCATACGCGTGCCGACACCGACGAACACGCCCGCGACGGCGATTGCCGGCAGGCTGCGGGGCAAGCTGGTGGGGAACGCTCCTGGCCACAGCAGCGCGGCGACGGTGCCAGAGAGCACCAAACCCACGATAAACGCGAGCCGCCAGTCGAGGTCGCCCTTGGGCCAGCCGAGCGTCGTGCCGACGATCCCGCTGATGCCCGCGATGCGCCCGTTGAGAAGCAGCATGGTCAAGCTGGCGACTCCGATGAGCACGCCGCCGATGAGCGCGAGTAAGATAGATGTTTGAAGTTCACTCATGCAGGTTTCCTAGGCGATGCCGTGTTCGCGGAGTTTTCGCCAAAGCGTGGTGCGAGACATACCCAACCGCTCTGCCGCTGCGCTGCGTCGGCCGCGGGCGCCAGCCAGCGCCTCTAGCAGCAGCCTCCTCTCGATGCCCGCGGCTGTGTCTGTGTTGCGCGAAGAATGCACCGGCGCCTCGCCTCGCAGCTCAGGGGTGAGGTCCTCTAGGGTGATCGTGTCCCCTTCGCCAACGGCGAACGCGTACTCGAGCACGTTTCGGAGCTCTCGCACGTTTCCAGGCCACGCGTATCCAATCAGCGCCTCTTGCGCCTGCTCGGTGATGCCCGTGACGCTTCGATACCCTTGTCGGTTAAAGTCTTGAACGAAGTGCCAGGTCAGCGCTTCGACGTCGCCCGTGCGCTCGGCGAGCCGTGGCAAGAAAAGCGGCACGACCCGGATGCGGTACATGAGATCCGCACGGAATTGACCATGCGCCACCGAATCGCGCAGAGATTGGTGCGTCGCAGAGACGAAGCGCACGTTCACGCGCACCGGGTCCGTGCCGCCAACCGGTGTGAAGACCTGCGACTGCAACACGCGCAGGAGTCGCGCCTGCAGTTCGAGCGGCAGCTCGGCGATCTCGTCGAGGAAGAGCGTGCCGCTGTCGGCTAGCGCGAAGAGCCCTTTGTGGTCGCGAATGGCACCGGTGAACGACCCCTTCACGTGCCCAAAGAGCTCCGACTGCAAGAGATCTGAGGTGAGCGTCGCGCAGTTGAGCGCCCGGAACGGGTTCTCGCGGCGCGGCCCATATTGGTGCAGCGCACGCGCGACCAACTCCTTGCCCGTGCCCGTCTCTCCCCGAACCAACACAGACGCGTGAGTGCGTGCGACACGCTTCACGGTCTCAAACAAGCGCGTCATCTCGGGGGCTACCGTCAGCAACCCGGCGAAACTCTGCATCTCGATTTTGGGGTCGGTGAGTCGTTTCATGCCTGTACCGCTAGTCGACGAGCGAGAAGCGTACCGAGCCCCAGCGCTAGCGCACCGGCTAGCAGCGCAGGCCACGCCGCGGCAACCGCGAGGTGTTCCAAGGCCATGTTCGTGAGCATGACAGACGCGATCACGAGCACGAAGACCCCGAACCCAACCTTCAGCTTGTCGGCGTCGACGCATCGAGCGAAGAGCGCGCCAATGAAGGCTCCGATGACGGAGAAGCCGGCAAATCCTAGCGACAGCGCCCAGTCTACCTCAACATGCTGGAGGTGACCTGCGAAGCCAGCGGCCGACTTGATGGAGATGACGAACAACGAGGTGCCAACGGCCTTCTTCATGTCGAGCCCGCCAAATACGACGAGGGCGGGCACGATCATGAAGCCGCCACCGGCGCCGACAAGGCCGGTCAGCAATCCGACGACGATGCCCTCAAGGGCGATGAACGGGAGGCCGGCCGCCTTCGGCTCCCCATCCGTCTTGCGCCCTCGCATCATCGCGATCGATGCCCCAACCATCAGCACGGCAAAGCCGAGCATGAGAAGTGTTGGGGGAACGAACGCGGCGAGCAGTCCACCCGCGTACGCGCCGGCCATGCCGAAGCCGCCAAACACGCCGCCTGTTCGCCACGCGATGTTGCCCGCCTTTGCATGGGGAAGGACAGCAAATGCGCTGGTGATACCGACCACCAACAAGGACATCGCGATCGCCTGGGCCTCATCGATATCCAACGCGTAGACAAAGATGGGCAGCGCGAGGATCGACCCGCCGCCGCCAAGCAAGCCGAGCGTGATGCCAACGAGTGTTGCGAGTACGGAGGCGATTGATGTCATCGGGTCGCCGCCAGCGAGTTCTCAGTCGCCGGGCCCAGCGAGAGGTCCGCAGCGGGCTCATCGAGGCGAAACACGTTGATCGGGATCTTCAGGTAGCGGACTTCGTTGGGGTGCGGCTTGGGCAGAGGCTCACCATCAACGTTTGCCCGCACGCTCTGGAACAGGAAGTTGGGTGCGGCGAGCGTCTTGTCTCTCGCCTCTCGCCTCTCGACGAATGCCTTCTCGTTTGTTCCCTCAGGCATCCAGATATTGGTGGTCTTGCGCTCGCCACGTGTGGTCTCTCATTGGTAGGAGCGGCCACCGGGTGTGGTCCGGAGGATGCGATGTCTTGATCGGGATCGTGCCGGCGTGAGTGGTGTCTTCGTCGTTCAGCAGGAGATCACACTGGATGTTCATAGCGAGTCCTCGGTTCGATGCGACGGGGCTTCGTGAGTCGCGCGCCTGCGTGTGTTGGCCGTGGGGCCACATCGTGACTGTCAGAACATAAGAGCAACGCCCGTGCCAAAGGCTTAGGCCCCTAGAATAGGGGCTGCGTGGCCCGTGATGAGGCGTCAGATTTCAAGAGTGAAACATCGTGGTGAAACGTAATGAAACATAATTAATCGGCGCGGAGCTCGACAACAAGGGCCGGCACCGGGCACATCAGCAAGGATCAGCGGGAGCCAGATCCGCTGCTCGACGCGCTCCGCCCAGCCGAACGCGGGCGAAGCACTTCGACGCTCTGCCGTTGTTCCAGCACGTGCGCGATCCACCCCGACGAGCGTGCGATGGAGAACAACCAGCCCGCCGCCTGTTCTGGCCAGCCTAGCGCGGAGCAGAGGGCGACGAGGCCAAAGTCGATACGAGGGCTGCGGAACCCGAGCTGCTGCATCTCGGACTCGACGGCCCGCCACGGCGCGTCCACTCCCGCAGAGGCGTGTGCGAAACGCATCAACGGCACGGTCCGTGGGTCTCCTCCCGGGTAGAGCTGGTGTGCGAAGCCGGGCACTCCGTCTCCCGCTCGCCGTCTCGCTGCCACCCACGCCCGCGCCTCGTCAGCGGACGTGATCTCGCCGAGCAGGACCGCGAGCCGGTCGCAGACGCCGCCGTGTCGGGAACCGGAGAAAGAGCAGAGCGCCGCCGCGAGGCAGTGCTGCAAGCTCGCGCCTGTCGACGCGGTCACCCGCGCGGTGAACGTGGATGCAGCGAGGTCGTGGTCGGCGCAGACCACCAGCGCGGCGTTCACGACCTCGATCGCTTCCGGACGCCGCTCGCCAAAGCGCGCGCACATCCACTCGGCGAGGTGCGGAGCGTCAGCCATTGGGGAGTTGGCGTCGCGTTCGGCGGCACCTCGCCGGGGCGGCGCGCCGGCGATCGACGCGATGAGCGCCGGCCCGGCCGCGATTTCGCCATCAGGTCCAAGCGCTTGCGCGTCGGCTGGCGCTTGTCGAAGCATCGCGACGGCGACATCTGTGGCGGTGGGGATCGAGAAAGCGCCGATCGGCGCAGCGGTTCGTAGCGCGGGATCGACGATCGGGATGGGCGCGCTTCGTTCTAACCAAAGCCAACCCACGACGCGCTCGAAAGACCACCGCTCGTCGAGGATCTGCTGCAGAGGTACACCTCGGTACGCGATGCGCCCGTCCCCTGTGCTGCTGATTTCGCTCTCGAGAACGGGCTGTCCGAAGTGAAGCGCCCCGGCCGCTGCGACCGTGTGGCCAGCGCGTGCGTCTCTCCGCTCGCACAGCTTCGCGATGTCCTCCGCGGAATAGACGTTGCGCTTGCCGGTGCCAGATGGGGTGCGGCGAAGCCATCCGCGGCTGACGTACGTGTAGAGGGTCGCGCGCTTAACGCCGAGCAGCTCGCACGCCTCTTGGGCTTCGATCCAGGTCTTTCTTTTCGCCATCGTATCTGTTCCGGCAGGGGCCGCGGTGGCACTGAGACGGCGGCGCGAGTGGTCGATTAATCGATTAACGAATCGATATTGTTCAACGATGGCGGAGCGCGAAGAATAGCAGGTATCAAGGCCCAACGGGGCCGAAACTCGCCCAGGAGGACACATGGCAATCGATACCAATCGACTTTACACGGACTTTGGTAACGCTGCACAGGACTACGCGACGCACCGCGCGGGCTTTCC
>JBLFZA010000323.1:0-5008 GCA_047610025.1 Bradymonadia bacterium | reverse complement strand
TCTCACGACCACGCTCACAGCGACACGCGCGTTCACATGACTCGCAGAACCGCGACCCCCGCAAGGCGGGCTGACGGCTCCGCGAACGACGATTCGTTGGCGCTCTTGATGCGGGACTCCAGCTCACAGATTCACTCACTATTCAGTCGACCATTCCCCCAAAAGGGGCGGGCAGCGCCTGGCACACGGTCCAACGGCACTGTTGGTTCCAAGAAGCAAACAGCATGCCAGCTAGCTAAAGCTCACGCGCCTCACCCGCCGCGGCGATGACATAGACGAATGCAGCCCCACGCGCTTAGGCCGTCATTCCGGCCTTCGAGGTGACGAGCGAGTGTCTGTGGCGACAGACTCCCTTGCGCGCGTTGAGCGCCAGATTACTGTTCGCGAACGCGTGCGCACGCCGCGCGCGCACACTCCCCTTCCCTTTCGGACCCACTATGACCGCGCCCCCAATTCTCACGCTCTCAGAAGTGGCCACCACCCTGGCGCGATGGCCTCGCTGGACGGGCAGCCAAGATCGCTTTGTACTCACCGCTGAATTCGACGGGTTCGACGAGGCGGTCGCGTTCATGAATCAGGTATTCAGCATCGCCAAGGCGCAGGATCACCATCCCGAGCTGTGCAACGTATACAACCGCGTCACGCTCGAGATGACAACGCACGACTCAGGGGGCGTGAGCGCGCGGGACCTCCAGTTCATCGAGGCCGTGGAGTCGCTCTAAAAGTCTCCTGCCGCGCCGTGGTTCTCTTCGACCGAGAAGACGCCTGGCGCTGGGCCTGGCGCTCGGCCTGGTGCGCTCAGCATGGATGAGCTCAGCCGAATACGCTAGCGGGCGTCCGCTGCCGGCAGAGGCTCAGGGACTCGCCCGCCGTGGGGCGCGGGTTCCTGTAGCATCAGCATGATGAACATGCCGAACGCAACGACGACAACGCCAACGAGCACGGCTGTGAGGACGACAGCCCCTCGGTTCTGCTCCGACTCGGTCGGCTGAGCGGTCATTGGATTTTGCTCGGCGGCCTGCGGCGGTGCTGTGCTATCGGGATGCGTGCTCGCCGCGCCAACGTTTGAGGGCACGGCCTTGGCGAGGGTCAGTGGTTGCCGCTCGGCTCGGCGCACCGGCGCGGGTGGCTCGAAGCGGTACGCGTCACTTCGGGCGTCTCGCTCGCCACACTGCACGACGAGCGCGGTGATATTGTCGTGTCCGCCCCGTGAGTTCGCGATGTCTACGAGCGACCCGACTGCGTCGGAGGCGTTCAAGTCGGCCGCGACTTCCGCGATCTCGATCGGCTCAACCAAGCCGTGAAGTCCATCGGAGCAGAGGATGAGTTGATCGCCATTCTGTAGGGCGATCGTCTCTCCGTGCTCGACCTCGACGAGCGCGGATCCTCCGACCGACCGACTGATGACGTTGCTGTGAGGATGGTTCTTCGCCGCTTCGGGCTCGAGCACGCCCTCATCGACCAAGCGCTGCACCATGGTGTGATCTCGCGTGATCTGCTTCACGAGTTTTCCGCGTATCAGGTACGCGCGGCTATCCCCGACATGGGCGAGGTGGGCGGTCATGGTGGTTCGATCGACGACGATGACGACCGCTGTCGTCGCCATCTTGTGAAGCTGCGCTTCAGCGTTGGCGGACTCAAAGATGTGCTTGTTCGCCGCGACGAGCACATCCTGTAAGGCGGTTCGGATGTCGTCTGCCGGTGCCTGAAAGCCCTGCTTAATGACCTCCACAGCCAACTTGGACGCCGTTGCTCCTCCGCGGTAGCCCCCAAGGCCATCGCAGACAATAAAGACGTCCTGGTCGGCGTTGGCGACGCTTCCCCAGGCGTCCTGGTTCTCATCCCGCTCGCGCCCAACATCGGTGCGGGCAGCAGACGTGACAGATATCGCCATAAGGGTCAGGTTGACGTCGAAAGCAGCGAGCTCGAACAAGGTAGACCCGGTAACACGCCGCCGACAATCTTTCAACTTCACCTAAGGCGCGCTATCGTCTCAAATGGCTCAGCCGCTCGTATCGTTCGCGATGGCGGCAGGGTTGCCCCGCCTCATTTGACCTCCCGTCTGCAGACGACTGTGTCGACCCCCTCCGGCCCCCGCTCCAGCACCGCCCCGCAAGACGTGCCACAGTCTGGTCTCGTCAAGGGTACCGTCATTAAGGACACATGGCGCATCATCGACTTCCTCGGGGAGGGCGGAGCCGGTGCGGTGTACATCGCGGAACACTGCACTCTGGGGCACCCGGTCGCGATAAAGACCCTCTTTGAGAAGTACCTGCGCGACTCGGACATGCGTCGGCGCTTTCAGGAAGAGGCGATCATTCAGGCCAACCTGAATCACCCGAACATCGCCCGAGTCACAGACGTGATCGATGACGGTCGATTTTGCGCGATCATCATGGAGTACATCGCCGGCTCGAGTCTCGACCGCGCGCTCACGGCGATGCGCCGACCGATGTCGATCGACAAGGCATGTCAGATCATGCTGGCGTTGCTCGATGGCATCGGCCACGCACACGGCCAGGGCGTCGTGCACCGTGACATCAAGCCCGCTAACATCCTCCTCGCCTCCTCCGGTGATGGCGTCGTGCCAAAGGTCACGGACTTCGGAATCGCGAAGATTCTGACCGACCATAAGCGCACGGAGACCGGCACGGCGATGGGGACGGTTTACTACGCGAGCCCCGAGCAGCTGACCGACGCGAAGTCGGTCGATCATCGCGCAGACATCTACTCGCTTGGCTGTACCTTCTACGAGCTGCTTACCGGCAAACTGCCCTTCGAAGATGGTTCGCTCTTCGGCGTGATGAAGAAGCACGTTCAAGCAGCCCGACCGGACCCCTCCATCGCTCGAGCGGACGTCCCCCCCGCGATCGCGCGGGTTGTCGTGCGAGCGATGGCCATCGAACGGGACCAAAGGCCTCAAACGTGCAGCGAGTTTCGTGACGACCTGAAGCGCGCCATGGCCGCGTCAGGCACTCGTGTCTCCAACGGCCCAATCTCGCTGCCGAGCGCGCCACCATCCGCGAGTCGCAACGCCGTTGCCGAGGCTCCTCAGGCCAGGGCGAGCGCTCGCCCAGCGACAAGCGGAGAACGGCCAGTCACGGACGGCCGCGGCGTGGACGGGTCGAGTGGGGGGGGCCCGCGCTCTCCGTCTCGACAGCCGGCGTTAGGCTCCGAAGACCAGCTCTCGCTGCGTTCAACGCCACGCTTCACGGGGCCGCTGACCGGCTCTCGCACGTTGCCATCGCGCCCGGCCAAGCCGGCTCGGAACGTGGTGTCCATCGCGATCTGGATTCTCAGCGGCGTGCTCTTCGTTGGCATCATCGCGTTCGTCGTCATCTACCGATCTCCCGATGTCCCGAAGGACGACCTTGAGCTCGTCACAAGACCCGAGGAACCGACGGTCATCCAGCGGGAACCGGTGGCCGCTGAGCCGGCGCTAGAGGAGGACGTTGTCGAAGACGCGCCACCTGCCGTGGCCGCTCTGTTGACGCTCGCCGGGTGCCGAACGGCCGTGGGCGAACACTTGAGCCTGAGTCGAGAAGATGCAGACCGCGTCAACATCGACGCGGTGCTCGCGGCGCTTGAGAGGCGAAACGAGCAGTGCCCCGAGCTCATGCGCGACGCCGCGGGGGACTCTGGGTTTGACCAAATCACGGCTGATCTCGATACCGACGTGCTCCGTTTCGAGCAGCGACGCGCGCAGGCCATTCATTCTGGCCTGAAAGGCGAAAACCAGTGCGGAGCAGCTCGCGCCGCCGCAACCGCCGCGTCCAATGCGCTTGGGCGGATCTCGATGGCCCAAGCCGACCGACGGCTCTACACAATCGACGTGAACTCGATCGAATCTCGCCGTAGCGACTTCGTTTTGATGCACGACCTCGTGTCCAGCGACCATCCCGACTGTCAGGTCGTGCCGTTGACAAGCAGCCTCCGCGGAGCAGAGCTGGCGCCGCAACCAGAGCCGGAACGCTACGACCATGCGGTGGAGCTTCGTCAGAGACAGGCGGAGCGGCTCGAACGAGAGCGTATCGCATCCGAGTCCCTGCTCATCGAAGCGACCACGAACGACTAGCGGCTAGCCGACCTCGACGTCGCGCGCGCGGAGCAGCGCGGTAACGAGAAGGTGGAAGAAAACGATCATGCCAAAGAGCACGCTCGCGCAGACGCCCAAGCTCGTACGCGCGTTGGGTGCGGCTGCCTCCCACCGATGTCCGGCTCGCCCTTCCTCAACGATCTCCCGATGCGCTTCGGCCCTCAGCGTCTCGTCTGGATCGACGCCAAAGGAGCGGTCGATCGGCGTGATCGCGTCGGAGGTTGCAAGTGCGGGGCAGAAGCCATGGCAAAGGGGCTCATCCCGCGGCGCCACGGCCGGGATCAGCCCTTCCTGCAGCGCTTCGACTCCAGCGAACTCCGCTGATTCGCCCGCGTTGTCTGGGTCGCCTGGATAATAGCTGAAAGACACACCGGTCGCGCCAATCCCCCAGACGCAGTCATCTATCTCACATCGACCGGCCACAGTTTCCGTGTCATCGGGTGCGTGCTCCACCACGAGAGCCGCTTCGAACCCCCAGCGAGCGGCCGTGAGTGACGCCAACGCTCGGGTTGCCGGACCCATCTCGTGAATCGGCATAATGACCCCGCCCAGAATGATCTGTGGGATCAACAGCAAGGGGACCAGCGCCGTGGCGGCTTCCACCGAAGCGACAAGCGCCGAGAGTGTCAGCCCCATGCCGAGC
This sequence comes from Bradymonadia bacterium, assembly GCA_047610025.1. Taxonomy (GTDB): domain Bacteria; phylum Myxococcota_A; class Bradymonadia; order REDH01; family REDH01; genus JBLFZA01. The sequence continues at coordinate 269 of JBLFZA010000323.1, read as the reverse complement.
CCCGCCAAGGAAGACAGCAGCAGAACAGCATAGAGGCTGGGCAGTGACCCGGATAGCCCGAGAGGAAATGCGGCAATCGCGAGCATCAGCGCGCACTGCAGCGCGCAAACTAAGCCTAGAACCGTCGCTTTCGACAGCACATACCCCACCAGGGTGAGGTTCACCATCCGCTCGCGGCGGTAGACTGCGCGCTCGGCGACGATCTCGCGCGCGGAATTGGAACACCCGAACCACACCGCGGACGCGACGAGCAGAAAGAGCGCAGCAGG
>JBLFZA010000322.1:0-5013 GCA_047610025.1 Bradymonadia bacterium | reverse complement strand
TCGTAGCGCAGCGACACGCGGTGGTCACGCCCTACATATGATTGCTGCGAGCGATGATTGAATGAGTAGGGCCTGAGCACCGTCATTCGTTCACCGGTGCTTCTCTGCAAATCCGGCCTGCCACGCGCTTCACGCATATTTCGGCCTGCCACTTGCATAAGTACGTAGCGAGAGCCCGCAGAAAGGCCCAACTGGGCACTTTCCGCCTGCATTCCCTGCAGAAACAGGCACTCCCGTCGGTCAGGACACTGACGAAACGTTCATACCCCTGACACCGATGTCGCGATTTCAAGCGTAACCCATCGAGAGGAGGTTCAGATGAGACGACGATGCTTGTTCTTGGTCACCCCGCCCCTTGCCACTGTCGACCGTGAGCTCACAGCGGCTCAATGGAGCGCCGTGCGTGATTACTCCGCGATGGGCTACCTCGTGATCCCGGTCGTTCACCCCAACGGCACGAGCACTCCCGAAGAGCGAGAGCTCCTCGCGAGCGTCATCGCCGCGCGGACAGGCGCGCGAGTGCCCACCGTCTTCGAAGCCGGTGAGGGCTTCGACCCCCGCAACGTCTGGGACGTCGCCAGGCGCTTCGGCCTAGACCTGTCCCGCTCGATTCTGCTCACGCACGCCAGAACACTGGCCGGGCTCTTCCATGTCGCCGGGGTCGAGCGCGTGCTCAGCCCAACCGCTGGATTCGGCGGAATGCACGCCGCGTAGCGCCGAACATCGAGACGACCTCTCGCCTCTCAAGCGCCGCTGACGCAGCCATCGCGCACTACGAGGCTTGAGTGACGCGGCGAGCGGCTGCAAAAATCTGAGCGATTTGCGCGACAAACCACTCGTGTGGCGCGTTAGGGCTGTGCCGCGCCTATGTCTTTAGACGGGCGTCGCGCACGTGTGTTAGCGCCACGCTGTTCTTGTCGTCGCTGCCCTCAGAAAGACCTCATGGAGGCCCCATGCGCCTGCGCCTTTGCTTGATGTTCGTTGCCTCTCTCACGCTCCTCGCCTGCGGGGAGTCTGCCAGCGACTCGGACGACTGCGTAGACACCGAATGCACCACCCCGCCTGCGCCGAGCTGCCAAAACGGCCTCGCCATCATCTATGAGTCGGTCGGCAGCTGTGTCAGCAACCGATGCGCGTACGAAGCCACCACGACGCCCTGCTCGGGCGCTTGCGCGGGCAACGTCTGTGACGGTTCTGGTCGCGTCCCCGGCGATGGCACCGATGACCTCGACGGGTCAGGCAATGGCTCCGGCGACGGCGCTGAACAATGAGCCGGCGCGAGGGCGAGCCGAACCGTCTGGCTCATGAGCCCAGTCTCTACCTACAGCAGCACGCCAACAATCCGGTCGACTGGTACGCTTGGGGAGACGAGGCCTTCGCGGAGGCTGAACGCCGCGGCGTGCCGGTCATCGTCTCGGTCGGCTATTCGTCTTGTCATTGGTGTCACGTGATGGAGCGCGAGTCCTTCGAGGATGCGCAGGTTGCGGCCTACCAAAACGAGCACTTCGTCTCGATCAAGGTCGACCGTGAAGAGCGACCTGACATCGACCGTCTCTACATGACCGCCTGCCAGGTCATCACCAAGCAGGGTGGCTGGCCGCTCAACGCCTTCGCCCTTCCCGACGGCCGCCCCTTTTACGCTGGCACCTACTTTCCTCCGACCCCACGCAGCGGGCGACCGAGCTGGCGGGAGCTACTCGAGATGCTGCACGAATCCTGGACGGAGCGGCGAGACGAGCTCGAGGAGAGCGCGGAAGAGCTGATGGACATCATCCGTCGGCATGGCACGCCCACGGCGGCCCCCGCTGTCGCGAGCGACGGCGTTCTGAACGACGCACGCACCGACCTAAGCAAGCAGTTCGACCTTCGGAATGGCGGCTTCGGCACCGCGCCGAAGTTCCCAAACGCGGCGACCCTTCAGCTGCTCGCGCGCACCGCGGACGGCCTGAGCGACGACGCGCTGCACAGCCAATTCGATCTCACGCTGAGTAAGATGGCCGACGGCGGGATCTTCGACCACATCGGCGGCGGCTTCGCGCGCTACAGCACCGACGCCATCTGGCTCGTGCCGCACTTCGAGAAGATGCTCTACGACAACGGGCAGCTGCTCAGCCTCTACGCCTATGGCTACAGCCGCACCCAGGACCCGCGCTACGCAGAGACCATTCAGCACACGGCGGCGTGGCTCGAGCGCGAAATGCGTAGCCCATGCGGCGCCTACTACGCGACCTTAGACGCGGACTCCGAGGGCGAAGAAGGCACGTTCTATGTGTGGAGCGTCACCGAGTTCGATGCGCTCTTCCCGGGCGCCGCCCAGCCATGGCGGGACTTCTTCGGCCTCAGCAAGCGCGGCAACTTCGAAGACACCGGAAAGAACGTGCTCTCACGCGCGCAGCCGCTAACAGACCTCGCGAAGCGTCTACGTGTAGACGGCGAGGGTACGCGGCAGGCGCTGGAGCACGCCCGACGCGCACTGCTAACGGCGCGCGAGAAGCGCGAACGCCCAGCGAGAGACGAGAAGCGTATTACGGCCTGGAACGCGCTCACCCTACAGGGTCTCGCGCGCTCGGCGATGGCCTTGGCCGATGCCGACCTCGAGGCGCTCGCCGTGCGCGTAGCGACAGCGATTACCGGGCGGCTTTGGGACGGCGACACTCTGCTTCGGGTGCTGGAGACTCGCCCTGACGGCACTCCGCACCGAATCGAAGGGTTCCTCGACGACTACGCCTATCTCGCCGACGCGCTCGTCGACCTCGCGCTTCTGACGCAGGATCCGTCTTGGTTGGCGCTCTCGTCTCGACTCTGCGAGCGCATCACGGAGTTGTTCTACAATGAGAAGCTCGGGCAGCTCTGCCTCGCGCACACGCCTCGTGAAGCGATCGCGGCGGCCATGCCAGCGGCCCACGACGACGCCACACCTGCGCCTTCAGGCATTGCCATCCGCGCAATGCAGCGTGTCGCCATGTTGACCGAGACGACGACGTTCGACGGGGTGATCGATCGGGTGATCGCCGCGGCAGAAGGGGACTTGGCCCGCTATCCGATGGCTGTGGCGTCCCTGGCGATCGCTGCCGACAACCGCGATCGGGGCCTGCGAATGGCGATTGCTGCCACCGAGAATCGCGACCTCCTCGACGAACAGACGCGGCGCGCAACGGTCGCCGAACTGGCGACGCATTTGAGCCCCGACGATGTCTTCTGGCTGGGGCGCCCGAGCGAGCCGGTTGCCGAGGCCTTGTTCGAGCAACGCACCAGCGACAGGGGCCTCCTGTGGTATGTCTGCCGAGGCACGCGGTGCGGGTTGCCAGCCCCCGAGTTGCTAGACGCGGTCGCTTCGCTCGACAGCGCAGACTGAACAACTCACGCGTGACAGCGTCCCAACGGCGTGACGCTCTCCTCAGCAATACCGAATCGATGAACACACCGTACCGCCAGCCGAACATGCTCCGCCCCCCCCTCGTTGCCCTGCTGCTCGCCCTCTCGATGATGCTCGCCGCCTGCGGTGGAAAGCAACGCGTAGTTGAAGGTGGTGAAGACCTCCTGACCGGCGGTCCGGAGTTGGCGATGATGGGAGAGGCTGAGGAGCGAGCCCGCAATCTGCTGATCGACGTCACGCTCGTACTGCAGTCGAACACAGACAACCCAGAGTCCGCGGTCGAGCGCATCCGCGCGTTTCTCACCGTCAACCAACCCTCGATTCTGTCGGCAGCCGCGGAGATGGAGGCCAACTTTGCGGCCCTGTCCCCGGTCGACGCACGCCTCTATGAAGCGCAGCTCTCCGCCTACTTCGATGACGTGCACTCGGATTGGCGAGACGCGATCTCGGCGTTCGATCAAGCCCACCCGGGCCGCGGCCGCGAAGTAAACGAGTTGCTCGCCCGCGTGGACGACGTCCCGGCGAGATGAGCTCCTCGCGCCACCGAAACTCGCTCTCCGCCAACCAACACACTACGATGTAGGCAGAACACCTACTCTTAGGCAGCTGTGCATGGCGGTTTCAATTCAACATGATGGGATCCCCCAGACGCGCTCGGCGCGCTGGGTGGTCGGCCCATCTCTTCGACACGGGGCAGCCGCCACGGCGGCAGCGGTGCTCGTCGCCGTGCTCGCGACACAAGTCGGCCTGCGCATCTCCACTTTGCCCAGCGCCGACACCAGCGTGCTCGCGATCGCATGGCGCGGAGCTCGGACGCTCCCCTTGTGGGCCATAACAGCGTACGGAGCTACCGCGCTCTGGATGGGGCTGGCCTGCGCCTATGACGCGCTACGCAGCTGGACAACACCCCGCACCGCACAAGACGTCGTCTGGTGGATCGCGCTCTCGGGGATCGGCGCGCTCGCGATCGTTGACCCGATGGTGGCGACCAGCGTCATGAGCGTCGGCATCTGTCTCAGATACGCGATCAGAGACCGATGGTGGCCCGCTTCGCTCGCCGCACTCGTTGCGACCCTCTCGACGGGACTTGGCGCGTTGACCCTGCTCCTGCTTGGCGCCCTCGTCGTGAGGCGGCCAAAGGCCGTTGGCGCCTGGGTCGCCACAGGCCTGACCCTCGTCACCATCCTCGCAGGCTGCTGGATTGTCGGCGCTACGGGGCCGGCTTCGGTGGCAACACGCCTCATGGGCGTCGAGCTCGGCAGCCAATGGGCGGTGCCAAACTCGGCGGGTCCGGTCGCACAGGGTCTACTCTTCGGAACCGCGATCGCCCTGGCTGCGCTGGCGCGCCGCGCACCGAAGTCGCTTCGCTTCGCTGGTGTCTGCGCCGGCGGCGTCGGATTGCTGGCCGTGGGTGCCGGAGATGCCACCGCCGTGCTCACACTGGCCGCGGCGCCGCTCCTACTCACGGCGTTGTTGGTCGGCGATGTCACCGAACGCCACCCCGGGCTCGCCCGCCCGGTCTGGCTCGCCGCAGTGCTCTCCAGTGCTTGGCTCTACCTCGCGGGCTCACCTTTAGTATGACCGAGCGCGACAAGAAGCAGGCCGACGAAAACAGGCCAGACGAAAGCAGGCCAGAC
>JBLFZA010000321.1:0-5016 GCA_047610025.1 Bradymonadia bacterium | reverse complement strand
ACCTTGTCGCCCAACCGTGCTTCGCGCCTTCATCTCCGGCACGATAGCCAACTGACCCTCTCGCCCGTTTGGGTCAGCGCGGGTGCCAATCGCCTCGAGAGAGGTCGCGAGATAAAAGCCCCCCGACTTGAAGACGAAGCACGGGTCTTCGTCGGTGAGCTCTTCGCCGCCGAATCCGGGGTGCATGCCTCGGAGCGCCGCGACAGAGACAGGCTTCATCGGCTGCCAGCGCGCGGCGTCAGCGCTGTAGATGTCGCGCACGCCGGCGCCGGTCAGCTCGTACACGTCGGCGCCGAGCCGAACATCGACGGAGTTGATGCCGACGAGCTGCTGGGCAAAGGGCTCGATCACAATTCGTCCCGCCTCGCGGGCTTCAAGTATCGCTTCGCGGCAGAGAATCATGCGCGACTGGAGGGCTAGAGAAGTAGGCCGCGAGGGGCATCAGACGAGGTCGCCACGGGCGCGACGACGCGCGGTCGCACGCGCATAGCACGGAAGCGAAGGGTCGAGTAAGGGCTTTAACGGGCCTGGTTGTCGGCTCCGGTGGTGAACTCCACATGTGCTCGCAAACACCGCGCGATGTCTCTGCGCCCTCTCACAATTCCTCGAGTGCACGCCGATGGCGTGGCGATCTTTGGGGATCTGCATCTCGCAGCCCCCGGCACCGAGGCGTGCGGTCGAGCGAACGTCGAGACGCTTCAGAGGCTGCTCGATGCGCTTCGACGACGGGCCGACTTGATCATCGTCAACGGTGACCTCTTCGACCTCGAGAGAGGCCGACTCCCTTGGTCGCAGAATCGAGAACTCTCTCGGCTCAAGGCGGCCCACGCCGAGCTACTCCGTCTGCTCCGTGCACCCGATATCATCTGGGTGGCCGGCAACCACGACGCCGTCCTCGGCGACACGGGAGAAGCAGCGCTGGCCATCGATGTCGTGCTGCCGACGGCAGTGCTGCGAGTAGAACACGGGCACCGGTTCGACGCGCCCATCAAGCGGCTCCGCGCATTCGCGTCCGGTGTGACGTGGTTGAGCGGACGCGTTCGGCGCCCGCCATGGACGCCGGTGTTCCGAGCCATGAAGCTCGCTGAACGCGTGCTCGCAGGCGACACCGAGGAGCATTGCCCCGTGGAAGCAGGCGCGGCCGCCTCGTTGCGGCGCGACGGGAGCGTTGACGCGATGGTTATCGGACACACGCACCGGGCGCTTGAGCGAAGGGTTGGGGAAAAACTGCTCTTGAACCCCGGCGGCTCAGAAGATCGGCTCCGAGCGCTCGTCGTGCGGTCCAACGCGGCGGGCACGGGGGTGCACGTGGAGCACGTCGACATCTGGTAGCCGAGGACGAGACCCCGAGGCCGGTCGCTTCGCGTACTGGGCTGTCGGGTTGCGCGACCACAAAAACGACAAAACCCGGCCGAAGCCGGGCTTATCGTGCGATCAGGCGCGGATTACATCGCGCGCGTGAATGTCATGGCGTCTTCGCCATCATCGCTCGCGAGGCGGAGCGTGTTGGCGTCCATGAACATAGCGGTCATGCCCTGGGTCTCTGGCGGTGCGCCTTCAGCAGCCATCGAAGCCGAGAAGGAAACCGTAGCTCCTTCAACGCCGCTGACGCTGTAAGTGCCCGACTGGACCTGTGGCTCAGCTGCGCCAGGCATGCCAGCGATGGTCATCGTCATGTTGCCCTCGGCAGCGAAGACGATGTTGATGGACATGCTCGCCATGACCATTGCCATCATCTGGCGCTGCTCTTCCGGCATCTCAGCCATCGAGGCCTGGAGATCGAGGTTCCAGGTGGCGTGCAGGTGCTCAGCCGTTGCAGCGAAGTCGCTGGTCGGTGCGGCGGCGGCTTCTGCTGCTGGCGGCGATCCGGCGGCTTCATCGGCCGGAGCGGCTTCGCCTTCTGCGGCGCCAGAGCCTTCTGCGGCTTCGCCTTCTGCGGCGCCAGAGCCTTCTTCGGTGCCAGAGCCTTCTGCGGCCTCAGGGGTTTCTGCGGTGTCGTCGCTGCTCGGGCAACCGAACATCGTGACCGCGCCAAAGAGCATCGCAAGCTTCCAAAGTGTCAAACGCTTCATTACTTCTCTCTCCCAAAAGGGGTCCCGAAGGACAGCAGGGGCGGGCGTCATAGAAATTGTACATGTGGCACCCGCCACAGATTGAACGGCGGGTCTCTACAAGCCTCTGCGGCGTTTCTGCAAGGAATTAGCGGATTTTGAGCGAGATCCGACCTCACCGTCGGTGTTCCGATACGTCGGCGACTCGCGACGCAGTCCCCAACGGCAGCAGGCGTTTCACGATGGCGCCGCGCCCACATAGCGCGCCACGCTGCCTGCGGGTGTTGCACCGAGTCGCTCCGCGCTCTATCGCAGTCGCAGCACGCCCCCCTCGATCGATGACGCTGTGTACCGCCTTCGCCCCCTCCAAGCCTTCTTCGCTCACGCCGTCATTCGCGCCAGATCCTATCTGCTGCGAGTGGCTGTTGGGTTGACCGTCTTGTTTAGTGGCTGCGGGCCCGCGACGTCCCGGCCGGGCAACGCGCTGCCGGAGGATCTGCCGCCGGAACCGGTGGAGCCGATCTACGTCGTGAACACTGGGGAACGCGGCCCCGGGGCGCCTCTGGCGCTCGACCGGCCGTTGATCGTGCACGGGCCGGGCGAGCTGGTGCCTGAGATAGTGGCACGCGTGGACGCCATCGAAGCTGGCGTCGTGCTCGCCCGAGATGGCGGATACGCCCTCTCTCTCACTCTTGGACCCTGCCACTTTGAAGAGCCCGAGACGCTGGATATCCCCGTCACCGAAGACTGCCGCCATTTTAACCACAGGTGGCAGCCTGAGCGCGAGCAGCGTCTGCTGATCGTGCCCGAGGGCGACTATCTCGTGCACCTCACCAACACGCTCGACACGGTCGCGGGTCTCTGGATACGCGATAACGACGACGTCGCCATCACCCCCCTCAGCGCAGGCGGAGCGGCGCCTGGCGCGACGACCACCTACCGCGCGACGCTCGGGCCCGGAACCTACAGGTATTCTTGCACGCTCACGCCAACACCCGACTACCTGCTGGTCGTAGAAGCGCGGTCCACAAACGGGGCACCAGGTGAATAAGCACGCCTCGCTGGGCACCCCCCGCGCGCAACCAAGCCGAACACGGCACGCGCTGGCCGCGCTCGCGGCTACTCTCTTAGCCTTAGGCGCCGGCCTGATCTTCGCGTGGCCCGTCGTGAACAGCGTCGAGACCGGCCAATCGGAGGACTACCCCTCACTTCAGCCGGTCACCTATCCAGTCTCCGAGGAACGAGCCGTCGCCGCGGTCCGCGACGCCATCTCGGACATGCACCGCTGGGAGCTTCACGACGACGTGTCAGAAGCGACACTCCGCGGCGCGCCGGCGATCTCGCTGAGCGCGGCGGCCACCGCTTGGGGCCTGCTCCCAGATAGCGAAGTCGTCGTGATGCTCGCCCCCCACGGCGAGGGCGGAACCCTCGCGAGCGTGCGCAGCAGCACGCCGCATGTGCGCGGCGACTTAGGTCAGAACGCGCGAAACGTGAGATCGCTGCTCTCGGCGATCGACACCGCCCTGCTGCGCTGACGTGATGGCTGCAACGCGACCGACCGCGACCCTGCAATTTGATCGCGGCACTCTGGTGCTGGAATGTGACGCCGACGCCACGACGCTCGACCTTCCGGACGCTTGGGTATTCGATGACCGGACCGGGCGGTACCGCGCGACCGCGGCGGCGTATCGTGAGGTCTTCGCGCACCTCCACCGGCGCGCGGAGGCAGGAGTCGTCGAACTCGTCGACCAAGCCCGAGACTACGAGCCATTGACGGCGCCGCTCATCGGCACGCGAACCCCGCGCCCTTACCAGCGAGAAGCGGTGGAGGCGTGGCAGGACGCGGGAAGGCGAGGCGTCATCGTGCTGCCCACCGGAGCTGGCAAATCGTTCGTCGCGCAGATGATCATCGCGGCGGTGGACCGGGCTACACTCATCGTCGTTCCAACGCTCGACCTGATGAACCAATGGGTCGACGGGCTTCTCAGCGCCCTCGACATCGACGAGATCGGAATGCTGGGCGGCGGCTCTCACGAGGTGATGCCAATCACCGTGACAACCTACGACTCCTTTCACATCCACGCGACGCGATACGGCAACCGGTTTGGATTGTTGGTGTTCGACGAGTGCCATCATCTCGGCGGCCCCACCTACCTCGAAGCCACGAAGGCGATGCTCGCGCCGTTTCGCTTGGGCCTGAGCGCGACTCCGGAACGGCAGGATGGCCGCGAGGAGCTCTTGGAGCCGGCGATCGGACCCATCGTGTATCGAAAACACATCAAGGAGCTCACCGGTGGGTTTCTAGCCGACTACGATGTCGAGCAGGTGACCGTCACTTTGAACGAAGAGGAGCTGAAGATCTACACCGATGCCCGCGCGACGTACATCAGCTTCATTCGCAGCTCGGGCATTCGCTTCTCTCAGCCCGACGGCTGGAGCCAGTTCATCATCCAGTCATCCCGCACAAGCGACGGCCGACGAGCGATGAAGGCGTACCAGTTACAACGTCGCATCGCGCTGACGTGTCGACAAAAGCTACTGCTCGTTGAGCGCTTGCTCGCGCGCCATGCTCGCGACCGTGTCATCATCTTCACCAACGACAATGACACGGTGTACGAGATCTCCCGACGGCTACTGGTGCCCGCGCTGACGCACCAAACACCTATCAAAGAGCGGCGCGAGCTGCTGCAGCGATTCAACGACGGCACGTATCCAGCGCTCGTCACGGCGAAGGTACTCAACGAGGGCGTTGACGTCCCCGAAGCGCGTGTCGCGATTATTCTCAGCGGGTCAGGCAGCGTGCGCGAACACGTGCAACGTCTGGGCCGCGTCTTGCGAAAGTCGGCGGACAAGCGCGCGCTCTTGTATGAAGTCATCACACGCGACACCGTTGAAGAGTCGGTGTCCGAGCGCAGGCGGGAGCACGATGCTTACCGCTGACCTGCTCCGCGTCACAACACGCAAC
>JBLFZA010000320.1:0-5033 GCA_047610025.1 Bradymonadia bacterium | reverse complement strand
ACAAGGCTCAGTTGCTGACGCTCACTGCTCCCGAGTTGACGGTTCTTGTCGGAGGCCTGCGGGTCTTGGGTGCGAATGTCGGCGAAAGCCAGCACGGCGTGTTCACGAAGAGCCCGGGCGTGCTGACAAACGACTTCTTCACGAACCTGCTCGACATGGGCACGGAGTGGAAGGCGACGACTGGCGCTGCAGATGAGTTCCAGGGCTGCGACCGCTCGACGGGCGCCGTGAAGTGGACAGGCAGCCGAGTGGACCTCGTGTTTGGCTCCAACTCGCAGCTTCGTGCGCAGGCGGAGGTCTACGCAAGCGATGACGCAAAGGAGAAGTTTGTGCACGACTTCGTCGCAGCTTGGGACAAGGTCATGATGCTCGACCGCTTCGATCTCGCGTAGCGAACCCGATAGGCAAACTCGCTAGACGACCTCGCTAGCCGACGACCCGCGTCGCGCGCCCTTATGGATGCGTGGCGCGGGTTCTCTGCAGGGCGCCCGCGACCCTCGCGAGGCACCTGAGGTCCGCCGCGTCCAGGGCCAACGACTGCACGACCTCAGAGACGACGGTTTCGGTGTCGGAGAGCAGCTCCCGCCCTCCCGGCGTCAACACGGCCAGGCTGCGGCGCGCGTCCCGTTCGCTTTTAGCGGTCGAGACGTACCCCAGCTTTTCGAGTGGCTTGAGCGCTCTTGTTACCGCCGACGGCGTGAGCCCCACGGCGGCCGCGAGTTCGACGCGCATCGCACTGCCATTCGAGCGCGCAGAGAGCGCCTGCAGCAGCCGATACTCGCTGAAGCTTACGCCGCGAATATTGGAAAGGGTGAGGGTAAGTCTTCGCTCTAGACCTGCGGCGGCAGAGAGCAGAGATACGACGTTTTGCACTTCATTTGCGATACTCATGCTGCACAAATACGTGATCGCTCACGCATTGCGACTGCTTTCAGCGAAGGCACGCCAGAATCTTGCCCGGCGCGCAGGTGTTCGTCGCTACGCCGCAGCGTCGCTCGGCGCCCCAGCCGCACAAGTGCGCTAGCCGCGGAACAGGTCGTCGTAGGCGCCCGTGATGCGAACGATGTCGACTCCACTATCGGAAACGCGGTAGACGATGAGGTAGCGACGCTTCGCAAAGGTGAGGATACCGGGGCCCAGCGCAGAGCGTCTGGAGCCGATAGAGGGATTGGCGGCCAGCACACGCATCGCTTCCTCCAGTTCTCTGAGTAGCCCATCCGCGCGTTCTACCGATTCTTGAAACGAGAACGCGTAGTCCCAAATCTCGAGCAAGTCCCGCTCTGCGGCCTTCGACAGGCGGTATCGACTCACAGGCCTCTGCGCTTCTTCGCCGTGGCAATGATCTCGTCAACACTTGCCTCAGAGATCCGCCCCGCCTCGAGGTCAGCAATTCCTTCTTCGACCTCGGCCTGCAGCGCTAGGAGACGTGAACGACGCAACCCCAGCGTTCGAATCGCCTCGTCGAGAGCCTCCTCAGGGGAATCGAACTCCCCAAGCTTGACACTCTCTTCCAGGAGTTCGGCCTGCTCTTTCGTCAGTTGAACGCTCACATTCGCCTCCAGACAGGCCCACTCAGTAGCGCTGCCGCACGCCATAGGCAAGCCACCGAAGCCCGGAGGACAGCGCTACGCCCCCCGCCCGTGTGGCGCGTCGAAGTCGAGCGCTGGCCCAAGCGGTACGACGCCGGACGGGTTCACCGTCGGATGGCTGCCGTAGTAGTGGTGCTTGATGTGCACCATATTCACCGTCTCAGCGACGCCTCGCACTTGATAAAGCTCTCGTGTGAAGGCCCACAGGTTCGGGTAGTCGACAAGACGGCGTTTGTTTGTCTTGAAGTGACCCACATACACCGCATCGAAACGCATGAGCGTGGTCCACAAACGCCAGTCCGCTTCGGTGAGCGTGTCTCCCAGAAGGTAACGTCGGCTGGACAAGCGGTCCTCTAGCCAGTCCATCGTCTCGAAGAGCGGGACAAAAGCCGATGCGTACGCCTCTTGCGAGGTCGCGAATCCGCATTTGTAGACGCCGTTGTTGACCGTGTCATAAACGCGCGCGTTCACGGCATCGATGTCATCACGCAGCGCCTCTGGGTAGTAATCCCCGTGGGTCGCTCCGACCCCATCGAAGGCGCTGTTGAGCATTCGGATGATCTCACTGGACTCATTGCTGACAATCGTCGACGTCGCCTTGTCCCAGAGCACGGGCACGGTGACGCGGCCGGTGAAAGTAGGGTCAGCCGCAGTGTACACTTGGTGCATACGCGTCGCGTCGTTCACCGCGTCAGCCACCACGCCGTCGCCCGGCTCGAAGGTCCACCCTTCGCTGCCCATGTAGTGGTGCACGACGGAGACGGAGATCATCTCATCGAGCCCCTTCAGCGCGCGAAAAACCAACGTGCGATGCGCCCAAGGGCACGCGAGCGAGACGTACAAGTGGTAGCGTCCAGCTGTAGCCGTGAAGCCCGCATCGCCCGACGGGCCAGCTGACCCATCAGCGGTCACCCAGCTTCTGAAACTCGCGTTCGCTCTCTTGAACGCGCCGCCAGTCGTCTTTGTATCGTACCAAACGTCGTGCCACTTGCCATCGATCAGCTGTCCCATGGGGGCTCCGTTGTTTTGCTAGGTCATGAGTGGTTCTGGGTAGTGCTTTACTCGATGCCGGGTGCTGGCGTCTCGATGCGGAATATTGTCGACTTCTCACCGGCCGCCTAGAGCGGCGGCCACTGGTCGGCCCGTCCAACGGCCACAACACCATTGGGAACCAACGTTTCAGCGACAAGTCCAACGCCTACAGTACGCAATCGTCTCGATTCCGGACCCACGTGCCGGCTCCCCAGCGCGCATTGGCATTCACCGCGTGCTGCAGCACTCTGCGACCGGGCGGCGCCTTTGTGCTCAAGTGGTATTCACCCGCCCACCTCGAGCGGCCGGGCAAAGGCAGACCTCTCGCAGTCGAGCGGCTGTTGTCGCCGGCGGCCCAGCGCGGTGGGCCAGTGACGAGCCTCGCCCAACGGTTCTTCTTCGACGTCTTCGACGCGCTGCCGTGCAGAGTCTGAGAGGAGCTACTCCTGCGATAGCGCCCCCCGCACTCGCGCCAATGACCTCGGGGACCTACAGTGAGGCATTAAGTGATGCGCACCCCCGAGATCTCATGACCGCCCAAGCCGCCCTCGCCCAAGCCGCGACCCACATCGACGACGCGATCGAGAACCTCACCTTCGTTCGCTTTGACTGGGCGTTCGAAGACACGTGGCGCGCGGCCGCGCTGCTGAAGGCCGCGACCGACACTGGCAGATACGCCCCGCCTGCACTGCCCCCCACCGGAGCGCTCGGCCCCATCGATGCGCTCGCAAGCGCTGGACAGCCGCGCGACGATGGTACGGCGCTGGCCATGTTCATTGCCGCAGTCGAAGACGTGCGCGGGCGGCTCCCTGCGACGGATTGGCGAGCCACCTGCGAAGAGCACGCGGGCACGATCGAACAGCTCGTGTTCGATGCTTCCGATGTCATCATTGAGTGCGCGAGAGGTACGACGCTGGTCGACCCCGGCGCGACGTATGGCGCGCTCGCCGGCGCCTGGAGCCCTGCGCCGGCTATCGGGAACGACAGAACTCTGCCGTGGACGATGCCGCGACGCGACGCGCTGAAGCTCATCGCGGCCGGAACATTCGGCGCGCTCGCTGCGTGCCGACCCTCCGCGGCAAGCGCTCCGGCAGAGTCGACGAGCAGCACCAGCGACGACCTCGCCACTCCCACTACGCCTAGCGTACCCGATGCCACGATCGCCGCCGTGACCCCGCTCGACGCGATGCAGTGGCCCACGTCGGACCCCTTCCTCTTCTGCGCTTATCACGTCGATCATTACCCGGCAGGCAATGGGCAGATGGGCCCCGACGCGTCGCTCGCCGGTCGCTCACTTGGTCGAGACTTCGACGCAGGACGCGACTGGCGTATGTACCACGGAGAGAGCATCCCCGGGTTCCCTCGCCACCCTCATCGTGGCTTCGAGACGGTCACCGTCGTGCGCTCTGGCATGCTCGATCACGCCGACTCGATGGGCGCGACAGCCCGCTACGGCGGCGGAGATGTGCAGTGGCTCACAGCCGGTGGTGGGATTCAGCACGCCGAGATGTTCCCGCTCTTGAGCGAGGAGACGGACAACCCGTTCGAGCTCTTTCAGATTTGGCTCAACCTGCCCGCGAGCCACAAGATGGTCGACTCACACTTCACGATGTTGTGGGCCGAGGACATTCCAAACGTCGCGGTGCTTGATGTGGAAGGACGGGCAACGGACCTCACGATCACAGCGGGCAGCTATGCTGGCAATGCGCCGCCGGCCGCACCGCCAAACTCGTGGGCATCGCAACCCCAGAGCGACGTCGCCATCTGGACGCTACGCATGGACCCTGGCGCGCAGTTCACGCTGCCACCCGTCGCGGGCGGCACCAACCGGTCGCTGTATGTTCATCGCGGCGCAGGCGCACGCGTGGGTGAGCGCGACGTGCCGAACGCGAGCCGCGTCGAGCTCAGTGGACGGGGCGCAGTCGCGATACAAGCCGGCGAGCGAGAGGTCGAAGTGCTGCTTCTGCAGGGGCGGCCAATCGGGGAGCCCGTCTCGCGCCGCGGGCCCTTCGTCATGAATACGCAGGACGAGATTAGGCAGGCCTACGCCGACTACCAGCGCACCGGATTCGGCGGTTGGCCCTGGGACGACAACGCTCCGGTGCACGACGCGACGCGTGGCCGCTTTGCCCAACGCTCGGATGGCAGTATGGAGGAGCCGTCGTAGCCCGACGATAGGCAGCGCCCTCCAACGCGCCCCCCACAGTCTTCTTCCTCACCGCCTCGCTTCGTCCACCAGATGTCTGACCCCTGGCACTCCCTCGCGAGCTCATTCGCCTACGGCCATCAAATGTCGCTGGCCAGCACAGGGCGCGTCGGGTTGGACGAGCTGCGCCGCCGCCTCTCCCCCACCGTTCAGCGAGCGATAGACGCGCTGGACTTGTGGGGCGCGCAGGCGGCCCTCGTCGATCT
>JBLFZA010000319.1:0-5046 GCA_047610025.1 Bradymonadia bacterium | reverse complement strand
GTGCGGTGCACAAAAGTGCGGCGCCATCGAGCGCCACGATGCAGCGCCGCATTAAACTTCGGGCTCCCGGAGGAGCGCAGCAGCCGCGGTTGCCTCGTCGATTCTAGCGAGCGTCGCGCTGAAGCCATCGATCGTGGCGGACAAGTGAGTCAGGTCGAGGCTGTAGAGGCGCTCTTTGCCCGCCTTCTCCATCTCCACCAAGCCCGCGCGCCGAAGCAGCTGCAGGTGGTGCGACACCGTCGAGGTGGTCAGGGCGAAGTTGTCCGCGATCTCGGTGACCGAGTACGCCAGCATTTCGCCGCCGCCGGGGGTACACAAGAACTGCAGAATAGACTGCCGTGTGTCGTCGGCGAGCGCGCGCAATGCCTCGACATCGTAGTCAAGCTTGGGGCTTCTTAGTCGAACTCGTGCTGCCATGAACGTCGGTGTGCGCGGGGGATGTGCAAGTACGCTCCGAAGTCTATCGTATCGTCGTCGCTTGCGCAAATAGGCGTGTGATCGTGTACACATCCGTAGCAAGGCTTGGCGGGACGTCTATACGCCACTAAACTGGCGCCTTGAGCACCGCGTTAACAGAAGACCTCGCAGCAATCGTCGCGGACCGAGTGGCCACTGGCAACTACGACTCGGACGAAGACGTGCTTCGCGAGGCGCTTAGGCTTTTGGTAGAGCGCGGCGAGCGCTCTTAGAACTCCTGCGGCTCCACCTCTACCGTGTCGAGCTGGACGAGCTCGATACGGCCGAGTCGCACGAGCAGGTCGTCGACGCTGGTCGCGTTCTCGATCGCCATCGACCAGCGGCCTTCGCTTTCGAAGTAGTGCGAGATCAAGCTGAAGTGCGCGTTGCGCTCTCCGTAGGGCGGGGTCGCGTCTCCGCGCACTTCCGAGCGAACGATGCCTGGCACTTCGTAGACGGTCATCACGTGAATGCCATCCCAATAGACATGGTGGTTCAGTGTCGGGCCAGCGGGCACAACGGGCGCAACGCGGGCGGGCGGTTGCTCCGTCACGACGGGCGTCGGTGGCGGGTCGATAGGCGTCTGCGAGCCGCCGCATGCGCTGAGTGAGAGACCCAAGATGGCGGTCAGAAGAGGGGCTGTGAGTCGAACTCTCATCGTATTCCTGGTCGTGTCGTGGGCGTCCGGCGGCGCGATTAGCGGTCTTCGTACACCGCGCCGTCGCCCCACTCTACCACTTCGAGGCGCACATCGACCACGCCTTCGGAGACCGAGCGCAGCGCGTGCGCCGCTGCGAAGCTGAGGTCGATGATGCGGCCTTCACTGTAGGGGCCACGGTCGTTGATACGCACGAGCACGCTTGCCCCGGTGTCTTCACGAGTGACTCGCACCACGGTGTTGAATGGCAGGCTTTTATGCGCAGCGGTGAAGCGATACATGTTGAAGCGCTCGCCCGTCGCCGTTCGCCGACCCTGGTGATATGACCCGTACCAGCTCGCCTCGCCCTGCATCCAGGCCGTCTCGATCGCGGCCTGGTCCACCGGAAAGTACCGCGTCGCCGTCCACCCCGTCTCCGCCATGTCGCCGGTCCGAATGCGGCTCGGACGATACGTGGCGCACGCCGAGAGCATCGCTAGTAGAACGAAGAACGACGCGAGGCGAGAGCTCGTGGCCGTCAGGTGGTGGGGAGCCGGGTGGTGGGGAGTCGGTTTTCGCGGTATGGGCGCCATGAGGCGATCGTGGTCGATTCCTCTGCGCTGCGCAAATTGAAGGCACGCACCGTTCCGCAACGCACGCGTCCGCAACTTGGCAACACATCCCCTCACCACTCGCATTCGCGACTTTGCGCTGGAGCTCGGCTTTGTCGACGCTGGCTTCGCTCCGGCCGGGCCTTCGCCTGACGCGCCGCGGCTTTTGGAGTGGCTCGAGGCGGGGCATGCGGGCGAGATGGGGTTCATGCACGAGCGCATCGACGAGCGCTGCGACGCTCAGGTGTTCGAGCCGACGGCGAAGACGGTCATCTCGCTGCTGGCGCCCTACCCTGACGTGCCGGACGCGGTGGCTGACAGCATCTGCCGCTATGCGCTGGGCGACGACTACCACCTCGTGCTCGACGAGAAGCTGCGCGCGCTCGCGGCGTTCGTGCATGCGGAGGCCGGCACGACAGCGATGCCACGCGCTGCGGTCGACGGAGCCCCCGTGCTGGAGCGGTCCATCGCGGTGCAGGCCGGCATTGGCTGGCTCGGCAAGAGCGGCATGGTGATCAGCCAGACGCTGGGGAGCTATGTGCTGCTGTCCGAGCTCTTCGTGGACGTCGAAATTGCGAGTGATCGCGACCCTCACCCCGATCGCTGCGGCCGGTGCACTCGGTGTATCGACGTGTGCCCGACGAAGGCGATTATTGCACCATACACAATCGACGCTCGCTTGTGCATCGCGTACCTGACGATCGAGCACCGCGGCGCGATCCCCAGGGAGCTGCGGCCGCTGATTGGCAGCCACTTGTTTGGCTGCGATCTCTGCCAGTCTATCTGCCCATGGAACGGGGAAGACGGGCCGGAGCCAATGCCGGAGTTCACCCCGCGACGCGAGGTTGTCTTTACGGACGCCGAGGCGGCGTTGGCGATGACGCAGTCCGAGTTCTCGAAGCGCTTCGCTCGCTCCCCCGTCAAGCGAGCCAAGCGAGCAGGACTCGCCCGAAACGCCGCTATCGTGCTCGGCAACAGCGGCGAACGTGAGTGGGTAGGAGCCCTCGCGCGTGCGCTCAGCGAGCATGATGTGGCGCTCGTTCGGGGCCACGCGGCGTGGGCGCTCGGCCGGCTCGGCGGACTCGCGAGCGAGCTGGCGCTTCGCGTGGCGGATGCACAGGAAACGGACGCCTACGTTCGAGACGAGATACGCGCGGCGCAGGGCGCTACTGACGCACGTAGTGCTCGCCGTTAAAGATCATGGCGGTCGGCGTGCGACCGGGCCCGGTGGCGTCGAAGGGCAGCGCCATGTCGACCCCCAGTATGCCGTAGACGCAGTCAGCGCCGGTGGTCCAGAGACCATCAACGAGGCTCATCGACCAGGAGACACCTGCGGTGTTTTCCCAGCGCAAGCCGGCCGGCGTCTGCGAGACGGTGACGTCGTGGTAGTCGTTCTCCACTGGCAGTCTCAGATAGCGGCCAACGATGTTCTCGGCCGGCACATCGCGCCAGTCGACGTGATTGCGTGCCGTTCTGACCGTGTCGGCCAAGGGACGGTCCGCGCTCCGCATACGCCGAGTCAGAGCTTCGGCGTAGTAGTCGGGCTCCCACGACCCGACGAAATCGGCCGGCCACGTCGACCGAGTGAACCACTGGTGGCTCTGAGCTTCTAGGGCGAACTCAGGGTAACGCTGGAAGAGGTGGTGGAAGTACTCATGCTGCATCCACTGCGGCAGGTAGATGCGACGCTCGAGGTCGGTGTAGAGGCCGCTACCGAGGTGCGGCGGCTTTCGCAAAACCCATTGATCGTCGGCGATAAACACCGGGCCGCCGCCGAGCCCGCCCATACCGCCGGTCACAAACTCTGCACCGGCAAACACGGGTTCGGTCGGTACGTTCGACGGGTAAACGACCATCCACATATCGGTGTCTTGGATGACATCGAGGGCCATCGCGTTCACCGGAGCGATCACGTCGGCGAGCCCGATGAATCGGGACCCGAGATCGGCGCGTAGAGGCAGGCAGTCTTCCACGTGCTGTGTGTCAAAGACGAGTTCGACCTGCCCGTCGGTGATCGCCCAAATGTAGGTGCCAAAAAGGCGCACGCTGTCCCGCAAGGCGGCGTAGTTGTCCGCGAGCAAGCCGGGGTCGATCTCTAGAGTGACCTCCCGGGTTTCGGTGAGCTCCGCGTTTGAGTGCATTGGCCCCTCTGCGCAATCAACGATGACCGCTGTCAGCCGGACAGTGTGTATCGACGGAGCGGGATTCGTCACTCCGACGCGGGCGATCTCCCGCAGCATCCGCGCAGCGTAGTAGGCAGGAGGCGAGCCGAGGTTGACGCTTGAGACTCCTCCGCCAAGCCACCACGCGTCGTCGCTCAACGGAAACTCGTCGAAGAGTGCGTCCAACCTCGCGAGCGCCGTGACGTACTCTCCCGCGTTCACTTCGTCCTCGGCGCGCAAGACAGCCTCGACCCGTTGCATCAAGACGTCGATGAAGGGATCGGCGCTGCCGGGCCCCGCAAGGAAGGTCTCGATGGCCGCGTCGGTATCTCGCGGCGGCCATGCGGGGTCCGATGTGTCTGGTTCCACATCGGAGGCGTCGCGCTCGGCGTCGCGCTCGGCGTCCGGCTCGGTATCCGGCGAGACGTCGTCGGTCGTGTCTTGCTCGATATCCGGCACGACATCGTCAGCCACATCCGTATCCGGCTCGATATCCGGCACGACGTCGTCGGTCGTGTCTTGCTGCACGTCGATGGCGTCGGTTGAGGCGCTGTCGCCCTGCGCAGAATCACCGAGGGCGTCCGGGGGTATCAGGACCGTCTCCGTGCCGCATCCCTCCGCTGAGAGCGAAAGACTGAGAATGGCAATGAAGCTGAGTGTTCTGGCGTGGCGCATCACGTCCTTTGGCGTCGGAGAGAGCGCGACGGTAGACGGTTACTCAGGATCCGTCCATCGCACGGCGGCACTGCTGGCCATTGCTCACGAGATCTCATTTGTGCTTGGCAGACTCGAAGTGTCCGACCGAGGCTTGCCAGCCGAGCGCAGCCGGCACTACGTGAACCTTGATCCTCTCTCGACACCTCAGACGCATCTGTGCCTAACATCGACCCCACCGCGCCGTTCCCGCTGGTTCAGCGGCCTTCGCGCGATCGCGAGCGACCTCTGGTGCTCTCTATCCCGCATGCCGGAACGATCATTCCGGACGACGAGTTGCCCCAATACGCGCTCGATACGACGCAGCTGCTGCGTGATGGCGACCTGTACACGGACGAGCTGTACGACGGCGCGACCGCGTGTGGCGCGACTGTGATCTCTTCGCCGTACTCGCGTTTCGTCGTGGACCTGAACCGGCTGCCGGGCGACATCTCGCCAGAAGCCGTCGCTGGGGCGACCGCGAGAC
>JBLFZA010000318.1:0-5062 GCA_047610025.1 Bradymonadia bacterium | reverse complement strand
GAGCTCGATCCGAACCAAGGGCGTATCAGCGAGATAGCGCACCGTATGACGCAAGGGCAGCGGGCGCGCTTCGATCCGCTGCGCGATGTCTGCTTCACCGATCCCCACAACCGCCCATCGCCGGGTGTGCTCTTCGACGGCCGACGCGCACGCGGGGATCACATCGCGCGCGAAAAGCGCGTCGAACTCTCGCGGAACACCCGGGAGGGCGAAGACGCGGGCGCCTCCAATGGTGACCTCGAAGGCGTCAGCGGTGCCCCAATCGTTCTCGAGCAAGAGGGCTGGGCCGGGGAAGTCCGCTTGTCGCAGCTGTGTGTCGGTCAGTGCGCGCCCGCGTCGGTCCATCTTTCCCCGTAGTCTCGCGACGGCGTGAGCGCGACGAGTAAGAGGCGCTCCGACAGCCTCTGCGAAGGCCGCGCGAGTGCGGTCGTCCGTCGTCGGGCCGAGCCCTCCGCTGGTCACGACGACATCTGCAATCGCCGCGAGTTCGGTCAGCGCACGGCTCACTGAGCGGAGGTCATCGCGCACGATCCGAGTCTCGATCACCAGCGCTCCGTGTGCGGTGCAAGAGGCCACTGCGCGCGCGATGTTCCGGTCGACAAGCTTGCCGTCTAGCAGCTCGTCTCCGATCGCTAAGGCGGCGACACGGAACGATTGGGACATTGACATAGCGGAAGAATGAGTGGTAGGAGCGCCGGCCCTTAGATGTGCTCGTTGACTCGTATTGAGGCGGCGATTGATAAGCTAGGACGCGAAGCGATTCGCGCCCTGAAGTTCGGAGAAAGGAATTGGCCAATCACAAGTCGGCGCTCAAGCGAATTCGTCAGACCCGTAAGCGTACCATCCGCAACCGCTACATCCGCGGAACGATGCGTAGCTTCGTCAAGCGAGTGCGCCTTGCGTGCGAAGCGGGCGACAAGGCTGCGGCTCAAGAGGCCCTCCTCGACGCGGTGAAGAAGATAGACAAGGCATCAAGCAAGGGTGTGATTCATCGCAACCAAGCTGCACGCCGCGTCTCGCGCTTGACGCAAGCCGTCAACAAGCTCGGCTAACGACGCTCTCCGAGCGCAACAGCGCACCTGCGCTGAAGCGTTTATGAGATGGGTTGCAGTGACCGAAAGGTCCTGGCAGCCCGTTTTGCGTTTTCGAGAAACAGCGCCCTGCTGACACGCAGCTCTCGCGGGCTGAGGCTGTGCCCGACGCGCCGCGATCGGTACCGCACCACACCGTGCTGCCGAGGCCTCGCTGCGGCCGTTACGCTACGACCTGTGCGCCGCTGCTGCAGATCGAGACGAGCAAGCGCTCTACCAAGAGCGTGGACGGAAGCTTGCTCGACTTTAACGCGTGATCCGTCCGCAGAATCTCATCGAGGATCTGCTTGAGTCGGGCAGGGTGAAAGCGCCGCGCGGCGCTGACTGTCGCATCAAGACGAAAACGAGGGCAGCCAACGTGGCGCACCATGTCTGCATCGCTCAGGCGAAGTCTTCGTCCATCGTGGACCAGCAAGAGCATGCGGAACTGACGCGCAATCATCGACAGCGCGCCGATCGGGCTCTCCCCTTGCTCCATTGTGCGATGGAAGCACTCGATCGCAGCACCGAGCTGCCGTGACGAAAGGTGGTCCGCGAGCTCGAAGACCGTGCGCGCGCGGGTGTCAGGGACGATCTCTTCCACCGTCGCGATCGTGACGCGACGAGCCTCGCCGTCGCCGTCGCCAGCTCCAAGGAACAAGTCCACGCGTTCGAGCGCGAGGTCGAGTTGCTGCAACGACGTGCCGACGGACTCTACGAGGTAGTCGACAACGTCGCGGTCGAGCGAGAGCCCCTTCGCCTGCGCTCTTCGAGAGAGCCAGGGGCGAACATCTCGCTCGCCTAGTGGAGCGAACTCTTGTGCGGCGACGGAAGCGCTAGCGAAGAAGCGCTGCGTGGCTTTCGCCCGCCGGTCGAACTTGATCGCCTCTATGATGACGAGGGTCGATTGCGAAGGTGCTGCTGCGTAGGCAGCGAGTGCTTCGAAATCTGCGGCGCGCCAGACGTCAGCGTTGCGGATAATGACGACGCTCTGGGAGGCGAACATGGGCACTTGTTGCGCCGAACTAACAGCATCAGCCGCTTTGCACTCCGGAGCTTGATAGGTGACGCAGTTCAGATCGTCGGGTCCGTTAGGAAAGACCGACTGAATGAGACGCCGCAGCGCTTCATCTACCAGGAAGCGTTCCTGACCATAAATGGCGAAGATCGGCGCGAACGCTCCCTCTTTCGCAAGTCGGCCAAAGAACGCGCGGCCTTCTGATGCCGCATCGGTTTTACGACGTGTCGCCACGCTACTCCTGTTGTGCGGGCGATGCGTTTCCGCCCGTTGGAAGGTCTACAGATGGCGCTAGAAGGTCGCTCACCATGAGGTCGATCATCATCGTGAGCGCCGACCACTGGGCGTTTCTCTCAGAGACGTCCCCGAGTGCCGAATTCGTCGCGAACTGGCCGGCTTGCCGAGATGATTGGGTTTCGTGGTCGCAGGTTTGTTCGAGATTCGCGTCCAGCCCAACCCATCCGGCGCCGCTTCGTGCTGACCCCGCGAGCCTGGGAGGACGTGAACCAATCGGAGGTGCGCTGCCCGCCGCCAAGGTCCAAGCGCAGTCATCTCCGCCGAAGCGCGCGATCGCGCGCGCGAGATAGCTGGCCGCGTCGAGTTCCAGCCCAGCGAGCGCTCCGCCAAGGGTCTCGACTCGAACGGCTGCCGGCGTCGCGGGCCCGCGCTGCTGGCCACCGCAAGCAACAACAAGAAGAGCCGCGAGGGCATAGCGCCGGGCAGAGTGTTTCACAGGCTACGATTCACGGAGAATCCTCGATGTCGGTGGCGTCGGATGACGTCACACCGGGCAACCTGAGCGGGACAAGGGGGCGCGTCAATGGCGTTCCACGCACCAGCCCGCGACGTGTGAGATGCTGAGCCATCTCTTTGGGAGACGCCGCGCGACTTCCGAAACCAAGAAAGAAGACGTGCACGGTGACCATCACCGCGATCATGGAATGACAGATGGCCGACGCGACAAGACGGGGCTCAGGCGCCCGAGTTTGAACGATATCGAGCGGATACACGACGCGAGCGGCAGAGGCGTCAATGTGCCAGAGTCCGAGCACGGCCAAGAGGCCGAGCGATACAAGCCATGCAGGAAATCGCCAGACGGAAGCGGTACGCCACGCGACGGTGTAGCCGTGTAAAAAGAAGCCCACGCAGACATACAGGGCTGCAACGAAGGGCGCCTCGTCGGGGGTGCGTCGCGTTGTGAGGAACAGGGTCCACAAGAGCGACCCTGTCCAAAACAGCCAAATCGGTGCGAACAACCATGACGCAGGAATGCGCCCGCGTCTCCGGGCCAAATCGGGCACCTGTAGCGTGGTGACAGTCGCGCCGGTTGGCGCAGGCGTCCCGCCATGACCGCGTGGGACCCGCTGATGCGCGCCGCTAGGCAACCCCAGCTCGGGCGCAGGGGCGGTGTCTCGCCCTGAAGTAAGTGAGGGATCCGAGGTCAAGGCGAGCGCAGCGTGGCGTGCAGAGACAAAAGAAGCGAAGGCGCCACGGAGTGACGCGCGCGGGATGCTTCCCACATCCGCCCGGTTGAGGGTAGCATCCCGCGCGTGGATTCACTGGCTACATGGTTCTGGACGTTTGCTGCGGTCGCCTTCCTTTGGGGAGCGATCTGGGGCAGCTTCCTCAATGTGGTGATTTGGCGACTGCCTCGCGGCCAGTCGCTGAGCCGTCCAGCGAGCGCTTGCCCGCAATGTGGCCATGCGATTCGCTGGTACGACAACGTGCCAATTCTCGGATGGCTCTGGCTTCGTGCGAAGTGCCGTGACTGCCGTGCCCCCATCTCTGGGCGGTACCCATTCGTTGAAGCGCTGGTCGGAGTGCTGAGCTTCGCGCTGTGGTTCCACGTCGCTCACGATCGCTTCGCCATCGATGAATATGGCCTGCCCGATCCGGACTTCCTCAAGGGCGCGTTGGTACACTTCCTCGTGTACTTCTATTTCATCGCGCTGCTCGTTTCGATGGCCTTCATTGACCTCGATCTGACGATTCTGCCTGACAAACTCACGAAGACCGGCATCGTTTGGGGCCTCGTTGGTGCATTGCTGACCGACACGACCGGAGTTTGGTCGGGTTTCTATCCCGCGATCGAGATTCAGGAAGCGTTGATCGGCGCAGTCGTCGGCGGAGGCTTCGTGTGGGTTGTGTTTAGCGGCTATGCGATGGTGCGCGGCATCGAAGGCGGTGGTGGTGGCGACGTCTGGATGATGGCAATGATCGGCGCGACGCTCGGCTGGATGTCCGTGCCCTTCGTTCTGATGCTGGCCTCGATGCAGGGCCTCGTAGCGGCCGTCGGAGCGTCTCTGTTGGCACGCTCTCGTGGGCAGGAGCCCGGTTCTGGTGCAGGCTTGCTGATTCAGGGTGCCCACACCGAGGAGTATTGGAAGGGGCGAATTGGCGGCAAACCAGTCGAAGAAGACGCCGCTGCGCTGGCAACGGAGCCGGAGGCGAAGAGTCCCGTGGACGAGTCGAGTGACGCTCCTCCGCTCGCCAGAGCGACCGAGGAGGAGGACGACGGGTTCATGCAGCTCGCGGTTCCCTTCGGGCCTTTCCTGGCGCTTGGCGCGATCGAATTCGTCTTTGTCGGAGGCCCCCTCTTGCGTTGGCTGTCCGGCGGGTACCTCCCGTAGGTGAGAGCGTTCCGCTGGGGACTGCGTTGGCAGATGCTGATGTCGCTAGTGGCGCTGCTCGTGGCCACAGTCGCGCTCTTCTTGCTCTTGATGCTAACGCTGATGGAGGGCGTGTTGCTCAAGCAAGGCGTCAGTGTGGCATCGACCCTGGCGGAGATCGTGTCGACCACCGTGGCGTCGTCGACAGAACCGGGTCAGCCGTTCGACTCCGAGCAGAACGAGCCCGGTTTCGCGACGCTGTGTGAGCTTTTCGCGCGTCGCGCCGAGGGCGCGCGGGTCGCGATCGTCGCGGAAGGTCGAGATGGCCCAGTTGTCTTGGCGGCCTTCCCAGGCGACATCGCCGG
>JBLFZA010000317.1:0-5109 GCA_047610025.1 Bradymonadia bacterium | reverse complement strand
TGCACGCCACGAGAATCGCAAAGAACGCTGCGGCAGTGCAGTACCTTCTCGGCTTCATAGGCTCCCTCACTTGGTCTGACTCAATCAGTGCGTGCCGCGACGAGGACAACAGTACGCATGACGCGGGACTATGTCCGGTGCTGAAAGCGCTACGCGACGTCCGAAACATCCTCGTCGGTTCCGTAATATTCGCCGTAGGCACGCGAGCGCGGGGTATCAGGAAATTCTCACGACAGAATCGGAGCTTAGCCGCAGTGTGGCGCGCAGTACAACGACGTGCAACGCGCGCGCTGGGATGCAGGATGTGGAGAAAGCGGGGACAGTCGCATGAGCAGGCAGTCGACCGCGGCCACCTTCGCGCAGGTCAGTGACGGGCTGCTCGATCTCTTCATCGCGCACCGCGTGCCCCGCGCTGGATGGCTCGTCTACATCGCGTTCGAGCGCGCTCGGAACCTGCGACAACAGCTGACGATCGGCGACGTGGCGCGACGCTGTCAGCTGACGACACGCAACGCGAGAGAGGCTGCGGAGCGGCTGGTAGAGCTCGGTGCGCTCGACGCGACACACCAGCAGCGTGGGCTCCCGACGATCTACGAAGTGGCCGAGACGCTCTACACCGGCGCGTTCTGGCAGGTCCGGAGGCCTCGGCGGCTCGCCGAGCCGAAGCAGCCAGCACTCCGAATGGAGGGGATGCCGGTGGAGCCCGCCAACGTCGACGCGATGCCAGAGCCCGAGTGCGCCCCGCGCGCGCCAACACCGATGGCGAGGCCAAAGCGTTCTACGCGTGTGGCCGAGTGTGTCGCTGTCTCCATCTCGCTTATCAGCCGATGGGGCGAGGCCGACGGAGGGAGGACGCTCTGGATCGAGTTTGCGGGCGTGCCGCCAGCGGAGACACGGACCTTCCTCAAGACGCAGGGCAAGTTCACCTCGATACCGCTCGGCGATGGCAAGTACCGATGGGTTGCCCTCGCCACCGACCACGCACGAGCGGCGCTAGAGAGTGTGAACCCCACCGGCGCGAAGCACGTAACGGGAATCGACGAGCCGGGAGCCGGATGGGAGCGCAGACCCGACGGTGTTGCGCAGGTTTCGGCGGCCGCGCTAGCCAAGGCGCGCGAGCGCGAGGCGTGCGCCGCGCGCGACCGTGCTGTCGTTGCCAGCAACTCCGAGTGGCTCTTGCTCTACTCGGCCGCCGTCGAGCGGTTCCCGGACCGGGCCGCCGGGATGTTCGGCCAGCTCTACGGCGTCGGGTGGGAGGCGGGCGCCGGGTTGCTCCGAGTCGCGAGCGCAGATGAAATGACGTGTCTGCTCGCCGAGCAGTACGCCGAGCTGCTCAAGGCAGTAGGCCGCGAGGTGTTTGGTCGTGAGATTCAGTTTGCGATCGCGTTCGTGCCGGAGGTTCGGGTGGCGTTCCACCCGAAGGGGCCGCTGCGGCGATTGTTGAACATGCCTAGCGCGGAGAACTGCATCCGGATGCTCGACCCGTGCGCTGGCGGCTCTGGGCGGCACGGAATGCCCTACGTTGAGGTCGCCACACAGTACGGGTTGAGCGTTGTCTCGGCGGACATCCGCGAAGACTCACCAGCGGAGCACCAGCTCGATTTTCTAAGCGACGACCTGCCGTGCGACGACATCGAGTTAGTCGCGAGCAATCCTCCCTTCAGTCTGTATCCCGACTTTGTCGAGCGTGCGCTACAGGTAGCTCCCATCGTGGCGTTCCTCTTGCCGCTTCAGGTGACGGAGCCGCGCGTGCGCACGTTCGAGGCCGATCTCACGTGGTGGCGGAAGCACAGGCCCGTCTGGTGCATCGAACACAAGCGCCTCAAGTTCAACGGATCGTCGACGTCGTCTCCCCAGCAGTACGGACATTTCATCTGGGTGCGTGGCCACAGCGGTGCGTGGCGTCCGACACAGCATATCTCGGCCTACGAACTGCTCGAACTGAGCGACACGCGATGAGGGAATCTAGAATGAAGACGTACTTCGCCGATGCTGTTGAGCACGCGGCGGGCCGACCGAATCTGCGGGTTGCGGTTTGGAAAGATGGATGGGCCGCGTGGGGCGGTGCGACGCTTCACGGTCGGGCTCATGAAGCACACGCGAAGTGGGCAGCCGAACTCTCCAATCAGGGCAGCCACGGGATGGCCTAGTCATCAAGGGTTGGTCGCATCGCGGTCGCGCTCGCAGGGGTCGGTAGCCACGTGGTCCCGTCCGCAAGCAGAATGTAGTACCCGCAGATGTGCGAGCCAGTGCGTTCGAGCGTTGGTGGCGGAAGGCAACCGAGACCTTCGCCGCACTCGGTTGCAAACTCGCAAGGCGCGCCAGGCTGAAGGCAGCCCGCAGCCTCGCCATCCGGCGACGGCCACAGGTACCCGACAAACCCGCCCGAACACACGCCCCCTACGCGACAAACACCCCAGCCTCGGACAGATTCGTTCACTCGACGGTCCTCGATTTCGCAAAATTGACCCGACGCGCAGTCATCGCTGCTGCGACAAAAGCTATCTGCTGGCGTGGGCCACCAACCCTGCATTGCACGAACGGAGTTCTGCGGTACGCAGCGAGGGGAACTGTCTGTGTCTCTTCCAACACAAAGGCGCGCCGTCTCATCCTCGGTCGCCCCATGAGGGTCCGCCTCCCCAACGCCGATGTCGTCTTCGCATTGAAAGCAGATCTCGTCAGCGCCGCAAGCATGGGTTCCACGGCAAGAGTACTCCGCCTCAACGCACATCACACCCGCGAAGTCGCAGACTGTCGCCGGCGGGCAGACGCGATCTGGGAAGTCGTCGCCGGGACAGTATTGGTGACTCTCAAGCGGCTCGTCAGGCCGACAGATGCGCGGCGAGAAGACCGAACATGAGTACCCGTCAGGGCAAAAATCGTCGCCATCGCACTCCCGACCAATATCACGATGGCAGCGGCGTCCATCACAGCGCTCCAGCGGGTTGGCGCACAGACAAGGGATGCTGTCGGCCGGGAAGAAGCGCAGGGCGTGGGCGTCAGACGTATCTTGGCTGCCGTCTACGTCAACGTCGTTCGCATCCAGAGCGTCATCCGAGTGAGCATCTTCAGGTTCCGCAACATCCACGATCGAATCCGGTTCCGCGATGTCGGCTCCAGCGTCTGACAAACCGTCCAGCTCTTCCAAGTCCGCGTCGACAGTATCCTCGAGCGAGTCTGCGCGAGCGTCTTGAGAGGGACCGACGACATCCGCCGATCGACTTCTCGCATTGCCGTTAGCGAGACACATCAACGCAAAGCATGCGACTACCGCTACTCGCATTCCACTACCTCACCCTGCTCGTCGCAGACCCGCCTCGCGCCGAGCTCGCAGGAAGTCAGCTCTCGACGTCCGACACCTTCAACCAACCTACACTCTGTCGTGTGAACGCTGAAGGCTCCTCGCACGCACTGAATCTCCCCTATCCGCTCACACAGTGAAACGTCGAAGCAGGCGGCCTGACTCAGTTCAGTTGAGTACGCCGCTCCGTAGGGACACGGCCAGAGGGGGTGGTGATCAATCTCAGCGCCGACGTGCCCACAAGCCCGGGCCGCGCACCACTCGGCGAGCGCGCCCTGCGTGTTGCTTCCCTCGAGCAGCACCGTGCCGTCCTCGGCGTAGTCGAACGCTGCCCAAGGTATCTCTAACCTAGTGATATCGATGGTTTGCGCGGTAGTGTTGTTTTGTTCATTCAGCTCGACGATTTGGTCATCAGGATCCACGCTAAACCGAAACTCCAGTTGCTCGGCCCCCGGAAACGCGAAGAGATCAACTGCCTGTAGCCAGCGACGGCACGCCGACATGAGACGCGTCTGCGGTGAGCCGGACCAACTCTCTGGCCAAGTCGCAACCCCGTCGTCGTATGCCGTACGGAGCGCCAAGCAAGCTGCTGGGTCGCCACCTTCGCACTCGAGGTACGACTGAGCTTCACCGAGCTCCGCAATTGCCTCAGAACCTTCGGTACCTGCTCTCCAGCGTTCAGTCAGGAGTGAGCAGGCCACGGCTAGGCCTGCGCTGCAAGCCGCGAAGCCCGGTTCAGACCAACCCCTCTCGCCGTACCCGCACAACGCCAGCCGTTGCCTAGAACACTCGCTGCTGCAGCGCTTGGCCGTCCGCCCCGTTCAGCCCGCTCGGCCCCGTCGACGAGGACGGATAGTTGACGACATCGCCGTGTGGGCCGCCGAGTCCACCCGCTCCGCCCGCGCCCCCGAGGCCCGGAGTGCCTCGGCTCATCGTGATGCCGCCGGAGGGAATGCCGGTGGCGCCGTCTCGAAACACCGCGTACGAGCTGCCGCCGGCGCCGCCGCCGCCGCCGCCGGCGCCCGACCCGCCGGAGCCTGCGCCACCGAGCCCGCCCCGAAAGCCAATACCAAAAACTTCGTTCGACGCACCGGCTCCCCCTAAACCTCCTTGACCGCCACTGCCGCCGACTCCGCCTGACCCGCCGGAGCCGGCCGTGACCTCGACGTGTTCGAACACGATGCCGTCGGAGGTGACCAGGACGAGGCCCAGGGAGGAACCGCCAGCGGAGCCGCCCCTGCCGCCTGTACCGCGGCAGCCCGCGGTGCCGCCGCTGGCTCCGCCGTTGCCAGAAAAGAAGCGCCCGTCCATCTGCTTCATGCCCGCGCCACCGCCGCCGCCGCCACCACCCCCGTGGGAGCCGTTTGGCCCGGTCGCGCCGCTCGCGCGTGTCCAACCCGCGGCAGCGGAATAGGTGCCGCTGCTGAAGCTCGGCTCGCCGTTGGAATTGGCTCCGCCACCCGCCGCAGCGGGCACGAACGTGACGGCGGTCGCGTCGGTTCCCGAGATCCCCCTCACGTTCAACGTAACCCCACCGCCCCCGATACCACGCACGGCAGCGGAACCACTTCCGTCTTGGCCGGCAAAGCTTCTAAATTCAAAAACTTGCACCTGCGCATCCCCGCCGGAGCCGGGCAGCCCGTAATCCTGGGGAAAGCCGTAGCACGTGTCGGAGACGGCCGGCGCTCCCAGAGTATAAAAGGGTGGGAGACCATCGTTTCCTCCCGCCCCGGAGTCTCCAGCGTCGCGGTTCACGCCCGGCGCCGCAGCGGCCGCCTCAATGCTCATT
Source organism: Bradymonadia bacterium (assembly GCA_047610025.1). Classification (GTDB taxonomy): domain Bacteria; phylum Myxococcota_A; class Bradymonadia; order REDH01; family REDH01; genus JBLFZA01. The sequence continues at coordinate 19 of JBLFZA010000317.1, read as the reverse complement.
CTGCGGAACGTCGCCCCCC
>JBLFZA010000316.1:0-5198 GCA_047610025.1 Bradymonadia bacterium | reverse complement strand
CTGCTGGCCCAGGTGGCATGGGCGGCTTCGGGCCCGGCACGGACCTCACCGCGCCTCAAGCGGGCGCGCTTCAGGCCATCATTGAGTCGTTGCAGAACGGTGATTCAGCGGTCGACAAGTACGGCGCTGGCGCCGCGATCGGCCTCGGTCTCGGCTTCCACCCTCTCGGTGGTCTTGGTGTGCTGGTTGGCTTGGCCATGTACCTGCCGCTCTACATCACCCTGACCTACGGTATCGGCTGCCTCACATCGATTGGGCTCACAAAGGCCAAGGGCGTGCGCTGGGCGGGCACGACGATCGTGCCAATCGCGGCCGGGTTCATTGTTGGCGAAGCGCTAACGAGCCTCGGTTCTGTCCTCATCAGTCTCGCCTTCGGCACTTAGGAGATCACCATGAAACACGTTGCACTTGTACTGCTCGTCGTCGGGATTGGTCTTACGGCTGCCTTCGGCGCTCGTAACCCCGCTGACATCGACAACCGAACCGCCGCGAACACCCTCGCCGCCGGAGCTGAGGGAGCCACAGCCGAGGCGAAGTCCGCCTTCTGTGAAGCCTACTTGGAGGCCGAACTGGCTCCGATCGCGCTCTGCGCAGAAGTGGCAGCCGAAGGCACAAGCTCAGAGTCTGATGACGGGGCGGACGCGGAAGCCCAAGCGCTCGCGCCTCTCAACGCGGCCTCGCTAACGGGCGATCTCGTCGGTCTACACACCACATGGGAAGCCGCGCAGCAAACCTCCGTCACCGCGCGGCATGAGGCGATGCTCCTCGAGCCACCAGCGAGCGGTAAACGCTTCGGTGACTGGTTTGACCTCGCTGGCTTGCCCTTCCTTCTTGGCCTCGCGCTCCTCGTGACCGGCGCGATTCTCTCTCGCGTCGTCGCAAAGAAAGAGGCCACTTCGGGAGAGTCCGAGTCGACGGGCCCGCAGGACTTCGGCCTCGCGCTGAATAATGTCGGCACGCGCATCCACTCGCTGGCGGACGAAATCGCCCGCGCCGATGCCCTCGACGAGCGCGAGATGGTGGCACTCCAAGAGCAGATCCAGAGCATTCAACTCGAGGGCTTCGAGCCGCTCATCGATGCGCGGCTTCGTGTACAGGCGCGCTTCGGGCTCGCTGGATACGCGGCGATCTTCGGGCCACTCTCGTCAAGCGAGCGCTTCCTCAATCGGGCGTGGTCGGCGCTGGTCGATAGCCACGTACCAGAGGCAACGGCATCGCTACGGCACTCCGCGGAGGAGATCACCGTCGCAATCTCGCAAGTCGAAGCGGCCTCCAAAGCCGGCTAGCGGCCCGGCGTGACTACAGACGAAGGGCAGACGTCGAGCGCCGTGCGATAGGGCCCGATGCCCGCGATCTGGACCTTCCTGGTCTTTGCACAGACGATGGCCGTATCAGCCGCCATCGTCTGTGCACTCTGCGCATGTGCGATGCGGTTCACAGGCGGCGAGACCTCCGCGGGATGGGGCATTCTCGTCCCAGCGCTCGTGATCGGCGCACTCTATGTCGCGTCTTACGGTGGGCAAAGACCGGGTCACCAGCAGAGGGACACCATCCATCACTTCGTCGATGACGCACTGCAGACCGAGAGCACAAGCGCGCAGGCACTAGGGAATTCATAAAGCGCACGCGGGATCGGGACGATTGCGGAGACATGCAATCGCAGCGTCCATGACCTGTTCGGAGTCTGACTGTGTCCGCCCCTGCCCCCCATGCCGCCCCAAGAGTACAGCGGATAACGCTCCCTCGCTATGAGGTGCATTACCCGACCTGTGAAGCCGCGTTGCACGACGCGAAGTATCTTGTTGAGAAGAAGATCATGCAGCTGCCCGAGCTGAACGAAGCCGTGGGCGCTGACGTGGTGCTGGATCTGCGGGCAACAGGCATCCCGATGCACGCGACGCTGCTCTTCCGCGTGCTGCAATGTAACGCGAAGCAAGCCGTGCTTGAGTTCTGGGCGCGGAGAAAGACCGACACCGACCTCTTGGAACTGTGGCTCGAAGCCCTAGAGCTTGGCGCCATCTCCGAGAGCGGATCCCACACGCGTGTGGGGTTGAGTCAAACCGAGCTTCACCGCGCCTTCGATCTGTGTCGCCGCGTGCTCTCGCAGAATCCCTTTGTCGCGCTCGGTGTGCATTGGTCCTGTGGTGATGAAGAGGTGGTCGCCAACTCGGCCGAGCTCCGCCAGACGTTAGAGCGCTTCGTGTCGTCACCCGCACTGCCGGAGAAGGTCGAAGCTCTTCTGCAGCGCGCGCAGGCTCGACTGCCCGAGGTGACAAAGCAACTCTCGACCGTCTTGGGCCGCAAGGCCGCGCGAGCTCGGTACGTAACCACACCCCAACTCGCGCACGCGCGCCAGATGGCGGAGGACAAGCTCGTCGTCGCGCAGATGAAGCAGGACATCCGCCTGATTCGGGATGCGTCAGCGTTGGTCGCGGAGTTGGCGCCGCTCTAGTGACCGAGAGGCTCGTTGTCGGAGACGCCGATAGCGTGGAAGGCCGGAGGCGATGACAGGGTAACAAGTCAAAAACGAACACGACGGGCAGCGCGATCGCGCTGCCCGTCGTTCGTTAGCACGGGCGGAGCTTAGCCCTCTTCCATACACATGGAGTCGCAACCATCGCCATCGTCAGAGTTGCCGTCGTCGCATTGCTCCGCGAACGTGCCGAGCGGCACAATCTCGATGTCATCGACCCACGCGGCATCTTCACCGGTGCTGACACTAAAGTCCTTCTCGTAGGCAAACTCGACGGTGTGCGGTCCCGGCGAGAGCGTGAGCTGCGATGTCGTCCACACCGGCTCAGCCACAAGGCGGAGCACGTTCACGCCGTCAACGATCACATTGAGGTCATCGCAGCATGACTCTGAGCTGATGCGGAACGCGAAGCGAAGCTCCGACGACACGGTCTCGTTCGTATCGAACGAAAACGCCGAGCGTTGACCGTCGTTAATGTCCGCGCTGCGGACGGCTTGGCGACCGCTGTTGGCGTCGTTAGAGAGTTCCCAAGGGAACGCCACACCGTTGGTGAACGACTCAGGGAAGCCCTCTTCGAAGCCGAACATCGTCGGCACGAGCACCGACTCGGTCTGCACCGCACCGTCGCCGCAGATGGCCAGCACACACAGGTCCGAACAGGCGTCATCGTCAACGTCGTTACCGTCATCACACGGCTCCGCTCCGGACTCGATTCCGTCCCCGCAGACCTGCGCTTCGCAGTCGTTGGAGCATTCGTCGGTGTTGTCATCATTCCCGTCGTCACACTGCTCCGCGATACGCGGCAAGGCCTCGACACGGATGTTATCGATCTGCGCGCCGTCCGCCCCTCCGGTTGCCACGAAGGCAATCAGCAGCGTGTGTTCGCCAGGGCCGACCGTCCCGCCGATGTTCGCCCATGTGCCGAAGCTGTCATTGATGACCAAGCTGCCATCGAGGTAGATTTCGATGTCTCCAAGGAAACCGCCACCAATGAATTGGTAGTCAAGTGAGACCGCCGCATCGCTAAGCGTGGTGAAGGTATAGGTGAGGACAGAGGCCTCTCCAACACCAAGCGCCGACGAGAGGCCACCCGAGCTCGCATTGCCTTCGCTTGACGTCCAGCCTTGCAGCGTAACGTCGAGCGGGAGTTCCGATTCGAAGTCGATCAGCACGTCGGGGCTTACGTCATCCGCTTGAACCTCACCGTCGCCGCATATGTTCAGCATGCAGAGGCCGGTGCAGAAGTCGAATTCGTTGAGGTTCGCGTCGTCGCACTCTTCGTCGCCTTGAGTAAAGCCGTCACCACACACCGGGAGCTCGCAGCTCGAGGTGCAGGCGTCCGTCTCGTTCAGGTTGCCGTCATCACACACCTCACCAGTATCAGCGACTCCGTCGCCACACACAGGCAGGGTGCAATCCGTACGGCACGTGTCCGCCTCATCGACGTTCGCGTCGCCATCATCACATTGCTCATCAATACGCGTTACCGAGCGCAGTGAGAGATTATCGATGATGGCACGGTCAAAGGTGCTGACCGACGCGTAGGAGAACAAAACAACGTGCTCACCAGCTGGAATGTTGAGCGCGAAGACATCGCCGAAGGAGCGATTGTCGCTCAGGATTGTCTCTCCGTCGAGCGTCACCACCAGTGGCGCCAAGAAGCCCGCGCTCGTGAGGGCGTAGTCGAAGCGAAGTGTCGCTTCGTCCAGGTTCTCGAACTCGTAGCTGAACGTCGATGTTGTGGGATCGCCTGACTGCAGCACAAAGCCACCATCGCCGTCGATTGCCTCAACCGTCCAAACCGACTCGCCCTGGGTGAGCTCGTCCGGGAACTCGCCGTCGTCGAAGTCGAAGAGGACATCGAGATCGACGGGGTCGTTCTGAATGATCCCGTCACCGCAGACGTTCAGCGCGCATGAGCCTGTACAGTAGTCGAGGTCATCGAAGTCCCCGTCGTCGCACTCCTCGCCTTCCTGTGTGACGCCGTCGCCGCAGATTGGGAACGTACAGTCGCTGACGCACGCGTCGGTGTCGTCGTCGTTTCCGTCGTCGCACGCTTCGCCTGTGTCGGTGATTGTATCGCCGCAGCGAGGCAAGACACAGCTAGTTCGGCAGGCGTCTGCCACGTTCTCGTTTGCGTCGCCGTCATCACAGAGTTCTGTGCGGGGCTGCCCAAGAATAGCGATGTTGTCGAGGCGCGCGGAGTCCGTGCCGCCGGCGACGCTGCCGTCTTTCTCGTACGCGATCGTCACAAATGTTGCACCCGCAGGCACGTCCACTTCTGCGCGGGTCCAGCTGTTCTGAGTGGTGAACTCCCGAAGCAAGGTGCCATCTTGGTCACGCACGTTCACTTCGTCGCAGCACTGCTCCGAAGAGAGGTTGTAGTCAAAGCTGACTGTCACCGCGGAGACACCGTCGAGCCGGAATTGCACGCCACTGACGCCGCCGTTGCCGATAGGCGCGCTCACCAGCCCGTTGCCGCCTAAGCCATCCTCCGTGATCGACATAGCGTCGCCAAAGACCTCGAGCTGCAGCGGTATCAAGCCGTCGTCGAAGGTGTACAGCTCGTCGTAGGTCACAGCGTCCGCTTGCACGATGCCGTCGCCGCAGACTGCCAAGATGCACCCGGTGACGCAGCCATCGGTGTCATCGTCATTGCCATCATCACATGGCTCGTCGCCGGCGACGACTCCGTCGCCGCAGACGGGCGACGTGCACGCGTTGG
>JBLFZA010000315.1:0-5199 GCA_047610025.1 Bradymonadia bacterium | reverse complement strand
CAACTACCGGAAAGGTCGCGGCCCGGAGGTCGTGCGCCGGCCCGGAGGTCGTGCGCGCTTGCCGGCCCGGAGGTTGTTCGGACAACTACCGGAAAGGTCGCTGCTCGCCGGCCCGGAGGTTGTTCGCGCTTGCCGGCCCGGAGGTCGTGCGCCGGCCCGGCGCGCTTGCCGGCCCGGAGGTCGTGCGCCGGCCCGGAGGTCGTGCGCCGGCCCGGAGGTCATGACCTGAAGCTGCCCAGACGGATTGCTCTCTGCGCCTACTCTTCGGGCCAGTCGAGTTCCGACTCATGCACTTCGTGCGAGAAGAGTTCATCGCCCGCCGCGTCATGCACGGACATGCGCAAGGTGCGGTCATTGCGGGCACCGGTTACCTCGAGAATCCCGAAGTTCCGCGTGCCCGCTACAAGTGTTCCTTCTACGCGTGCCTCGTTCTCAAGCTCATGGCGAGCGTCCCCGGCTCCTGCAGTGAGCGGGGATGTCGTCAGTTCGTAGAGTGGGTAGAGTCCTTCGCGCTCGATGCGAATGAGCTCCGCGTGGTGGCGATCACCGCTGAGGAACATGACGCCGGAGACCTCTCGAGCGGCAATACCATCGAGCATGCGCTCGTATTCGTGCGGGACATGGATCAACCCCTCGTACGCGCTGTTCGGATTTAGGATCTGATTGCCGCCCACCACGAGCTTGAAGGGCGCGTAGCTGCTGGCGAGGGCGTCGAGCAACCAATCGATCTGCTGATCACCGAACATGATGCGATCCTCTACCGGCGCGTCGTTCGCGGTGCGGTGGTAGCGGTCGTCGAGCACGAAAACCTCAACGTCGCCCCAAGCGAACTGCGTAAACGTGCCCGACAGGTCTGGTTGACCGTACGTGGGGTTGGCCCAGAAGAGCTCAAAGAGCTCAAGCGATGCGGCACGAAAAGGGAAGCTTCGGTTGCTATTGTTGGGCCCAAAGTCGTGGTCGTCCCAACCAGCGTAGTGATGCACATTTGCGAGCAGCGGCTGAAGCAGATCGAGCGCGCGGTCGTGAGTATAGCGGTACGCCATCATCGCGCGGGAGGTCCAATCGACCTCGCGCAGGTATACGTTGTCTCCGAGCCAGAGCATGTAAGTTGGGTCGGCAGAAGCGATGGCGTTCAGAATCTCGAAGCCGCCGCCATACGCGTTGTTCGGGCGATCATAAGCGGTGTCGTTGACGTACAAGCAGGACCCAAGCGCAGCGCGCACAGTGGGGGGGTCGGTCCGCCACTGCCAGAGCGTCTCGGTGGTCATCACTTGCTCGTGGGCCGCAAGCTGGGCGGTGCCATCGACGACGATCTCGTAGCCGTAGCGCATGCCCGGCTCGAGGTGTGTGACCGGAATCGTTAGCGTGTGGAAGGTCTCCGCGCTGGTGCGGTGTGTCGCGGAGCTGCCCGTAGCCTCCGGAGTTGGGTTTGCAGGAAGCAGCGAGTCGCCCTGATAGTTCGCTAGGCTCTCCTCCATGCGGGCGCTGGGCCCCAGCAGTTGCCAATCGACTCGCACAGACGCTTCGCGGTCGAGTTGCACCCAGACGGCGATTTCGCGGTGGGTGGTGTAGCCCAGCATCGGGCCGGACGAGATCGGAGATCCGGGGCGACTGATCTGCGCGCTCGCGTCGGGCGCCAGAAGCACGACGGGCGCTGACACGGCGGCAAAGGCCAGCGCAGAAACAGCAAAGTAGAGGCGAGCGGCAAAGCGGGATCGCGACATGGTCCAAGGGGATTCGGGGCGTAACGTCTGGCGCGTGTCTATGGCGACCGGCCACGATTGTCTACGCGTCGGCGGAGTGGAGGAGTCTGACGTTCTCTTGCTCTCCGGCAGCATCGACGTGGGGTTTGCCCTTTGAGTCAGCCGAGAGCTCTTATAGGCGTTCCTTCGCGAGGGAGTCCGAACCGCACGTTGCCTGCCAATGTGGCGCGAGACGTTGGTCGACGGACCTGTCGCGTGGGAGATACGGAAACTCCATAAACCCCGCTACTTTGGGGTTGGTTTGTTTCGCTCTTGAAACGGTACGCGGCCGAACCAGCGTTGGGTGTCGGGCTTGAGCCACTTCGCGAGGAGCGGAAACGTGAGCGGCCACAAGATGAGAGTTGTGAGACCGATGGAGATGACGACGGCGTGCAGTGCCCACGCCCACGGCTCGCGCTGCCGAGTTTGGAAGGCGGCGACGTGCACGAAGGCGAGGAAGAGCATCGTGAGCGTCCAGAGCACGCCGAGCAGGAGGAGCGCCATGGGCTCAAGATCGGCGCTGACAGCGAGCGCTTGGTTTCGACGGGCGATGTAGACGCCGACAAGGGACGCAGCCGCGAAGAGCGCGGCGGCAAAGCGGCAGTACTTACTGTACCACTCGAGTACCGCGGGCGGTTCTGTGTTGTGATGCGCCATGTTGGGGGTGCTACGACTGGTGGGCTTGGTTGTCTAGTTGGTGACGTCGGAGCTTGCTGGCTGCCCGGCCAGCTTGGCCGCCCGGAGGTCGTGAACAGACCCTCGTCAAGACTAGCGCAACCCGCCCGGAGGTCGTGAACAGACCCTCGTCAAGACTAGCTGAAGGTCTTGAAGACAGCGATGATCGGCTGGCGAAAAAGCCAGAATTCTGGCTCGGAGATCCACTGTGGAGATCCTTCCTTACACCCGTTGAGGATCGCACCCGGAAGGCTCCGTAGATGTTACGTTTTGATGTCTCGTGATCTATCCACAGCAGTTTTACACAGGCGTTGGCCTGATTGATAAAGCAACCTATTTTCAGCAACTTAGGTTTTATCTGAACATGTGTATAACCCCGTGTAATGCTCTTGAGGCTCACGGCGTGCGCGTGTTAACCGCACCGTTCGGCGTTCCAAGTTTCGTTGCTCTCAACCCGTGTCCTCTACGTGTCTCCTAAGGCGTTTGAACTGACCCCGTGTTTCGGACTCTTGGAAGACGAACGAGGCGAGAACCGGAGAGTACGGTGATGGGTGGAGACCTCTGGCGAGAGACGCGCGGGGAACTTCGGCGTCAGTTAGGAGCAGAAGCGGTCACCAACTTCTTCTCCACGTTCGCGCTTGAGAACGTGAGTGACGGGCGGATGGAGCTGCGCACGCACGATGAGATGGCCGCGCTCATGGTGGAGAAGAACTATCGTGGCTTGGTGGAGCACTGTGCCGGGCAGGTTGCCGGTCTGCCGATCGCGATTTCAATTCACTTTGACCCCTCTTCCTCGCCTGATCCGGCACTCGAGCCGCTGACGCCGAGCGCCGAAAAATCCAGCACGGCCAATGGGATTTCCGGCGCGACGGTGGAGACGCAGCAGCTGTCTATTTTCGGCTCACAGGCGGACGCGATTCCAAGCTCTTCGCGACCTCCTACTAGCCCGCAGGTAATGTTTCCGCCTACCTCACAAGGCGCGCCTCCGCAGAACACGGCCCTCGGCGGCCAGACGGCGTTTTCTGCTGCGACGACTCCGGTGCTAGCAGTCGAGCAGCCTCGCCCGGCGCCGCAAAGATTCGTCGCTCAGAACAACTCCCCTCCAAAAAACCTTCCCGCGACATCAAGGTTCGAGCACTTCGTCGTGGGCAAGTCGAATGAGTTCGCCCACGAGGCGTGCCGCGCAGTCGTGGAACAGCCCGGCACTCTGTATAATCCGCTCTTTCTTTATGGTGGGGTTGGGCTCGGAAAGACGCACCTGATGCAGGCGGTCGGTCTGGCCTCTTGGGAGCGAAACCCGTCGCTTCGCGTTCGGTACATGAGCGCCGAGACGTTCGTGAACGACCTGATCTCCTCGATCAGTGGCAATGGGATGGCAGCGTTTCGGCAACGATATCGGGAAAGTGTCGATCTGCTTCTGATTGACGACATTCAGTTCATCGCTGGCAAAGAGCGGACGCAAGAAGAATTTTTTCATACGTTCAACGCGCTGTATCAGTCCGGTCGGCAGATCGTCCTGACGAGCGATCGCATGCCGCAAGAACTCTCACAGCTTGAGGAGCGACTCGTGTCGCGGCTCACGATGGGACTCATCGTAGACATTCAGCCGCCAGACTTCGAGACGCGCGTCGCGATCCTCAACCGTAAGGCCACCCAGCTTGGTTTTGACGTCGATTCTGCCGTAAGCAGCTACATCGCCACGCACATTAGAGCGAACGTACGCGAACTGCATGGCGCGCTGCTGCGTATCTACTCGTACGCGCGGATGCGAAGCACTCCAATCACGCTCGACATTGCCCGCGAGCAACTTGAGCGTGTTCATCGAGAGCGCGAAGAGCTTGTCACACCAGACGCTGCGCTTCGCATCACGGCAGAGGTGTTCAACGTGTCGGTCAAAGAACTCAAGGGCCGGAAGCGCGTTGCGACGATCGCTGTTCCTCGTAAGGTCGCGATGTACGTTGCGCGGACGCACACGGGCGCGTCGTTTCCTGAACTCGGACAGTTCTTTGGCGGACGCGATCACACCACGGTGATGCACGCGGTGAAGAGTGTGGAGCAAGCGATTGAAAAGGGCGATCCACTTCGAATGAAAGTGGAGCAAATCGAACGTAAGCTCCTGCGTCGGTAGGACGACTCCTTCCCCGGCTGTTGCAGCTGTGCGGGGGCTCCCGTGTCGCCTGGTCGCGGTGTGCAGACAGCCTCGCGGCGAGTTTCCATGGGGGATTCAGTGGACTGAACACGCGTGCCACGCTGACGCCAACATCGCGTACACAGCGTTATCCACCCACTCGCCACGAAACCGGCAGCTCTGATGATTCAGTGCCTCGCGTCGAAAGCCGAGATTCTCGAACAGCCGGCAGGCTCCTTCGTTGCTGGGGTCAGTTTACGCGATAACTCGAGGCTTTGAACGCGTGACAAGAAGCATGTGGAGGACACAGGTCAGAGCTTCTCTCGCTATTCCGATCGGCTGATGTTCCGGCGCTATCGACACGCCGAGTTCACCCTGTCGGACGTCTTCGAGCGTGTGTACGCCAGCGTCTCCAAGAAGCGTGTCGGATGCGTGCCAGCGAATCCCGAGTTGGAGCCACGAGCCGGGCGTGTCGAACGGCGTGTGCCGAGTCTGCTCGATGAATTGAACGGCCGCTGGCTCGTACTCGGGAACGAGCGACTGGAGTCGACTAACGCGCTCGTGCGAGCGGTACAGGTACGGCGCCTCGCCATCCGATGGTGCGAGACGCATACGCTCTGAGCGCAATTCGGGACGTCCACAGATCATAGTCTG
>JBLFZA010000314.1:0-5239 GCA_047610025.1 Bradymonadia bacterium | reverse complement strand
TCAGGCACGGGCTCCCACGTGGGGTGCCGCGCGCTGATCGAGTAGCGCCAATCGCCCACGACGATCGGGGCTGGCTGAATTCGCCCGAGAAGCTCCGGAGCACCGCCTGCGAGGATTCGACGGGTTGCCTCTGACAAGAAGGGCGCGAACTCAGCGGCATCCACCGGTAGTTCCACCCCATCGACGCCATGACTCAGAGCAGACGCAAGCGCGTATGAGCGCACCGCGTTGTCGGCTGTCACGTACCCGAAGGGAAGTTCTGCAGGAGGCTCGCTGCCGTCGCGATGCGCAATGCCGACGCGTACAGCCGCGCGCCACTGGTTCAACGCCGCGGCGAGGTCCGATGCCGGCGACACGGCGGCCTCACGGGCTCGACGTGCCTGCATGGCAAGGTAGGTCGCGAACGCGACGCCGACGACGGCTGCTTTGAGCATGGAACTCGGGAGGGGGAGAAAAGGGTGAGCCGACGGCGCATGCCCCCACAACCCGCACTCACGCGCGCGCCGCGGCTCGTTTCTGAGTGTGGCCAGCTTGGTGGGCGTGGCACGCGCGACGAAGTGACGCCGGCCGGGCTCGAACCGGCGACCGATGGATTAAAAGTCCACTGCTCTACCTGCTGAGCTACGGCGTCATGCGGAGAGTGTGGTCGCTCGCCGGCGTTTGGTTTGCGTCCGGCGGTCGAACCTGAACTCGACAACATGCCCGTCTACTAGGCGCAGCCTAGCGCGGGTTCCGGGGCCGGGTGCGCACCACGGCACGAGCCCGTCGCCTGTCGCCAGTCGCGACAAGTCGACCGAGCGAAGACGCCACTCCTGACGAGCGCGAACGAAGAGCGCCGGCACGCAGCCCTCTCGACAGAGCCGCTGCAATAGCGTGGCGTCCCATCCGAGCGAGCGCGCCGCGCCGCACACGTCGGTGTCCCAGTCGGGGGTGACGAGCCGGACCCGCACGAGCCACCGGCCGTCGTCGCGGCGTTGTCTGCGATCGTCGAGGTCGAAGGTCACTGGGACGTCGCTCACGTCGGGCATCCTGCGAAGCGTCGAACGACCTCCTCTGTAGTCCATTCTGGCGGTATGCAGGCGGCTTCCTCAATCGTGCACATCGAGCACAGCGCGGGAAGGTGCCCCGTCGGCACCGACTCCCATCCCGGCCTGCAATCCACCAGCGAGAAGGCCCAGAGCCCGATGACGACCGTGCTACAGGCTACCACCTCCGGCGGCGTTTGCTTCGCTCGAGCGTCGCTGGGGCGCGAATCCCGACGTGTACGCGGGTGCGGTACTTGGTGCCCAGACTCAACGCGATGTCGCGATCGCCGTAGAACTGATCCAAGTAGTCAATCAGCGCGCGCTTGTGGTCGGCGTCCTTGAACTTCAGGTCGACCGCATTGGCGGTCAGGTGGTCGGAGTTCTCCGCGCCGCCCACCTTGACGTTGTACTCGCCCGGCCGGAACCAGTTCTCGACCTTCAGCGCTCGGCCATCGCGTTGCCGGAAGGGCAGCACGAGCGCCCAGATCGCGCCGAATCGCTCGAACGCCTCCGAGGTCAGCGCACCCTCACCTTCGACCGAGCGGATCGCGTCGTCGCCCGGCAGCAGGGTCGGCACGCCGTAGTACCGGCGTGCGTGCTCGGGGTGGTAGGGCGTCGCGACTTCTTCCGCCGTGCAGAACACCTCTTTGCCCGCCGTCAGTTCGTCGATGTAGCCTTGCAGGCCCTCGACGGTCGCCGGGTAGCAGGATGCAGGGGCGCGTAGCCCGAAGCGTTCGATGATTTCTTTGTAGTGAGACATGACCACCTCCGTGTGGGGAGTGTGGCCGGCATTGGTACACTGGCCGATTTGGGCGATTGAACTACTACTAGCTTATCGCGAAATCCGAACGTCGCACGGCTTTCTCGTGACTCCGGGCGACTGCTGAACGGCCGGTTCTACTTCTGCGTGCGCTGAGTTCTCAGTAGTCTTCCTCCGTCTTGATCGCTTCGCTAAATCAAGTTATGTTCGCCAGTGAAAAGCGGCATGAGGGAGTTAACACAATGAAGAGACAGCGATGAGCAGACTCGCCAGTAGCGTCTTGATAGTCTTAGCGGCGATGTTCTCGATGGGCGCAACGTCTGACTGCGAGGACGGTTGCGCGGAGCTCGAAGAGCGAACTGGGCCCGTCGGAGTGATCGCGGCGGTCGACCCCACCCCAGGGGACTCCATAGAAGCCACGCTTTCGATCTCCCGCGGCCTCGGAGGCGAACACCTGTTCCAGAGCTACGACGCATTTTGCGATACAATGTTCGAACAATACGGGCCTCCGCCCGGCATCCTGATTGACGAGGACTTCACCGCTGAGTGGCGTCGGCGCTACCCGTGCGGTCAGTATCCGCTCGAGCTGGCATTGACTTCCTCGCAGAAGCTCTCTGAAGCGAACCCGGTTTTCGCGCTTCTGCAAGGGGCCCAGCGCGGCGTTCAGCCGGGTTGCGTGCGCGGAGCGGAGTTGGGCGACAGAAGGTTGCACGTGAACTTGTTCAGTGGTCTCTATGAAATGGTGATTCAAGGCGAGGGTGCGGACCCCTACCGTTTCGTGGAGAGCGTCGTGAATGGTGATGTGTGTCCCACGGTGCTTTGCGAGACTCTTGAGCCCATCACGGTGCCTTGCCACCACATCGTTCACAATCAAGTGCTTCTTGATGAGCGGGGTGAGATCGAGCAAATTTTGGAGTCCCCCATTATCAGTTTGCGCACGCGCGACGATCGGCGGCCAGTCCTCCCTGACCTTGTTGCACTTCCGGGTCTCGGCGGGGTAGGCGACCTTGAGATACATCAGTCTGGCATTGAGTGTGCGCTGGCTTCCGACTTCTTGGTCGAGCGCGGCAGCCCGCGAGTGCTCGGCGTGCGGCTGCGGTTCCCTGCGGCATTCGCGAATCTTGGGCACGGCCCACTTCACGTGAGGCCAACAGGCACAGAGGATGGGGCACTGCTCGACGACCCATCATCGATGGAGCAGGTGATCTATTCGTTGAACGGTGAGAATACCTGGACGATCCCAGAGCGTGCGGCGATGGAGTTTCACGAGAATCACCAACACTTCCACCTCACCAGCCTCTACTCTATCGAAGTCGTTAACCCTGAGCCTGGATTCCGAACAGAAGGCGGTGGGAGTCAGCGCGAAGCGCTAACGAAGCTTGGTTTCTGCATCGAAGACACGGGGCCGGTGGAGTCCTTACCAGGGTATGCGGACAACGCTCCGTCGACGATGGCGTGGAACCGCGGTGGACGTTTCCGGGAACTCACTGGTCAAGTCGTCAGGGCCGACGGTGAAGTAGTGCGGCACAGGTTGGGCGCCCAGAACTGTCGGGCAGAGGGGAGGCCCGTACTGGAGCAAGGGTTGGCTCCAGGAAGGATGGATCTGTACAACGCAGCGATCCCAGGTCAGGCGGTCGACCTATTGAACTTCCCGTGGGCGAACCGGTTAGAGATTAGGCTGGAAGTCGATCCGTTCGACCAAGTCGTCGAGCTAAACGAGCGCAACAATCGGCAGGTGGCCACGATCAATCTGGAGCGCTTTCGCGTGCCGTGGGAGGCACTAGACCCGGACCGCACCGGCGCGATCAGGTTGGAAGATCCAAGGGTTCAGGAAGCGCTCAAACAATACTGCGAGACTATCCCGGAGAGCCCTTACCATCGGAGTTTCGCCCCGCTTCGATGCGCATACGGCGCGGCGTACCAGACAGCCGGCGCTTTGGACCGATGTTTCGACTATGCTCACTGCGACCTCGAGGGTGAAGAGACATGTACTCCGCTGGCAGGGGGCAGCTACCGCTATGCTGTCTGTGTTGACGTGGAGGGGACCCTACGTCGAGAAACCCAAGCAAGGTTGGACGACAGATGCGACCGCGATGGCAACATCGTCGAAGATGGTGGTGGCGAACCGTGAGGCTGATACTCCTTGTCCTGTGTTGTCTGGTTCTCCTGGCATGCAACTCCAGTCGAAGTGGCGGCGCCGATGACGCGCCCAACATTGACGACGCGCAAGTTTCGCTCGATGTTCCAGACGTAGCTAGCGACACGCCCGTGCCGGTCGACGCCGCTCCCGACATCGATGTGGAGACGGACATCGATGTGGAGACGGACGTCGACGCGGATCTGCCGCCAGCCGACGTCTCGGATGAAGACGCTGGACCTGCGCATGACGCTGGTGAAGACGCGAGCCTGGACGATGTCTTCGTCCCTGCGTTCTTCCCGGGAAGCGAGCCTTGCCTTTGTTCCAGCCCACTGGACCGCTGCGTCGACGGACGTTGCTATCGAGATGCGGGTCCCGACGGTTGTGGGTCAGACGAAGACTGTCCTGAGGCGTACAGCTGCTCAATGTTCGGAGCGCCCGTTTGTCGGCCACGCGAGCGCGTTGCGCGGCTGTTCGCATTCTGCCCCGGCAGCGACTTCCCAGATAGAGTCTGTCCGGCGAACACAGAGTGCGACCGCCGGGGGCATCTTTGCGTTGAACCGCCGTCGAGCTACCAATGCATTTCTACGGCTGTATGCGCTGAATCGGACATTTGCTTCTCGTGCGTTCGTCACGCGAACCAGGCAAACGCGGTGTTTCACGACGTCGCGACGGACTCTGAGCTCGGGGCCCTTTGTGGTGAAGATTCAGACGAACTCGAAAGGTGTGTGCCCAGCATAGCGGGCATGCGAAGCTGGCGTCCTGAGTCGAACATCAGCTGCCGATCCGGCGCGGACTGTGCACCTGACGAACGCTGCCAGTTGGGGGTGTCGAACAACGCAGCAGAACGCGGGTGGGGAAGCTGTTTCTCCGGGGACGCATGCGAGCCGGAAATGGTGGCAATTGACGCCGAGCGAGGTGTCGATTTCGATTGGGAAGCCGCTAGCGAGGCTGTCTACTGCTTGGAGCCGGGATCGCAGTGTCGTTGGGATACCGAGTGCGCTGAGGGGCTTTGGTGCGTGCCACAGGTTGGTGACTTCTACGCCGGTGACATGAGCACCATGTGCGGCTACTTGCAGCTCTTGCCCGACGGTGAACCGGCCGCACCGACTTGGGAGTCGCGCGCTCCTCCGCCGCGCCCCGTTCTGGCTACACCGTAGGCCACACGGCAGGGTGTCTACAGATCGGAGTTCCCTGTTGCTCCCTGACTCGGGCCTGATTCCTGGCGAGCGTTAGATCGGCGGCAACCGCCCTGCGGACCAGGAGTGAAAGTCCGAAGCGTCCACGAAGCGTTTCGTCTCGTCGTCGGCTCCAACC
>JBLFZA010000313.1:0-5258 GCA_047610025.1 Bradymonadia bacterium | reverse complement strand
CGATCCTTTAGGCGATGCCGATGGAGACGGCATCTCGAACGCAGACGACGTCGCGCCGTTGACACGTGATTAGGGGAGAGCCGCGCGCGGTGACTCGCGGCATGGAGGTGTCGTACAACGCGCCGTACAGGGTGGTCGCAAGAAAATGTCACATCGCGACATCCGCCAGTAGCTGCTCGCGATACTCGACCTTGTAATCGCACAACCTTCGCCGCCGGGGCACGGAGAGTTTGTCCCGCGAAGACGCACGGATGAGGTTCAACGCGAAGTGGCGGATCACGATGACGTTGGCAGCCGCATTCTTCTTTCGCGCGGTGTAGCGGTCTTCGCCGAACGAGACGTCCAAGACGTAGTGGAGCTTGTTCTCGACCCTTTGGCAGCCCATCGCGTCGATGCTGACTAGCGCCCCCACGGAGGGGGATCAGGTCCAAGAGTCGGCGAATGGCGGTCAGCTCGTTCGTCTTTGACGGCGTCTCGAATTGCCCCAGAATCACTCGGGCTTCGCACGCTAACGCGCTGACCATGTGCACAGCTGACTTCTCTGCCGCCTTGTCTCCGCTACGCCGCGCCGTCTTGCCATCTATGGCGATTTGGCCGGCGGCAGCTGCCTTCGGAAACACGAACCTGATCCACCGGGCGAACGCGAAGCGAAACTGACCGGCGTCGATCATCGCAAGCACGCGCAGGAACGTAACTTGCGACGGTACGCCCCAGCGCAACTCAAGGTAACTCGTAAGCCACGCTTGCTCTTGCTGCGCCCAGTCCTCCAGCGCCTCTGCGTCGTCGCACCCACACAGGCAACCGAGCACAGCGACGCTTAGAATCGACGTCAGAAGATGACGTTTGCCCTGACGGCCACGCGGGTCGTGGACGTCGCTCATCACGATAATCAACGTCGACAGCATATCGTCGACGCCCGCGCCGTTGTGTGATCGTGAGCGAAGTGGGACACTAGCTCACCCGCGGGCCTCTTGGCTGGCCGCGCGGGTGGCCCTCCCACTTTGAACGATCTCATGCGAACATTTCCGCGCACCCTCGCTTGCTTGGCGATCGTCGTCCTTTTTTCCGGTTGCGGCTCCACGCCTGGGCAGGAGTCTACAGCGTGTGAGACCGGTGAAGACTGCGCGTCCGGCCTCTGCATAGCCGGCGTCTGTAGCGACGACTTCACGAGCGTTTCGGAGCGGGATGCCGTCACGGTTGACGATGTGGGGCTTGTGGAGCCCGACGACGTGCAGAGCCCTGACGCGGGGACCGATGTGGATGAGGACACGACGCCCGAGGACGCGACGCGTGAAGATGTGGTTCCTGAGGACGCGACGCCTGAAGATGTGGTTCCCGAGGACGCGACGCCTGAAGATGTGGTTCCCGAGGACGCGACGCCTGAAGATGTGGTTCCCGAGGACGCGACGCCTGAAGATGTGGTTCCCGAGGACGCGACGCCTGAAGATGTGGTTCCCGAGGACGCCGTGCTCGGAGACGTCGGCACTGATGCAAGTGACGCTGAACCCGTTGATGCCACGCCAGACGCCCCTGGAGAGGACATCGACGCGCCAGACGTCCCTGGAGAGGACATCGACGCGCCAGACGCCCCTGGAGAGGACATCGACAGGCCAGATGTCGCTGACGTTAGCGACGTCGACCCCACCGACACAACGGATGATGGAGGCGGCGATATTAGCGCGCCCGACGCCGACGTGGTGGAGCCGCGCAACAGCTGCGGAGGACTCACGGAGCTGCCGGTTGAGCCAGACGTGCCGTGCGGGCCATGTGCATTGGACGTTTGGGTCTGCGACGGGACCGACTCGTTGGTGTGCAGCGGCGAGACCGTCGCGAATGCCTGTGGTGGCTGCGACGTGGTCGAGCTTGCGCCAGGGAGCAGCTGCGGCGTTTGCGGCGGTGGCGTGGTTGTCTGTGAGACTGACAACAGCACCGACTGTGTGCTCTTGGGCGAAGAACTGAACGCTTGCGGTGGGTGTGAAGCCCTCGCTGGGATGCCAGGTAGCGAGTGCGGCACGTGTGGCAGCGGAGCGTGGGCGTGCACGGATGATGGCGGCGTCCGCTGCGTTGGGGATGGCGGCGACACCGCTCTCAACGCGTGTGGCGGCTGCGCCGCGCTTGAAGAGTCACCCGGAGGCGCGTGCGGACTCTGTGATGGCGGTCAGTGGGTGTGCGCGGGCGAGGAGCGGATCGTCTGCCGGGAAGATGCGCCGCCAGAACTGAACGCGTGCGGCGGTTGCTTGCCCTTAGATGCGCCGATCGGAGGGCGCTGCGGAACCTGTGCCAGCGGCGTGTGGGAGTGCGACGGCCCAGACGGGGCGATCTGCGAAGGTGACGGAGGCGACGCCACGATCAACTTGTGCGGCGGGTGCGGTGACTTGGAAGAAGTCCCGGGCACAGAATGCGGCGCGTGTGGCGAACTCTGGCAGTGCGATGCCGTCGGCGGCGTTGTCTGCATTGAGGCGCCGAGAAACGCGTGCGGTGGGTGTTCGGAGCTCGACGACGAACCTGGAGACAGCTGCTTTAGGTTTGGGTGCGGCTTCGCTGTGATACCTGTCTTTGCGTGTGATGGAGACGAGGACGTCGAGTGCGTCTGCGAGGGGCCCCCGGAGGGCTGCGGAGACGGGGCCTGGGACTTCGCGAACGAGGAGTGTGATGACGGGAACACACGCAATGGAGACGCCTGCAATAGCCGCTGCGAAACCGAAGCGGTGCTTGACGACGGAGCAACATGCGGAGACACGCCGCCGCTGCCGAACAATGGCCGCGTACTGTTCGACATCTGCGGTGCGGAAGATGATTCCGGCAACGCGACGACCGCCGAGTGCGGCGGCAGCCGCACCGGCGACGACGTCGTCGGCCAACTGACGATTACGGAGCGTAGCCGCGTGTTCGTCGACGCGCGCGACGCGGATAACTCGGTCCCAGTCGATGTCGTGGTCTACCTCCGCACAACCTGCGAACGAGAGAACAGCCAAATCGCCTGCGGGGATGACGCGGCGTGTGAGGTCGCTCCGGACATCGGGGGCTGTCTCGGAGACCTGCAACCGCGCGTCGCTCAGTTCACGATCGTTCTCGACCCGGGCACGTACTTCGTTGTCGTCGACAACTACGAGTACGACGCTGGCAGTGTGGAGTTCGAGTGTGGCGACGTGCAGTTGTCCATCTTTACGACGGCGCTCTAGCTCGCGGCGCTCTGGCTCGCCGTCGCCGCACGTGTTCTGTTCGACTACTCAGGGACGTCGATGCAGGCTCGAATCGTCGGCGACGCCTGAACGCAGGTGAAGATGCCGCAGTCCTCATCGGTGTCGCAGCTCGCCAAACAGAATTGGTCACCGCTGATATCCTCGACGCACACCCCGCCAAACCCGCAGTTCTCGTCCACCGTGCACTGCGAGGTGCAGATGCCGGGGCTGACGCTGCCCGCAGGCAGCTGAAGGCAGCGGCGTCCGCTGCAGCCTAGAACGCTATCATTGTCGGTCGGGTCGCAGGTCTCGAGGAAGAACTCCCCACCCAGCTCGCCGGTGCACTCGTCGTCGACGCAACGAGCGAAGGGCGCGGCGCAATCGGAATTGGTGATGCACTCGTCTCCGGATTCCTGCTGCCCTTCGGTCACCTCGTCGCACTCGACGGGGTTCATCGCGACGCCGCTCTCGAGCTGCGCGTAGGTTCCACACACCTCGTCGCCGAGCGCGGAAACACAGAGTCCTGCGTTGGCGCCGTCGAAGATCTGTCGTCCGTCGTTGACTCCGCCAATGGTTCTTGTTTGGCAGGAAGCGGAGAAGACCTCGACGCAGGAGTCGTAGTCGTCGATGCCGAAGACCGCGTTGGCGCGCCGAACGTCCGGGTCCGCGAAGCAGCGGTACATCCACTCGCACAGCGTCTCGTTCGACTCGCGGCACCACCCCGGCAGTGTAAGCGGCTCGACTTGCTCGACGTCGTCAGTGGCATCAACGACGTCCGTCAGGTCGGTTCCCGCGTCTTCGCTTGTGCCCGAGGACTCGCCGTCGTCGCCACAGCCGGCAGCGAAGACGAGGGTCGCGGCGATCAGCGCGAAGCCAGAGATCCGGCGCACCAGCGAGGGGCGAGCGTGAAGGGCGTCGAGGTCAGCGTCGAGGTGTGTCATCGTCAGAGCCAAGTCGGGGGCGGAGCCTGTCTGTTCTCGCGCAACCATCGCGCAGACGTCAACCGCAAGCGTATCGTCGAGTGCTTCTCAATCTTCTCGAAGAGGCGCTCTTACGCCGCACTGGTGAATATGCGCGCCGCGCGTCATGATGACGAGACGGAGGCTGAATGACTGTACGCTCTTTAGGCATTTTCTTGGTGCTCGTACTCGCTGGCTGCAGCGCGGACACGGTGGGCTCTGGCCCGTCTCGTGCGCCTTGTCGCGGAGTTGATTGCGAGGATGGCGACAGCGTGCGAACGCCCGTGCTGCCGGATGCCGCCGCGCCCGACGCCGCCGCGCCCGACGACACAACGAGCCCCGATAGCGGTGCCGACATCGACGCCGTGGCCGAGCGGGACGCGGGGGACGCCGATGCGCTCGCCGATGCCGGCGTCGACGCTGCAGATACGATGGACGCAGCCGACACGATCGACCCAGGAGACCTGACCGACAGCGACGGCGATGGCATCACGGACCGGTGGGAGGGCGCCGTTGATTCGGACGGCGACGGCGTCGCCAACTACCTCGACGACGACTCCGACGGAGACGGCATCTCAGATGCTCTCGAGTATCGTCGCACCCCTGGTTCAGGGCAGCCGCCGCAAGACACCGACGGCGATGGACTCTTCGATTTCATCGACCTCGACTCAGACGGCGATACACTCGCCGACGAAGAAGAGACCGGCTGCCCCACAAGCACCGATCGGCTGCTGCGCGACAGCGACGGGGATAGCGTGCCCGACAACGTCGAGCTCGCATTCGGCGCTGACCCCTGCGACCCGGACGTCGACCTCACGGGCATCGTCGACTTCTACTTTGAGCTCCCGTGGGAAGGCGATCTGCTCGTCGACACGCTCGACATTGGCACCACGCTCGAGAGCGGGGACGTCGTGTTCCTCATGGACGTAACGGCCTCAATGGGCGCTGCGATCACGGGTCTCACATCGAGCCTTCGCACGACCATTATCCCGACCTTAGCCGAGCGAATCGCAGACATTGGCTTCGGCGTTGCGCGCTACGCTGACGTGCCCTGCGGCGAGTTCGGCTATGATCCAGATGAGCCTCACGCGCTTGAGCAGCGAGTCACCACTGACGC
>JBLFZA010000312.1:0-5305 GCA_047610025.1 Bradymonadia bacterium | reverse complement strand
CGCGAGGTGCGCGGCAACCGCGAGGGCGATCGAACGTGATGATTTCGCGCGCATAGCATGACGGGGGAGAAGGCGGTCACAGCATCGCGTTTGCGTCGCGGCTCGTCAACTTGCCGTGTCTGCATTCACTTACACGCCCCGGGTAGCTTGACCCCTAGCGCGCTCAAACTAAGGTGGCGTACATGACACGACTCCTCGTTAATATTTTGCTGATCGCAACGCTTGGCGCGACTGGCTGCCACGCTTCCTCCGCCAACGAGAGAGCAGCAGCAGAGAGCGCCTTCAAGGGCTTTAGCGCGCTGCTGCGCAGCTCCAACAGCGAGGGCGTCTGGCAGTTCTTGGACGGCTCTACGCAGACGGCGCTTCAGCAACGAGCGGACGCTCTTGCCGCGGCAGGCTCTCCCGTGGCGCACCCGGCTGAGCTGCTGCTCGTGGGGTGGGTGCCAGACCAAGCCGGTACCCGGGAGCTGCGCCGAGTCGAGGAAACCGATGAAGCGGTGACTCTCGAGATCGAGACCGAGCACGGCTATGTCGCGCAGGTGCTCATGGTCCGAACAGAGACCGGTTGGCAGGTCTCGCTGCCCATTGATGGCTAAGCAGATGCGCCGCCACTACACACCGCCGCACGACGTCGTCGGTCGCTCGACCTCAACGTCGAGGACAGCGCGCGAAGACGTCTCCACAGACCGGCGGAACGCTCATGGTTGACACTGGAGAAGCGCCGCCGATCGAGCCGGGCACGACTCTTGGAGACGGCACACGAGTCGGCGAGTACCTGGGGAAGTCCGCTGGTGCGCTGAACTTCTTCGGTGAGCACGTGGATGCTGGGCGTATTGTCGTGAAGGTACTCGCGCCCGCACTGGACGTGACATTCCAGTCGATGCGTGACGAGTTCGACGCGCTGCGGCGGTTGCGCCACCCGGCACTGCAGCCCTTAGTGTCGTCGATGAACTTCAACGGGCGCCATCTCCTCACCTACGCCTTCGTCGATGGTCGGACCATTCGCTCCGTGCTCGCGAAGCGGGTCGCAGATTCGGGGCCCTTCGACTTTGAGACGACCTACAACGTGTTGGGGCATGCCGGCGCTGCGATCGAGCATTTGCATACGGTTATGGCGCACGGTGTGTTGACGGACGAGAACGTCTTCGTCCTGCGCGACGGGCAGATTCAGGTCGGCAATGCGGGATACGCACAGCTGATGCTTCGGTCCTACGGCGGCGACGGCGACGTGTTCGGACGCTCCGCCTTTCTTGCGCCTGAAGTGCGTGATGACCCCTGGAACGCTACGCCAGCGGCGGACATCTACAGCCTTGGCGTACTCGCCGTGCAGATGCTCACCGGTGTGCAGCCGACGCGCGCGAATCTCCCGGATCTTCTGGAGGCTGCGGGGGTGAATCAGCCAGCGGCGGTCGGCGAAGTGCTTGCACGCTGCCTGTGCGCCGAGCCGGGCGCGCGATTCGAGTCGCTTGCGTCGCTGAGGCACGCGCTGAGTGAAGCGCGGATGACGATCGCCGCGCTGCGCACGCAGGTGGATGCGCCTCGCGGCGAGGGGGATCTCAGCGCCGTGTTGGCGGCGATTTCGCAAACGCGCGTGCCCGTCGAGGATACGACGACCGAACGCTTCATGTGGAGGCGGGACACCGGCGATTTTGGGCCCTACAGCGCAGAAGCCGTTCGGCGAATGCTCGAAGCGGACGAACTCGATGAGCACAGCGTCATCGTCGACACGTTCGAAGAGACCAGCGCGGCGCTTGTCGACGTTCCGACATTCACCGATTTTGTGATGGATTACCTGCCGAAGCGCCAGAAGCGGCGTCTCGCACAGGAAGAGCGACGAGAAGTACGAAACACCAAGGTGAAGCGGGTGTCTCGGACGACGATTGTCGCAGGAGTTCTCGCGGGGATTCTAGGTGTTGCGGGTTTCGTCTGGCTTGCGATGAATCAACAGAGCCTGCCGGAGCTCGCGATCGAAGACGTCGTGTTGCCGATTCAACACTCTTTTGTGGTCGAGGAGCCCGTATTCACGGAGATCGCAGCGAATGATGCCCTGGTCGCGCGGCTTTTTGACACGTCAGAGCCGATCGCGCCCGTGAGCAGTAGCTCCGGGAGTCGGAATTCACGATCGCGCGAGGAAGCCTATGAGGCGCCCTCGCTAGAGGACTACGTTCTCGCGTTCGACTCCTCTCGCGCAGCCTTCAAGCTCTCGTACGACGAGATCAACGCAACCCTCAATTCTCATGTTGGGAACCTCCAGCGCTGCTTCCGAAGCGAGCTGGAGTCAAATCCCAGCTTTCGTGGAGTTACGGTGCAGCTCGCGATCGTGCCGGACGGTCGGACGACCGACCTCTCAATTCGCGCGGAAGGCGAGTTGACCTCGGACGGACGACGATGTGTGACGCGGGTCTTTCGTCGCATGCGCTTTCCCGAGTTCAACGATGTTCCCATGCGGGTAAGCTTCCCGTTTGCTGCGCAGTGAACCGGGGCTCGGCGAGAGTGTGTGCGCTGGCCCTCTGCTTGGCGTCTAGCGCCCCGGTGACCGCCTCCGGGTTGGAGTGGCCGGGTCGTGGAGAGGCTGCGCAAACCGCCTTCGATGCCGCCAACACCGCGGAACAACGGGCGTTGGCGCTGCAGACGATCGGGACAACAGGCGACCCGCAGACAGCAGATCTTCTCAGCTCGGCTCTCCGAGACGTTAGCCCAATTGTTCGCGCCGCAGCGTGTGAGGCGCTGGTGCGATCAGACCGTGGGCTCGCCGCCGCGCTGCTCATTGACCGACTCGGTGACCGAGCCGCGTCCGTGCGCGTCGCAGCCGCGTCCGGCCTCGGAAGCCTTCGAGCAGGGGAGGCGGTAGAACCGCTGACACGACTCTTGTCTGACCCGGAAAGCGCGGTCCGCGTTGCCGCGGTCGAAGCACTTTCGGCGATGGCAGACGCAACCGCTGCTCAATCGTTGCTGCAGGCGCTTAGAGACACTGACAGAGCCGTCGCCGTCGCCGCACTGCGGGGACTGGAGCAACGCGGCGAGCGCGGCGTCTTGCCCGCGGTCCTTGCCCGCGTCGACGATCCTGAGCGCGAGGTCGCGATCGCGGCGATACAAACGGCTGGGGTTCTAGGGGGGGCGGACCAAACGATGCAGCGGCTTGCGCGCTATGGCACCACTGAGATTGCCGTCGCGGCGCTTCGGGCGCTTCGTGGCCGCACCGCACCGGAGGTCGTGCGCTTTCTCGCGGCGCTCGGCGTGGAGTCGCGCGACGCTCAGGTGCGCGTCGCGGCGCTTGAGGCTCTCATCGTCGCCGGCGGGCCGGCTGCGATCCCCCTCTTGGAGCGACAGCTCGTGGCGTCTGACGCGGCCGCTCGAGCTGAAAGCGGTCTCGTGCTCGAGTACTTCGCCACCGTCGGGCCGCGGGCGTGGGCGCCTTTGGAAGCCGTTGCCCTGCGGAGTCCACGACGCGCCGAACTCTGGCACACATGGCTGCGGTCGGGCGATTCTAGAGCTGTCCGAGCGGTCGTCGCACGAACTGAACTCAGCGGGGAGGAAGCCGTCGCCCTGTTGCGTTCGAGTCCGCTCCCCGAGGCCCTCTGCTCAGCGTCTCGCTTCGCCCTGCAGCTCGATGACGCGCAGGAAGTGGAGTGGGCGCAGTGGGCGTTTGAACTCGGCGCGCCGGCATGCCTCGAATTGCAGAATGTTCGGGCAAACTGGGGGCCGCGGGCTCAGCTTTGGGTGGCGTTGGCCCTGATCGAGAGAGACGCGGAGGAAGCCTCGGAGTTCGCGGCGAACTTGGATCTCAGCTCCCAAAGCCGGGAAGGCTTGGTGGCCTTGTTCTCGCTGTTGGGAACGGCCGGTCAGGATGTGCGGCTTGCGGTGGCCGCCGCCCCAACCGCCGATGACAGGTGGGTTCAGCGCGAGCTGGCAGTCGTTTCGCTGCAGCTGTATCTTGAGGGGCTGGACGAACAGCGCGACATCGCGGAGCGTCGGCTTACTGGGTCGGTTGTGGGTGTCGGCTCGGATATGTGGGCCGCGCTTCGATGCACCGGCGCACAGCTGGTAGCAGCGTCAAGCTCGGCGCCAGAAGGTGTTCAACAACGGCGAGCCTGGGCTGTTCGAGCGCTGGCATGCGGGCTCTCTGATGGCGCTGATGGGCCCCCGCTGTCCCACGACCCTTCTGTCGGCATTGCGCAGTTGACGGTCGCGCCCATCGACGAGTTGGTGAAGATTCTCGGCGATTCTTTCTCCGATGCGTCCGTGCGGGCGCAGGCACTGCTTAGACTTGGAGTCTTGGATGGCGCGCTCGCAGATGCCAACGCCGTCGCTTATCTGAACTCCAGGACGGAGATTTTGCGAGCGGCGGCGTGGTCGGTGGCGCTGTTGCCTGAAGAACCCGAACCGCTCAACAGGCTCCGCCGGCAGATTCGTACGGAGCGCTCGGAGATCGTTCTGGCGGTTCTCGCTGGGCGGTGGTCGGTCTTCGGCGGCAGCGGTGGCGAATTCGCGTCGCTGGGGCACTCTACAGAGTCGTTCAGCACGAACATGAAGGTGGAGCGCGAATACGACTACTCGGTTGTCTCTGTCCACGACCGCTGGTCAGGCGTCGCGGTCTACGATGCCATCGTGGTCTTAGTTGAGGACGCTGGGGGCATGGCACTGCAGACCACCGACTTGAATGGGCTCTCGGTGATCCGCTCCCGCGATGCTCGGAGCGTGTTCGCGTTGTCGATCGAGCAGCGCTCGGGACGATCGCAATGACTGACGGAGTTCTTCACCGCGAGCTTGCCGACTTAGAGGACACCCACTCCGTCGGCATGGCCCTCGGCGCATTACTGCGTCCGCCGTTCGTCTTGGGTCTCGTCGGAGACCTCGGGGCCGGCAAGACCCACTTGGCGCGGGGGATCGTTGAAGGAGCCTTGCCGGGGTGGGGCGTCGAGGTCGCATCACCGACCTACGCAATTTGCCATACCCACGGCGAGAATCCGTGGGTGCACCACTTGGACTTGTACCGCGTCGAAGGTGACGACGACCTGGAGTCAGTCGGATTTTGGGAGCTCGTCGAGGACGTCGTGTTGGTGGAGTGGCCCAGCAAGGCGCTTAGCGTGATGAGCGTGTTGGATGCTGTTGTCGATCTCCGGCGAGGTCCTGGTGACGAGCGCGCATTGTCCGTCACCGCGCGCACGGCGCGCGGTCGTCAGTGGCTCGCCGCGGCGAACTGTTCCTTACAGTAGCGCTCGGCGAAGTCGTCCAGCAGCCCGAGTTCGAATGCGAGGTGCAGGATGGTGTAGCGCGCACGAATGTCTTTGCTGTGCGTTAGCGC
>JBLFZA010000311.1:0-5312 GCA_047610025.1 Bradymonadia bacterium | reverse complement strand
GTGGACGGCGGTAACTACGAGGTCATTCGCCGACGCTTGGTTGCGCAGGGCAAGAGCCTGCGCGCCAAAGCGGATTTGCTCAACGAGGCTCGCACCGAGATCTTCGGCAGCAGTAAGCTTGAGGTCGTCGCGAACGCTCGCGTGCGGACTGAGCATAACTGTCGTCCGCAAGACATCGTGCAGGTGCAGGGTTGCCTCTTGTTTGGCTACAATGTCTTCCTTGGGCTCAAGCGGGAGGCGTCGATTGCGGACGTCTTCAGCCTGCAGCGCATGGTGCCGACGGATGGCGGCGTCGACTTCGAACCCGTGTTGGAAGACGATCCCGCAGCGGAGTTCCTTCGCGCGCCCGAGTTCGCCCGGGATTTCACCGACCTCTACAAATACTATCGCGAGACCCGGCTTCAGCAGCTGCGCGCGATGCCACAAAAGCTGCTCGCGGTCTTTCGATATGGTCCGTCGCCTCGCGACCTGCGCGTGTTCCAGTGGAACGTGCTGCCCAACGGCGAGCTTGCGTACATCGACAACCGCGGCGAGCGCGAGCACACCTTCCCGCCGCAGCACGACTTCGAGTGGGTAGCGACCACTCGTGACGATCACGTGCAGGGGCGTCACCCGCACGTCTCGATTCTCGACAAGGTCTTCGTTGAGACGGTTGGCGGGGACCTCACCGTTAAGGTGGAAGACAACACGGGAGACGGCCACGGGATTTACCGCGAACTTGTCGATGACGCCAACCAAACGTTGGACGATGCGCGGGTGGAGTACGCTGCGCTGGGCGGCCTCATCGTCATGCGCATTCGGCCATACAACGAAGATGAGTGGCGCTACCTCATCTTCAACACACGCACCAAAGACGTGCAGCGCGTCGACGCGATCGGGGTCTCATGCCTGACCCTCCCCGAAGACCACGGGATCGTCTTTCCTGGCGGCACCTATTTGCAAACGGGCGAGTACAAGCAGCTCGGCGGCGGCAGCGATGGCCTGATCTACAAGAGAACGATCCGCTCTCCCAATGGCGAGGATGTGCTCTACGTCTATTACGACGATGACGGCGGCGACTACATGTTGCTGCCCTACAATCTGATTCGAAAGGAGGTGGACTCCGCGATCACGTGTCACGGCTACAGCCTGTTTGGAGATGGGCGGCTTGCGGTGTTTCGAGATGACGGAGGGGGGCCGACGAAAGTTCACCCGATGCAGGTGTGGCAGACGGCGTTCACTAGCGTAGAGCAGTCTTCGGCTGCGACGGCGGACTCGAACTCAAAGCTGGCTCGAATCGGCAACGCCGAGCTCGTTCGCGGCATCTCTGATGTGCTGACCATCTGTCGTCTGATCGCCGAGTCGTCGCCCACACGAGAGGTCTATGAGGCCTTGGTGCAACAGGCGCGGCGGGTCGTCGACGGCGTCTATTGGTTTGGCGATGACGAGGTCGGGGACCTCAAGACGCCGCTGACGGAAGTCCGACTGACGTCGGAGCTGATCATCGACGAGTTTGAGAAGGTTGTGGCGCTGCGCAAGCGTGCCAAGCAGTCGTTGGCCGCAGCGGAGAAGGAACAGGGGCTCCTCCTCACGGATGTTCGCGCCGACGTCCTGAAGACGGTCGACGCGTTTATGGATGCGCTGACCCGCTTGCGCACGCAGCGCGGGCACCTGATTACGCTAAAAGACGTTCGGTACATCGACGTCACCCGAGTCGATTCGCTTGAAGAGCAGATCGTCGAGCGCGACGAGGACGTAAGTCACGCGTGCGTCGACGTGCTTCTCGATCCCGCTGCGCTGTCGGATCTCAGCACGGAGCTTCAGGGAGCGCTCACGGCGCTCGATACGGTGCAGGCGACCCGCGAGCTCAACCCGATAGTGGAACGCCTCGATGCGGCCGCGGGGGGGCTCGAAGTGCTCAGTGACGTCGTCGCGAACCTCGACGTCGACGACCCGACCTCGCGCACGACGATACTGGGCAATATCAGCGAGGTGTATGGCCTGCTGAACCGGGTGCGTGCGTCGGCGGAGAGTCGTCGTACGACGATCGGTTCCGCTGAGGGGCGTGCGGAGTTCTCTGCGCAATTCACGCTTTTCTCTCAAAGCGTATCGAGCGCTCTCGCGCTGTCCGATTCGCCTGAGCGTTGCGACGAGCAGCTCTCTCGCCTCTTGCTCACGCTCGAAGAACTCGAAGGTCGCTTCGGAGAGTTCGACGAGTTCCTCGGTGACCTCGCGGACAAGCGCGACGAGGTCTACCAAGCCTTTGAAGCGAAGAAGCAGCAGCTCGTGGACGCGCGTCAACGTCGGGCGTCGAATTTGCTTTCGGCCGCTGATCGTATGCTGCAAGGAATTCGCCGACGCGCACAAACGCTCGAAGGAGCGGACGCGTTGAACGCGTACTTCGCGGCCGACGGCCTTGTGATGAAGCTGCGAGGAGTCGCAGACCAACTCGTTGCGCTTGGAGATTCCGTTCGCTCTGACGAGCTGCTCGCCAAACTTAAGGCGGCACAGCAAGAGTCGATGCGCGGCATGCGCGATCGCGCTGAACTCTTTGAGGACGGCAACCTCATCAAGTTGGGCAAACACCGATTCAGCGTGAACACGCAGCCTCTCGAGCTGACGATGGTGCCGCACGATGGCGCGATGCGCCTACACTTGAGCGGTACTGATTTCTATTCGGCGGTCCAGGATCCTGACTTCGCCGCTACCGAGCCGCTGTGGGACCGTCCGCTCGTCTCGGAGTCTACCGAGGTCTATCGCGGCGAGTTTCTGGCAGCGTCGATCTGGTTCGCGGCCGTAAACGGGGAGGGCGCTCTAACGCGTGCCGGTCTCGACGCCGCCAGGCGCGAAGGCACTCTGGAAGACGTCGTGCGCGGCGTGGCGGTCGATCGCTACGACGAGGGCTACGATCGTGGCGTTCACGATTCGGACGCCACCACGATCCTCGCCACGCTACTCGACCTCGACGCGCAAGCCGGTTTGCTGCGCTTCGGGGGACGCCTGCGCGCCTCTTGCGCACTCTTTGTGCAGTTCGGGGCGACAGAACGGCAGCTGCGCTCTTGGCGGTCTCGGGCGGGTTCGCTGGCCCGCGTGCAGGCGGCCTTTGGGGACGCGCCTGCAATGCGCGGGCTGAGGGCGGAGATTGGCGCACGGACGGCACATTGGCTGGCGCTGATGGGCTGGCCATTCTCGGTCGCCGCTGACGAAGCGGGCGCCTACCTTGCAGCGGAGTGGGGGCAGCAGAGCGAACGCATCGTCGCGAGCGGCGAAGCCAGCGAGGCGCGGCAGGGGCTTGAGCTGTGGTTGAACACGAAGGGCCAATCGCGCGCGTTCGCGGATGAGCTGGCGGCCCTTCGCGAGTTTGTCTCTGATGCGGCACCTCTCGCTGACGAAACACATGGCGACGAGCCGGCGAGTGATCTCGTCTCTGGCGTGCTGCTCGTGCACGCGTGGCTCGAAGCGGTCACCAGAGGCGAGGCCTCGGCCGCCGTCTCAGATGACGCGCTGATCGAGGCAGCTGTTTGGTACATGACCGATGACCTCGATCGCGACGTACAGCACGCGAGCATCGCGCGAGACGTGAGTGCGCTCCGAGGCGCTCACAAACGCATTGAAGACGGCGTGATGAACGTGCGGCTGGACGAGACGCTCGAACGGCTCGGGGAGTTCCGGCGAACCGAGGTGCCCGCCTACCGTGCATACCGCGCGCTTCGAAAGCGGATTCTGAGCGATCAGCGCGTGAAGATGCGCATCGGCGAGCTGACACCCCGCGTCATGACCGCGTTCGTTCGAAATCGCCTGATCGACCAGTCGTATCTGCCACTGATCGGTGACAACCTCGCCAAACAAATTGGGGCATCAGGCGCGGCGAAGCGCACCGACCTGATGGGGCTTCTTCTGCTTGTCTCACCCCCTGGGTACGGCAAGACGACGCTCATGGAGTACGTCGCGAGTCGCCTCGGGCTCGCGTTTGTTAAGGTGAACGGCCCGTCCCTCGGGCATGGTGTTGTATCATTGGACCCAGAAGAGGCGCCCAACGCGACCGCTCGGCAAGAGGTAGACAAGGTCAACCTCGCGCTCGAGATGGGAAACAACGTGATGCTGTATGTGGATGATATCCAGCATACGAACCCGGAGTTTCTGCAGAAGTTCATCTCTCTCTGTGACGCCACACGCCGCATCGAGGGCGTTTGGGAAGGGCGCACGCGTACGTACGACATGCGCGGCAAGAAGTTCTGCGTGGTCATGGCGGGCAACCCCTACACCGAGTCCGGCGATCGCTTCGAAATCCCGGACATGCTCGCTAACCGGGCCGATATCTACAACCTAGGCGACGTTCTGACCGGCAGAGACGACGTGTTTGCCTCAAGTTACATCGAAAATGCGCTGACCTCGAGCGGAGTGTTGGCACCGATCGCGGCACGCGGACTCGATGACATCTATACATTAATGAAGGTCGCAGAAGGTCACGAAGAGGCGGCGAACGAGCTGCAGCACGCGCTGTCCGCCGTTGAAGTCGATGAGGCGGTCCGCGTCATCCGGCATGCGATGCAGGCGCGCGAGGTGCTGCTGCGTGTGAACGCGGAGTACATCCGATCCGCCGCGCAGGCGGACGACTACCGCATGGAGCCGCCCTTCAAGTTGCAGGGCAGTTATCGCAACATGAATAAGATCGTCGAAAAGATTGTGCCGGCGATGAACCCCGTCGAGCTTCAGGCCCTGATCGACGACCACTACGTCGGCGAGGCGCAGACACTCACGGTGGGAGCCGAGCAGAACCTGCTGAAGCTCGCCGAGCTGCGTGACAGAAGCTCTGACGTGCAGGCGAAGCGATGGGCGGACATCAAGCGAGAATACACACGGAGGAAGCAGCTCATTGGAGACGACGATGATCCCGTCGCACGTGTGACCAGCGTGTTGAGTGGTCTCACCCAGGGTGTCGATCGCATCGGGGAGCAGCTGGGCCAGCACGATTCACTAACAACCTTGAGCGAGAACGTCGCACGCATCGAAGACGCGTTGCGCAACGGCGGCTCGGCGGCCGAGGTCGCGACGGCGTTGTCTCCGGCCCTACAGCGGATTGCGCTGGCGTTATCGGCCCCACCGACCTGGGTCGATGCGGTGACCGATAGTCTCGCGGCTTCCAGCGGTCAGATCAATATTGATCTGACGCCGCTGGTGCAGGCGATGCGGCAGATTGACTCGCGCATTGCAACGGGGCAGCTCCGAGAAGCAAAGCGCCATGACGCGCTACAGGAGATTTCGGCACGAGACGCGGATGTCCCGGGCGCGCTGACGCAGCCACTGGCTGCCGTCCCGGCACCGCCGGCAGA
>JBLFZA010000310.1:0-5344 GCA_047610025.1 Bradymonadia bacterium | reverse complement strand
AACGCGGGTCACGTACTGCTGCATCATCTTACGGATCTTGCCGGGCGGGTTGGTACTCTCGCCCCAGAGCCGCGCGTGGTCGCCGCCAGAGCCTGTTGTCGCAACGGCCACCGGGGTGACCGTAGCGCCATGACGCACGGCGAGCTGAAGTCCGAGTTCGAGCAAGGCGACGCTGTCACGCGTGAGGTCGATGGCGACGTGGATCGTGTTGATTTCGACGTCGGGCGGAGTCTGGCGCGCGATCATGATCGGCCATGCGGCGCGGTCGAGCATTGCGCGACTGACCATTCCTAGCGCGCCAAGGTCTGCGCGCTCGCCGCGGCCCATGACGAGCAGGTCCGGCCCGAGCGTGTTGCAGACATTCTCGAGGGTCGGCACGAGATCACCGCAGCCCAGGCGCAGCGCTTCTGGGGAGCCGATCACGGCTCCCCAACGCTCGATGATGCTCTTGTTGGCGTGCTGCAGAATCTCCGCCTCGACGTCAGACTCGTCCTCTGCGAGTGCCGCATCCGGGAAGAGCAGCGGCCGCAAGGCGGAGGAGACTCCAGGCGCGGCGTGTACCGCGTAGAAGTGTCCACCACGATCGGTCACGGCCAAGAAGTTGGCCATGCGTAACGCGTCGAGTGTTCGCTCAGAGTCGTCGACAGCAGCGACGACGGTAGGAAATTCTGTCATTCAGGGCGGTCTATTGTGGCCTGCCCGTCCGAACGCGTCGCCTATCCTTCGTCTTCCACGGTCTCAAAGCCATCGGGGAGGCCGTCTCCGTCCTCATCTCTGGCCGTTCGAACCAACTCGCCGCCCGAGTAGTACATCCAGACATCGACGTCTCCGTCGAGGGTGGTGTCTCTCTCAATGCGTATGAGTTGACCAGACTGGTCATAGATTTTGAACATCGACATGGCCCCATCGAAGGTTGTCGACAGCTCCTTCCGATACAAGACGCCGTCTTGGTACACTCGGACCAAGTCAATCGCAGGGTCAAAGTCGAGCTGGAATTCCTGCTCAACCGTTGCCCCGCTGGCGTCGTAGTATTCGAAGAAGTCGGTCGTCCCGTCGAAGTCCAAGTCTCGCTCACGCCAACGAAGGCGCTCGCCGCTGTAGTAGGAGTACTGGTCGTTGACGCCGTCCGCGTTAATATCTGCGGGGACGCGGCGGTAGGTATTACGACGCAATGTGTCGAAGCGCTCGCGCTCCGGCAGATTGATCATCGCTTCCGCTTCCGCCGTCTGAGCACCGCCACAAGCAGCGGAGCCAAGCAACGAAAAGACCAGAAGCCCCACGCTCCAAAGCGACCACCACGAAGACACCGCTCGAGACACCATAATCCTGCCTAACATGGATGTAGCACGCGTTCGGTCGCGCTCAAGAAACGAAAGCAACCGAAGTTCAGCGGCTCTACCAACCCCACCGCGTGAGCGCAAGCGGGCAAGCCTCCGTGTCGATGCGTCAGACGAGCGCCGCTTGACCACGCAATTCCGCGTGGTTACACACGATCGCCCTCGCTCTACGGGTCTATGTTCATCCACGTCGTGCTCCTCATAGTCGGTCTCGTTGTCCTGTATTTTGGGGCAGAGTGGCTTGTGGCGGGCGCTTCTCGGATCGCGCTGACCTTTGGGATCAGCCCGATGATCATCGGGTTGACCATCGTCGCATTTGCAACAAGCGCACCGGAATTCGTCGTCAGCTTGCTCGCCACGCTGAACGGGAATCCGGACATCGCGATGGGCAACGTGATCGGCTCCAACATCGCCAACGTCGCGCTGATCGTCGGTGCCTCCTGCCTGGTCTTCCCGATGGTGGTTGAGCGATCGGTGCTGAGGCGAGACTACCCGATCATGGTCGTCGCCATGGCGATCGCCACTGTGTTCGCGATGACATCGCAGCAGATTAATCGCTACGAGGCGTTGTTCCTGCTCAGCCTGCTCGGCGGGTTCCTGTGGTTGTGTCTGAGGGAGGCGGTCTCCCAGAGCCGTCAATACCGCGCCACCGGCCAGTTTCAGATCGGCCAAGCAGCTCCGAAGAGAATCGCTAAGAACGCGGCACGAGCCGTCGCAGGCCTCATTGGGCTCGTCATCGGCGCTCAGCTCATGGTCGACAATGCCGTCGCTATCGCGCGCATGTTCGACATCTCCGAACTCGTCATTGGCGTCACGATCGTCGCGTTCGGCACATCGCTGCCCGAGCTGGCCACCAGCCTCGTCGCCGCGTTCCGCAAGGAACCGGACATGTCGCTCGGCAACATCATCGGCTCGAACATCTTCAACACGACCTTCATTCTCGGCGGCGTGAGCCTTGTCGCGCCGATCCAAGCGAGCTCTCAGGCCGTACGCTTCGACCTCCCCGCGGCGATGCTGATCGGCCTCTTGCTCTTCCCACTCATGCGGATGGGCAACCGTATCAGCCGTGTCGACGCGGCGGTCTTGCTCGGAGCCTACGTGTCTTACGTTGTTTTGTCGGTGCTCTACTCCACCGGCGTCTGGGGCGCCGCGTGAAGGTCGCAATGCTGCAAACCAACCCTCAGGTTGGCGCCGTCGAAGACAACACAGCCGCTCTCCTCGCAGCCTACGACCGAGTCCGTGACGCTGCTGAGCTCGTCGTCGCGCCCGAACTCGCTGTCTGTGGCTACCCGCCGCTTGACCTGCTTGAGCGTTCAGAGCTTCTCGCCGCAGTGGACGCCGCCATCGAGCGAATCGCGCTGCATTGCGCAGGCGGGCCGCCCCTGCTCATCGGCGCACCGCGACCGACACCCTGGAACACCGGCCGTGCACTCCAGAACACCGCGCTGGTCGTCCATGGGGGAGAGGTCGTCTTTCGCCAATCGAAGACGCTCCTGCCGAACTACGACGTGTTCGATGAGGCGAGATACTTCGAGCCGGCACACGAGCGACGGATCTGGCTCTTCGGCGAGCGTCGCGTCGCGGTCGTGATCTGCGAGGACCTCTGGAACGACGCGGTCATCAACCACGAGCGCCCCTATCCGGTCGACCCGGTAACCGAACTTTGCGGCGAACAGGGTGCCGATGTGCTCGTCTGCCTCTCTGCGAGCCCCTTCCACGCGGACAAGCAGGAACAGCGTGAGGCGCTCGCGCGCCGCGTTGGTGAACGATTCTCGGTGCCCGTCGCCTATGTCAACCTCGTCGGCGGGCAGGACCACCTGCTCTTTGACGGCGGCAGCTTCGCGACAAACGCCGCGGGGGAAACGGTGGCACGCGCCGCCGCGTGCGTCGAGACGGAGTTGATCGCTGACTTAAACGGACCCGCAGATCCCACCGCTTTGGCAGCGATCTGCCCTGTGGAAGAGCAGATTTGGAAGGCGCTGAAACTCGGCGTCTCCGACTACCTCCGCCGCACCGGCTTTCGAGATGTCGTTATCGGGCTCTCTGGTGGCATCGACAGTGCCGTAACGGCGGCCATCGCCTACGACGCGCTTGGGCCCGAGCACCTGCTTGGGATCACGATGCCCAGTCGGTACTCGAGCGACGGCAGCGTCTCGGACGCGGAGGCTCTCGCCGAGAACTGTGGCTTCCCGTGCCTCAACATCGCGATCGAGCCCGCATTTACGGCATTCTCCACAATGCTGGCGGACCGCTTCGAAGGAAAGGCCCCCGACGTAACGGAGGAGAACCTGCAGGCACGAGCGCGCGGCGTGGTGCTCATGGCGGTATCCAACAAAGAGAGACGCTTGGTGCTCACCACGGGCAATAAGTCGGAGCTGGCTGTCGGCTACTGCACTCTCTACGGCGACATGTGCGGCGCGCTCGCCGTGCTCTCCGACGTGCCGAAGACGATGGTGTACCGACTCGCTGAATGGCGCAACGCACAGGGCGCGATTATCCCACGACCGAGCATCGACAAGCCGCCAAGCGCCGAGCTCGCCCCAGGACAAAGAGATGATGACTCTCTGCCTCCCTATGAGGTGCTGGATGCGATCATCGACGCCTATGTCGTCGAGCGGAAAACATCCTCTGAGATCGTCGCCCTCGGCATCGAGGAGTCCTTGGTTGTGCGGATCCTTCAACTGATCGATCGGAATGAGTTCAAGAGGCAGCAGGCGGCTGTCGGGCTTCGGATTACGCCGCGCGCATTCGGCTCGGGCCGGCGCTACCCGATCACGGCGAAGCACCCGCAGTAGCGATACGACCGCGCACCGATGGGTCGGCGGGGATTCCGCGTCTTGTTGCGACAGGGCCAGGCGGCGCTTAGCGTCTGAGGGTCCGCACCCGCTTGGGAGTCCCGCATGTTCGTCGAACCAATCCTCACCGTCGCCAACCTCATCTGGATGGCCCTCGTTTTTCTGCATGTCGTGCGGAAGTACCCGCCGACCGATCCTGGCGTGGCGGCGCGAGCGACTGTCTGGACAGCGGCGTGGGTTTCGTTCTGGTTCATGACGCTATCGGGCCTGCATGAATTTTTGTGGTTCCTGCCATTCCTGAAACCCCTAGTGTGGCTAGCCTTCCCGATCAGTTACGTGCTTATTTTCAGCGAGTACTATGGATTGGGTTACAAGCGGCTGCCGACCGTATTTGGCTACCACCTTGTTGGTGCCTTGGTGTGGTGGGCCGGGCTGAGCAAGGTCGTCCGGGCGCTGCTGAACCTCTTCTAGACCGGCCACCTGCCTCGAACATCCGCGGGCGGCCACGTAACTCGCAGGCCGACGTTCCGCCCAACAGAGTGGCGTTGGCACAGGAGATACGCAGCGGTCCCGGGCGGGTCCGCGACTACCGCCCCTGCATGTACTCGGCTTCCATGAGTCGCAGATCGTCGAGCATCGCTTCGACTGCAAGAGCTTGGTCCTCCTCGCCTTCTGCCCTGTGGTGATCGGCGAGGCGTCGGTAGACTTCCTGCGCTTCGGGGAACATCGCGTGCTCGTGGTGCAGCTGCGCGAGGCGGTTGAGCGCGAGTGCGCGGAGAACCGGGTTCTCAGCGGCATACTCGTACATCTCGGTGGCTCCATCGTGGACACCATTGCTCTTCAACGCTTCTCCCCTCAGGAAGTGCGCGTGCCGATGGGCGTTGTGCGGCGGCGGCCACAGACACCCCACCAACATACATGCAACGAGCGCTACCCAGAGACGCGAGCGTCGCCAATCCCGTTTCGCCGCCCACAGCGCGTCGAAGGTCGCGGCGGCGCCAATCACCAGGGCCGGCGCCCAGCCTAAGCGGTAGCGCCCAACGACGAAGAAGAGCGCGAATGTCAGCGCGGGCAGCACGACTCCGGTGAGCAACACCACCCACCCTGACTCGCGACGCGCGATGAGCAGGAACCCCGGCACACCCAGAGCGATAAGCCATCCCATGTTGGGGAACAGGGGTACACTCAGAACGCCCATGAATCGCCGCTGAA
>JBLFZA010000309.1:0-5348 GCA_047610025.1 Bradymonadia bacterium | reverse complement strand
TTCGCTGTTCCGTCGAAGCATGTTGGCGCTGCCGGGCAGCCCAAGCCGACACATGCGTCAAAGGGGCAGAGGGTACAGTCGCCTCCGCAATCCACGTCTCGTTCTCCCCCGTTGTGAATCCTGTCGTGACAAGAGGCCTCTGCGCACTGGCCATCCGCACACGATCGGGTCGCGCAGTCGGCCGCTGTATTGCATGCGCCGCCGACGGCGCACGGGGCACAGGGTCCCCCACAATCGGTGTGTGTTTCGCCGCCATTTTGAAACCCGTCCGTGCAGGCCGTCGTGCGACACTCGTTGTTAAGGCAGACCCCCGACAGGCAGTCGCTCGGCTGCACGCAGTAGTGGAGAGTACCGCAGGGCTCGCAAGGTCCTCCACAGTCGGTGTCTGATTCGCCATTGCCAAGTCGTCCGTCTGCGCACGTCGCGAGCAGGCAGGCGTCAGACACGCACGCGGCCTCCGCGTCGCAATCCGTGTCCACGGCACAGCGTCGGCCTCGATCGCAGGAAGCGCAGACGCCTCCGCAGTCGATGTCCGATTCGTCAGCGTTCTGGACACCGTCATCGCACGCGGCGATCGCGCAGCGCTGCTGGCGACAAACCCCACTGTCGCAGTCTGCGCCAGCGACACACGCCGGCGAACTCGGCAGCGCCAGCACAGCGTCGTTCATTGTGCTGTCAATCGGTGCGCCTTCGTCGCAGGCGACGAGCGCTATGCATAACCCGATGGCAATGAAGACGAGCATACGCAGCGCTGCGTTTGGGCCGTGGCCTCTCACTTGAGAGCACCTGTCAGGGGCGGGTGTGACTCGATGCCGGCGGGGAATCAATGAGGGCTCTGCCGTCACGTGTTCACGAGCTCGTCGATTCGCATTGGCGTAGCGAACCGGGAGCCGTGTGTTTCGCAAAGACGTTGGCACAATCGCGCGAATGTCGTTGTTCCGATGGTCTTTACGTAGCGGATCGGGCCTCCCGTCCATGGTGCGAACCCCCACCCCAGCAGCGCACCGACGTCGGCATCTTCGGCGCACTCGAGGATGCCCTCGTCAAGACAGCGGAGCGCCTCCACCGCTTGGATGGCGAGCAGCCTGTCTCGAAGCTCTTCGACATCCGGTTGGATGTCGGCCTCAGGCCAGTTCGCGCTAAGGCCTGGCCACAGACGCTTCTCTGGCTCGTAGTCGTAGAAGCCGGCGCCGGCCGCTCGCCCGGGGCGCTGGTGCGACTCGACCATCTCTTCGATGACAGCGTCACCCGGCCGTGTGACCCAATCCGCGCCTAAGTCTTCCCGCGTTTGACGCCGAATTCGATGAAGCAAACCGATGGAGACTTCGTCCGCCAGCGCGAGGGGGGGCATGGGCATCCCCGAGAGCCGGCCAGCGTTCTCGATGAGCGCCGGCTTCACGCCGTCCGCGAGCATCGCGAGCCCCTCCATGACGTATGTGCTGAACACGCGACTTGTGTAGAAACCCCGGCTGTCTTTTACAACGATTGGCGTCTTGCCGATAGCGAGGACATAGGAGAGTGCGCGCTTGAGTGTTGCCTCGCTTGTCTGCTCACCCACGATCACTTCTACCAATGGCATCCGGTCGACAGGCGAGAAGAAGTGCAGACCGATGAAGTTCTTTGGCCTCGCACTCGCGAGGGCGAGGCCAGTGATAGGCAGGGTCGACGTATTGCTGGCGAACACCGCGGTGGGTGAAACAGACGCCTCCGCTTCGCGTGTCACCGTTGCCTTGATTTCTCGATCTTCAAACACCGCCTCGATGACGAGCTCGACATCGCTCAATTCGGCATACTCGGCCGTCGCCCGGATGCGACCGAGCGTCACCGTGGCCTTATCGACGCCCAGATGCCCTCGCTCGACTGCACGATTGAGACGTGCCTCGATGCGCTCGAGTGCGCGATCAGCAGCGTCTTGGTTGTGCTCGATGAGGGTGACCTCGACGCCCGCGGCGGCGCTGACCTGCGCGATGCCGGCCCCCATCATTCCGCCACCGATAACGGCGACCTTCGAGGGGGCATCGGGATGAGAGGCCCCTTTGCGCACCGCGTCGTTTCTACTGGCGAGTAGGGTCGCTCTTAGCAAGTTGCCGCTTGCCGGCTCTCGCATCAGGGCGACGGCGTGTCGCGCCTCGATCGTGAGCGCGTCGTCTAGGCGCCGAGGCAACCCCTCGTACATCGCCGAGAGGATGGCCTGAGGGGCAGGCAGGTTGCCGAAGGTCTTTGCATGGGTCAGCGCGTTCGCGGCGGAGAACAACTGAGCACCTTTTGTGGAGTGTACGCCGCCGTCTGGCAAACGAAAGCCGCGTTGCCCCCAGGGTGGGGAGCACGGGCAGTCGTCACGTAGCGCTGCGAGCGCGGCTTGCTCGAGGTCCTTCAG
Source organism: Bradymonadia bacterium (assembly GCA_047610025.1). GTDB lineage: Bacteria > Myxococcota_A > Bradymonadia > REDH01 > REDH01 > JBLFZA01. The sequence goes on along the minus strand of JBLFZA010000309.1, from coordinate 2,971 downwards.
CGGAACGAGAGCGTGCAACACGCCTAAGTCCAGCGCCTCCTCAGCGGAGAGCGTTCGGCCTTGTGCGACATAGGGGAGCGCCGCTTCGATGCCGAGCAATCGTGGCAGGCGCTGTGTCCCGCCAGCGCTTGGCATCAGCCCTGCCTTGACTTGGGGCAGCGCAAAGCGTGCGCCTTCGCTTCCGATGCGCCGCAAACACGCGAGCGCGAGCTCGAAGCCGACGCCGAGTGCGTCGCCGCGGACCGCGGCAACGACCGGTTTGCCGCACTCTTCGAGTCGCGTGAGCAGGCGCTGCACGCGAAGCACATGCGCCATCTGTCGCTGAACGTCGACATCGGGTCCGAGCAGCGGGACCAGCGAGCTGAGCGCGTCACCCGTCGAGAAGTCTTGCTTTCCGGTCGTGAGGATCACCCCACGCACGGACTCCGATGCGACGGCTTGGAGTGCGTGCTCTAACCCCTCGCACGCCTCGTCGTCCAACACATTTGAGGTGTGGGCGCTGCTGTTCCACACGATCGTGAGGATGCCATCCTCTGTCGAGAACTTCATAGTGCCTCTCCGTTGGCGTCGACCCGCTCAATGAGCGTCGCCGTGCCCATGCCCGCCCCCACGCAGAGGGTCACCAGACCCCGCTGCTTGTTCTGCCGCTCAAGTTCGTCGAGCAAGGTCGCGAGAAGCATCGCCCCTGTCGCTCCGAGCGGGTGCCCGAGCGCGATGGCGCCGCCGAGTACGTTTGTTCGCTGGTGAGAGATGCCAAGCTCCTGCATCGCGAGGAGTACAACAGAGGAGAAGGCTTCGTTGATCTCCCACAAGTCCACGTCGGCGGCGCAGAGCCCTGCGATCGCGAGCGCCTTCTTGGACGCTGCGGCCGGAGCGGTGAGCATTATGCTGGGCTCCGATCCGATCGACGCGAACGAGCGGATTTTCGCCCGCGGAGTCAGACCCGCCTGCTTCCCTGCAGCGAGAGACCCAAGCAGCACGGCCGAGGCGCCGTCGACGATTCCGGAGGAGTTCCCGGCGGTGTGCACATGATCGATACGCTCGAGAGTCGGGTAGCGCTGAAGCGCGACTCCGTCGAACCCGTATTTTGCGCCAAGCTGAGCGAACGCGGGCCGGAGCGACGCGAGCGTTGCGGGCGTCGTCGTTCTGCGAGGGTGCTCGTCCTTGTCGAGCAGCAAGAGCCCGTTCTTGTCGTAGACCGGCACAACGGCGCGATCGAAGGCGCCCTCGTCTTGCGCGCTCGCAGCGCGAAGTTGGCTCTCTGCTGCGTATGCGTCGACGTCATCACGGCTGAATCCGTGCAGAGTGGCGATCAAATCTGCGCTGATTCCTTGTGGGACGAAGTATGTTTGAAACGCAGTGTCCGGTTGCACGGGCCATGCACCGCCGGACGTGCCCATGGGCACGCGGCTCATACTCTCTACCCCGCCGGCGACGGTGAGTGGCGACATACCACACATCACTTTTGCGGCGGCCATGTTGACCGCCTCAAGTCCAGACGCGCAGAAGCGGTTGATCTGAACGCCGGGCACGTTTTGCGGCCAGCCCGCCTGCAGAACGGCCACACGGGCGATGTTCGCTCCTTGCTCGCCGGCCGGCTCAACGCATCCGAGGATCACGTCGTCGACCAGGGCTGGGTCGAAGCTGTTGCGCGTCGTAAGGGCGCGGAGCGTGTGCGCGGCGAGGTCCAGTGGTGTGACCGTTGCGAGCCCGCCGCCGGCCTTCCCACGTCCGCGGGGGGTTCGCACGGCGTCGTAAATGTAGCAGTCGTTCATGGTGCCGCGGGGATTTCGTGACGGATCTGACTGACGGTGTCGCAGGGTCTGCACAGCGCAGTTGGCAACCCGGAATTGCGTCTTGTGCGGCCGGCGATGGCCTTGAAGACTGGGCCGCTGTTGTCTTCGTCGCACTGAATGCAGGCGTTCGGGCTGCCATCCTCCTCGTGGTACGGGCTGCTGAGCAGCGCGAAGCATGTCTCAAGACAGACAGCGAGCGTGTTCATCGCGTTAAAGGCCCAGATCTGCGCGCAGGCATTAGAGAACCCAATCTCCTCGATGCACGCCTCGGCCGCCTCGACGCCATTCCTGGCACCCTCTAGCCCGCATTGGCGCACAGGCGTTGTGAGGTCGGGGACGCCGGCATAGACGGCCAAGTCTTGGAGCGATGAGCACGCACCGCACGAACCCGTGTGGGTGAGAACTAGCTCCTCTGGCAGCTCTTCTTCCCGTGCACTTACAAAGGTGTAGCTGCCGCTCGGCTCATCAAACCGAAGCGCGCAGACGATCCCGGTTTCCGGTTCTACTGCGGGCAAGTCGTAGGGGTTCTGAGCCGTGCGCGGCCAGGCTTCGGCGGGGGACCAAGCTCGCCAATTCGCACGCTCGTTCTCGGTGGGCTGGCTCGGTATCCACTGATCGCCTCCGCACGAACAGCTCGTTTGGCAGACGCCGTCGTCGAGGCCGGTGTTTTCGCCAGGCGTCCCAAAGAGCTGCGGACACTCGACGGCGACCTCGGCGCCCGCATCGTTTGTCTCGGTGTCGTCGGTCATCGCATCGGCCACACCCACGTCGTTCACTTCTCCGTCGTCTGCACCACAGGCACAGAGCGCGAGTACGCCGGCTGCCGTGCGGAAGATGCGTGCCAGACGGGCGGTGGTGGGGCTGAACGGCATTCGAGAGAGTCGGGGCGAGAGAGACGTCAATGAGCGCGCTGAGACGGCAGGGAAGTAGCGCGGGGAGACGCTGTCAATGCGCAAGCGTTCCTGAAAATGGCGCCGCGCTCGCGAAGCGACCCTCGGAGTTGCAGTGGGCGCCCGATGGTATGGGGGGGCGCTCTTCACCCTTCGGCTCGGCTAGCGGAGGTCGCCAAGTTTGCATGCCGCGCTCAACGGCGTGGAGCGACAGCATCAACCTGAATTGCCTTGATGGCCCGAATGCGGTTGGGTGGCGCACGCGCGCCTTCGACGGCCAAGACT
>JBLFZA010000308.1:0-5389 GCA_047610025.1 Bradymonadia bacterium | reverse complement strand
CGTACGCTCCGGGAATTGTCGGCCGATCGAACTCGCAGTGGGCAGCGCAAAGCATGTCGCGTTGGACCGGCGGACTGCTGAGCGAGCGTTCGTGCAGGACGAATGGGCCAGTGTATTGCACCAAAAAGCGATCGTCCAACCGCCTCACGAGCGGAGGCTGTGGTGTCGCCCCGCGCTGTTCGAGCCCCTCGAGAAGAGGGGGCTCAGAGCGATCGCGAATCCCCGGCCAAACGGCGCAGCCTGCTACGAGCAGGCAAAGAAGCACGGCCAGCGCAGGTAACCCTGTGCGCCGAGCAGCCGTCGGGCTACTCGTCTCGCCGTTGGGAGCTAGAACGCCCAGAAGAAGCGGGCCTGAAGCGTGTAGGCCGGGTTCGCGTTGCGATCGCTAGCGTAGTTCGCCTCGCGCCCTGTCGCCTGACGAACGGCGGTCGCACGAGGGCGGCCCTCAACACCGTCAAAGACCGCGCCGGGGAAGTAAAAACCAGCAGATAGGTCGGCGCCGTAAGTGGGCTCACGGTAGGAGAGCGTGATGTCCGTCTCCAACCCGAAGAAGCTCTTTCCAGACGGGGTTGTCTCCGCGTTAAGAGCCCAAGCGGTGATGATATCGAGGCGAAGCGAGAGGTTGTCGTCCTGCTTCGAGAAGAGATCGTACTGGAAGAACGGGTTGAGGTAGGCCGCGTTCGTGATCGTCCCCGTGACCTCGCGGAACATCAGCATGTCGACAAAGTAGTTTCGGTCGAACTGGAAGTTGCTGAGGGTCGGCTCACAGTCGTTTGGCGTCCAGTCTCCGTTCGTCTGGAAGCCGGGCTGGTACTGCGAGCAGCCCTCACCGCTATCCTCGAGAGTGCGCCCAGTGGCAAATCCAGCGTTCATGCCGGTCGCGAGGGCAGCACGGACGTACTCGAACTCCATCGCACCGCCGAACTGGCGGATGTCGCGCTCGGTCGTCGAAGAGTCGTCGCCGGGGTTCGCGTTGTCGATGCTGCCGAACACCGCCGCGAACTCGAGCTCGAGGCGGATGCGTGTGCGGAACGCTGGCTCGGACTGCAGTCGCAGCCAGAGATCCGGCACCACGGCCCGCGCGCCACGCGGGAACCACGTGTAGTCAGTCGGGCTATCTTCAATCTGCGCGTTCGGCTCAGATGTGAGCCGCTGACGGCGGTACACAAGGTACAAACCCCAGTCGAATGCCGGCTGTCGCAGCTCCTTGAGCGTGCGGTTGCGTGCGGCGATCTCCTCGGGGCGAATCGGTCGCTGGAAGACGGAGAAGACATAGCTGGTGACATCGTCGTAGTGCGACAGCTCAAGCGGTTGCTCATAGGGGCGAAGCGGGTCGTCGTTTAGCGGGCCCGCGAAGTTGAAGTCCCAGGCGAGCGCGACGTACGTGTTGAACAGGTTTGTGATGAACATCGCGCGATCGACGTAGTCTCCGCCGTCGCAGTCCAAGCACGTGTGGCCGGCCATCGCGAGACCACGATTGCTCGTGCGAGGTTCTCGCAGCGCGGAGTAAGAACCGCCGCCGTTCGCCAAGATGCCGAGACCCCAGTGCGATGCCTGACGTCCGAGTCGGATGGTTCCGAAGAAGGTGTTCACCTCGCCGTAGGCTTGGGTGATGTTCACCATTCCGGGCGTTTGTGACCCTGTAAACCCGACGAGGGGCAGGTCTGCTCGGAGGCCCGCTTGACCCTCAGCCGTGGAACCCAGCACCATGTTGTCGAGGATGTTGAGCTCAAGATGAATGCTGAGCTTATCGGTGATGTGGAAGGTTGGCCGGAGGCGCATCCGGATGTTCGCGCTGGAGAGACGCTCAGCCCCTTGATCGGTGTATTCGTCGAAGAACGAGGAGCGCCCGTCGGTGCCCTCGGGAGCGAACGCGTTGTTGTTGTCCTCCGCCAGCAGCGATTCAACGGGCGGGAGCACGGGGCTGGTGCCGTAGGTGTCGAGGTCAAGGTTCCAGAACGAATCTGTCCGGAATCTGAAGTAGCCGTGAGTCTCTACGTAGGGAAATGAGCGCGTCGGCTCGAGAAGTTCCGCGTCCGTGAGTCGGCGCCAGTCCGGCGGGCTAGCGCTCGCCGCGGGGGCGCTCGTGCCGCCATCTCCGCCTGCTTCCTGCGCATACATCTCGAACGTGCGAGACGGATCTTCTGGCGCGCTGGGTTCCTCCGATGAGGCGTCGGCTACCGTTGCCGACGCCGGGCCGTCGGCCGGTGCCGTCTCCTGCGCCGAGGCGGTAGAGGGGAGGGACAAAGCAAGGAGCAGCGCGAGTGCGCGAGATGCGGACATGGAATCCTCGATAGGAAGCCGAAGAGGCAAGTGTGCCCAACGCTAACACGCGCCAATTTTGAGCGTCAACGAAGTGCTTCGTCAAGTCGCGAGCGATTTACTCGTGGTCAGTGGATGCGTCGGGGTTTCGCATGCAGAACTCGACCAACGTCCCGTGCGTGTCTTTCGGGTGCAGAAACGTAATGAGCTTCCCGTGTGCGCCGTCGATCGGGGCCTCGCTTAGTAAGCGAATTCCCGCCTTGGCGGCGATCTCACGGGCCTGCTCGAGGTTGTCGGTCGCCAGCGCGATGTGATGTAGCCCCTCCCCGCGTTTCTCAATGAACTTTGCGATGGGGCTGTCGTCCCGAGTGGGCTCAAGCAATTCGAGTCTCGCCTCGCCAAGCCGCAGGAAGGCGACACGAACGCCCTGCGATTCGACTTCGTCGAGACCGTCAAAGGGCAAACCCAGAACATCGCGGTATAGCAGAAGCGCCGCGTCGATCGAGCGAACGGCGATTCCGACGTGGTCAATGTGCGTCAGCATGAAAACCTTGGAGGCTGCAGGGGAGGGGGTCGCAAACGGCGACGCTTGAATACGGCACGCATCTCTCTCTATGATGAGGAGCAGCGTCAAGACCGACCCAGTGCCTCGCGAGGAAAGCCGCCGATGTCGAAGGACCGAGACGACCGACCGGATGAAGAGATCGAAGTCCTCGACGACGATTTACTCGACGAGGCCGATCTAGACGGCGACGTCGAGGGCGACTTCGAAGACGAAGCGACCACCGTGTTCGATACGAGTGTTGATGATGGAGGCGGCTTCGAAGAGGAGTTGACCGCGATCTTCGACACCACAGGAGCGCCCGCGTCTGGAGTTGTCGTCAAATCGGCGCCAGCGCAACCCGCGGCATCGCCGGCGCAACGCACCGCGGCGCCAATCGCTCATCGCTCTCGTCCAAAAAATTCCCAACCGGCAGAGATGCCTACTCAGGTGCGGGGGCCAGTGGTGCAGGTTGCTTCACCGCGCAGAATCACCGACAGCACGTCGCAACAAACCGTCGTGACAAGCGTGCCTGGGTCTCGGCACGCGGGGGTGCTTACGCGGGTGAGCACCCAATCAAACGCGCCGCTGATCGCGTTGTCGCTCATCCTCTTGGCCGCTCTTGGGATCTTACTCATCCTGTTGTTCCGCCCGTCGCCCGTCGCGGAGCTCACTGCGACGGTGGCGGTCTTCTCGTCTCCCGCGGATGCAACAATTCTTGTGGATGGTGTGCCGCACCACCAGCGCACGCCGGCTACGCTGACCGATTTGGTCCCCGGCGAGGCTGTGACGCTGGAGCTTCGACGCGACGGCTATCAGCCGATCTCGGAGTTGATTACACCGGGCAACGGTCTACTCACCCGTGAGTTCGAGCTTCTTCCGGTGCCGGGGTCCGTTGTCGTGCGAACCTTCCCGGATGGCGCGATGATCTCACTCGACGGCTCGGATCGCGGGCCGGCGCCGGTCACGCTCTTGGATCTGGACCGAGGCAACGCGTACCTGCTCACCGCAACGCTGCAAGGGCATGAAGAGGCGTCTCGTGAGCTCGCGTGGTCATCGAACTCTCCATCCGAGCTCGCTGTCCTGCTCACGCTGGCGCTGACGCCGATTGTAGAGGCCGATGGCGTTGGAGTCGGGGAACTTGGTGCCGACGCTGATGCCAGCACCGGGGCCGTTTTCGATACACTTCCTCCCGTCGCCGCACCCGCCGCGGTCACGAACTCGGCAGCAGGCGCCTCCACTCCGTCTCGCGAGCGTGCTGCATCTCGCGAGCCGAGTACGACACGCGCTCCAGCGACTACACCACCCGTCGTCACACCGCGTGAGCGCGTCGGAACACGTCCGGCGCCTCCAACCCAGGATCAGGCACTAGTGGAGCCCCCGACGCCCGCTGCCCGTCCGTCTGAGCGTCCATCTGAGCGCCCGCCTGAACGTCCAGCCGAACAGGTCGCTGAACAAGCCCCGGAAGGCGAAGGCTCGCTGAGCGTGCAGGCGCTGCCCTACGGACAAGTCTACGTGAACGGGCGGATGGTGGCAGCCGAGACGCCGCTGATCAATCACACGCTCGACGCAGGCGTTTACACCGTCAAAGTATATCACGTGTCGCTTCGGCAATGGTCAGAGGAACGTACCGTGCGCATCGAGCCCAGCGAGCGTCGTACGCTGACATTCCGAGCCCAGTGATCAGGCTGAATGAGCGGGCTCAGTGACCGGGCTCAGAGACCGGGCCGAGCCACGCCTAAAGCTGCACGCCTAAAGCTGCACGCCGAACTCCATCATCAGCATCGCGTCTCCCTGACTCGACAGGGCCGTCCCTAGCAGCTGCGCGAACGACTGCAGGTTAAGCCGCATGAGCCACTCATGAACAACATCAGCACTGCGGGGACGGGCAGCGACGTTGATGCCGGGCAGACCGATTGTGGGCAGAGCGCTTGCCAGTGAAAGCGGACGCCGTGGGTAGTGTACGAGGCTGATCGGGGCCCGATCTGCGATGCCCGCTTCTATCCGGAGCAGACTCAGCGCCTCCGTGAACCCGCCTAAGGAGTCGACGAGATTGACATCTAGCGCGTCATCTCCGCTGTAAATCCGGCCGCGCGCGATCGCATCGACGTCCTCGGGCGTGATTTCACGGCTGTCGGCGACGCGGCCGATGAACATCTCGTAGGTGTCATCGATGTACTCAGCGACGATCTCTAACTCGTCGTCGCTCCAGCGATGCCCATCGAACAGATTAACCTGTCCGATGCCGACGCGCTCACGCGCAACTCCAAGGCGTCCTAGCAATCCATCAAGCGCGAAGGTGCCAGCATAGACGCCTATGCTGCCCGTGAGCGTGGTGGGAGTGGCGACGATCGGCTCGCCAATCGATGCGACGTAGTATCCCCCGCTGCCTGCGACGTCGGCCAAACTGACGATCACCGGGAGCTGAGCCGCCAGGCCCATAACGGCGCGGTGCATATCTTCACTGGCCGTTGCGGAGCCTCCGGGGCTGTCGATCCGCAGGATGACGCCGCGGATCCGTCCGTCATCCAGAATCTCTTCACACGCAGCGGCGATCTCGGCTGAGCCCGTCTCGAACCCTCCGAG
>JBLFZA010000307.1:0-5472 GCA_047610025.1 Bradymonadia bacterium | reverse complement strand
TCATGACAGCGCCGAGAGCACATGCTAGCGTTACCGCACTGCGCCCCTTCGCTGCAAACGCCGTGAGCCAAACGAACGATTCCAACCACTGCCTCCTAGGCTTCGACCGGCGTCGTTTCGCTCGGCGCGACGACGGGAAATGGGGTTGGTGTGCGGGCATCGTTAGCGAGCTGTGTGCGCGGTCCTTCACAGTGCATCGCCGTGCTGCCTCTGGCAAGGCAGCCGCCGTTCTGATCTCGCTGGTCGCGAGCGTATCGTGTCTCATTGGCAACGCTCACGGGCAGACCGTGTTGGTCTCACCCGGAACGCTCTTTGATGTCACGGCACAGGAAGCCGCCGATCTCGTAGAAGAGTCGGCGTGGATTGCCCTCGATCAAGGTTTGAGCGTCGTTCGGGTGTATGAGTTGGCGCACATCGCGCCCGAGTTCGGACCCATCGCCGCCTGCGGCACCGACGTCGTGTGCTACCTGCCGCTGCGGAACTCCCCCGTGACGCACGTGCTGATCACCAACATCGAGGGAACGGACAGTGGCCTCCGTGTCACCTACGAACTCGTGGACCTACAGGTCGGCGTGATCGTGGCGAGCGAGACGGATGTGCTGACATCGGCCAGCGACTTTATCGGCCTCGTCGCGCCCGAGTCTATGGCGCTAAGCAGCGTGCCTCGGGGTCAACCCGCTTCGCTGGGGCCACCGCTTGTGGCCCCTTCTACCCCCGCGCGGTCGGGCTACGTTGGCCCAATGATCTCCGACCAGGAACCAGCCTCATCGGGTGCGCTGCGACGCGCGGGGCGAGTCACGGCGTCGACTGGTGGCGCGTTGCTGGCTGGCGGTATTCTTCTCGGCTTCGCAGCCGACGAAACGCAGCAACAAATCCAAGCGACACCGCACCCACAAGATGAGCTCGTTCGCTTGCAAGACCAGGGGCGCTCACGGCAACGACTCGCGAACGCGACTCTCATCACAGGCGCAGTAGCCATCGTCGGAGGCGTCACGATGGTGTTGCTAGACCGGCCTTCGACAGATGGCGGAGTTGCCGTGCTCGTGGAGACGAGCGCGCGCATGACACGAGTTCGCCTCGAGTTCTGAGCGGCACTGCTGTGCCCGATAAATCTGCCGGTCAGCGAGCCGTGAAAGCCGCCGCGTTGACCGAGGTTTCCTGCAGGTGAACTTTGGACACGCGAGCGCCTGGCGCCGCGTCTAGCGTGCGCAGAATCCGTGACGCTTCGCCGTGTAGATAGGCGGCGAGGTTCTCCGTCGTCGGGCTCCACGGGAGCGTCAGCAGCCGGTGCTCTGGCTCCATTTCGCGCAACACGACCACCAGAGGATCTGCGACCGACATCACCAAGTGATGATCGACAGTACTGTCGAGCCAGCCTCTCCACGCGCTCTTGAACGCGCCGAACTCCACCAGCATGCCTTGCTCATCGAGCTCTCGCCCGGCGAGCGTGACCGTGACCCACCACGAATGGCCGTGAATTGACCGGCACTTCTCTGGCGCGTCATCTCCGAACAGCCGATGCGCGGTCTCGAAGTTATGGCGAATCTCGACCTCGTAGACCCCACTCATAAGGTGTCTCCAATCCGCTCGAGCACCATGGACCACGCAGGGCTTCCGTCCACCGAGGGTCGCGTCATCGCGAGGACGTCCGCGCCCACGCGACAGTAATCGTAGAAGTGAACGAAGTCGCTTCCGAACAACGCTAACTCGCCATCATCGCGCTGCCACTGACCGGCGTCGATCCTAGTCGGATTCGTGAACCCCGTTTCGCACCGGCAGAGCGTCGCGTCTATCGAGCAGCTCCCGCCAAACACGACGCCATCGCAGGGTTCCGTAGCGCCACCGTAGCACGCAAGGTCGAACACAAAAGACGTGTCGATACGCTCGGGCCCTAGCTCCACAAGCATCTCGCCGCCCGACGTGATCTCGATGATTCCTCCGATGCTCCCCGTGGTTACGGATGCGAACTGGTCGCAGGTCCCGTCCAACGGATCGTAGGTGTCGGAGACAGGACACGCGGTGGCGATTTGCCAAAGCCCGCGCGGGTCGCCTCCGCAGATGAAGGCCGCCTGCGGCAGGGCCGAACATTCAGGGGTGACATCGATATCGCCGATGCCCTCTTCAGCGGCTTGTTGGTCCTCTTGGATATCACCCGCGCGATCGCGCAGTCCTTCACCGCAACCGATGAGGGTGAGAAGCAACAATGAGGCGAGACTGTGAACGCGATAACACATGGCTCTGTAGTAGTGGCGCTTCACGCTGAGGTCCACCAGCCCACTCTACTCGGCTATGCCGATGTCTCGTTGCAGACGAAGCCAGCGCTGTCGCTGATCGGCGCGCAGATCCGAGAGATTCGCCTCGAGTTCCGATGTCCCGCGCTGTGCGTCGGTCGCGATGTCTTGGGCACGCTTTGCATCTCGACGGCTATCGCTCAGCTCTTGCTCAAGCTCTGCCACCTGCTCGTTCGAGCGCTGCAACAACGCGGCGAGGTCATCATCTGGGACTTGATCGGTTCGGGTCGCCTTCGCAGTCTCGAGTTCGCGAGTCAGCTGCTCGACTTGAGCGCGAAGCGCCACGGCGTCCTCTTCAACCGGAGCCGCGTCGATCGCGGTGAGCATCTCCTCGACCTGCAGCCCTGCGGCCGACAACTCCTTCATGCGACGGCGAGCTCCCTCGATCGTGAACTTTTGCTCGTAGAGGAGCTTTTTGATCACGAGCAGCAAGAAGATGTCTCGATGCCGAAACAGGCGCTGACGCGACTTGGTCTTGGCAGGCTTCAGCGTCCGGAACTCAGTCTCCCAATACCGGATAATGTAGGGCTTCACCCCTACGAGCCCGGCGGCCTCTCCAATCTTGAAGTACGTCTTCTCCGGGAGGACCGTCGACATGACCGAGCCGGGATCTAGGGAAAGGGTCGCCGGGAGATGGCGACGGGAGAGTCAGCGCTTTTTGAGCGCCTCGTTTACAGCATTCTTCAGGACTGGAGACGCCTTGAAGGTGGCCACATGTCGAGCGGAGATCGTGATCTCTTCGCCCGTCAACGGGTTACGACCGAGCCGCGGGTTCTTGAACCTCACCACGAAGTTCCCAAAACCGCTGATCTTGACCTTGTCTCCATCGCCGAGCGCTTCTTTGAGTAGCTCGAACGTCTGCTCAACCAGAGCCGACGCCTCACGTTTGGAGAACCCACCGAGGCGGTTGTAAACCGAGTCAGCGATGTCTGCCTTTGTTGTCGTCGCGCAGTCCGCGGCCTCTTCGTTTGTCGTCATCTTGCTCATGGCGATCAGTCTTACCGAACGGCTGATGGAACGCGCGTTATAGCCGAGCTAGAACTGAGATTCAACCCGGGCGGCAACTCGTTTTCGCTGCATTATCGCTGCGTTGCATCAAAGGTCTGGAGCAAGTGATTCACGATGCGCGCGTGCGCCTTGTCGACCTTCTTGTCGGTCAGCGAAGACTTCGCATCCTGATAGACGAAGCGGACCGCAATCGATTTGCGCCCGGCTGCGATCTTCTCGCCTTCGTACACATCGAAGAGCGTCGCCGATCGAAGCAGTTTGTCCGGCAACCCGAGGATCGACGCTTCCACGTCGCGCCAAGGCACACCCGATTCGAGTTCAAGAGCGAGATCTCGTGTCGATGACGGGAACTTCGACACCTCCGCCGCTTTCCAGACCTGGTGAGGCTCCGCGACGAGCGCGTCGACGTTCAACTCAAGCCCAAACACGGCCTGCGACACGTCGTGGCCGTCCATCACATCCGGATGAATCTGGCCAATCCAGCCGATCACGACATCGCCGCACTGAACGGCTGCCGACCGCGCCGGGTGTGCATAGGACTTTGGCGCACCTGACACGGCTTGCAGCGGCCGACGATACACCCGGCCAATCACATCGAGCAGCTCAAGAATCGCGCGCATCCCGTCGGGTGCGGTGCCGCCGGACCATGACTTCGGAGCGGAGCCGGTGCGAACCGCTGCGAACGTCCGCGGCTCGAGGTTCTCTTGCGGCGTTCCACATGGCGGGAAAACGGCACCGAGTTCGAACAGGGCCAACACCGGCTCGCCGTGAGCCAAGTTGTGCGCGACGTTCTCCAGTAGACCGGGGAGCAACGACACCCGCATGACCGACGTCTCAACCCCCAACGGGTTGCGAAGTTTCAGCGGCGCATGACCCTCGACGAACGGTTGCTGAAGCGCCGGATCCCCAATTCCCCAGTTCACGACCTCGAAGTACCCGCGCGCGACACATGAGTCTGTCAGCGTGTACGCCTGCTCAATATCACCCCACGTCACAACGGGGTCCGAGTCCTGCTGAACCGGCGCCCCTGCTCGACGCGTGTGCACCAAGCCCAACTCTCCGCTCAGCGGGGTCGAAGGTAGCGCGTCGAAGCCGATGCAGCGTCCAATCTCCTCAACGAGGTCGATGGGCCGCTCCAAGTCGGGGCGGAACGCCGGAATCGTAACGTGCAAGGCGCTGACCCTCTGCTCTACTCCGAGCCCAAGCGCCCGGAGTAGAGCGGTTGACTGGGCGGAGGGGACGTCCACGCCGAGAATGCGGCCAGGCATCTCGATGGGCAACTCGATCACCGGTGCAGCATACTCGGCAGGATACACGTCGAGGACCCCGTCCAGAACTGTGCACTCGTGGCCCATCGCGCGCTGTGTCTCGACGATAAGCGACAATGTACGCTGCAGCACGAGCGGAATGTTCTCGACGTCGACACCCCGTTCGAATCGGTAGGAAGATTCGGTGTAGAGCTTCAGACGCGATTTCGTTTTTCGCACGGTGCTTGGCGCAAAGTTCGCGCACTCAATGAGCACGCGCGACGTTGAGTCGCCAATCTCTGAGTTGGCTCCCCCCATCACACCAGCGACCGCGACGGGGCCCGCCCCATCGCAGATAAGCAGGTCGCCTGCTTCCAGAGCCCGCTCGGTTCCATCGAGAGTCGTTAGGGCCTCGCCATCGACCGCGCGACGCACCACGATCTTGCTGTCAGCGACCTCATCGAGGTCGAAGGCATGAAGCGGCTGTCCGTACTCGAAGAGAATGTAGTTGGTGACATCGACGAGGTTGTTCACCGGACGCTGACCCACCGCGAGCAGGCGCTGTTGCATCCAAAATGGAGAGGGGCCAATGCGCACGCCCTCAAGCGCAGCCGCGGCGTAGCGAGGACAGCCAACAGCGTCTTGCACGGAGAGGCTGATGACAGACGACACCGCCTTCTCGACCGTATCAACCGCGGCATGCGTAGGACTTAGACGATCACGCCCGAACAACGCCGCGACTTCCCGAGCGACACCGTAGACGCTCAACGCGTCGCCGCGGTTAGGGGTGACACCGAGTTCGATAACCGTGTCCCGCAGACCGAGCGCATCGGAAATGTCGGCGCCTGCGATCGCCGTCTCCTCAAGCTCATAGAGGCCATCAGATTCCTCGCTGAACGCGAGTTCCTTCGCCGAGCAGAGCATGC
>JBLFZA010000306.1:0-5487 GCA_047610025.1 Bradymonadia bacterium | reverse complement strand
CGGCGGCGGTCACGTGTGCGGCGCAGAACGGCGTCGTCTCGTCGTCCACCGCGCGGGTGGCCGACGCGGCTGGCGTGTCGCAAGGCGCTCTCTTCCGCTACTTTCCCCAGCGTGCCTCGCTCTGGGCGGCGGCGGTCGAGCACCTGCTCGGCGATCTCTTCGACGACGCGGTCTCGGAGCTGCGCGTGGCGGCCTCCACTGACGATCCCATCGCCGCGGCGATAGCCGGGCTATGGCGGGTCTTTACCGATGATCGCCTCTTCGTTGCGTTCGAACTCTTCGCGGAGGCGCGCACCAACAGCGCATTGCGAGAGCAGCTAGCGCCCATCATCTCGGCCCATACGGAGCGCGAGGTGTTGCTCGCGGTGTCCATCTTCCCCGGCGCTGGCGAAGAGCTTGAAGCGGTCGTGCTCGGCGTGCTCTCGACGCTGCAGGGCGCCGCTGTCTCGTCGCGGACGGTGATGCGATCAGGCGCCGAGCCCGTCGAGTTGAAGTTCATAGAGGCGGTTGTGCGACGGATGCTCGGCGATGTTGATTTCAGCGCCCTAGCGGGGACGTTACAAGACGCTGCGACGCGGCAGGAAGGAGCCACACTATGAACTGGATCATCGCGCTCGCGCTCCCCTTCTTCATGCTCACGATGCTCATCGAGTATCTGATGCTTCGGCACGACCAAGAGCACGCTGGCTACGAGCTGAAAGACACCGCAGCCAGCCTCAGCATGGGCATCGGATACCTCATCATCGCAGCGGCTTCGCACTTCGTACTCGCTGCGGGCTACCTGGCGTTCTACCATTTCAAGGTGTCGGAATTCGCGAGCGCGTGGTGGGTGTGGCTGCTCGCGTTCATCTTCTACGACTTCCTCTTTTATTGGATGCATCGCGCTGGGCACGAGGTCCGTATGATGTGGGCGAGTCATGTGAACCACCACTCGTCAGAGCACTACAACCTCTCGACTGCTCTGCGACAGTCGTGGACAGAGCACTTCTTTGCGTGGGGGTTCTGGTGGCCGCTGGCGCTTGTTGGCCTTCCGTTCGAGGTGTTTATCACGATCTCGACGGTGAACCTGTTGTATCAGTATTGGCTGCACACCGAGCTGATAGGCGACATGGGAGCCTTCGGTTGGTTATTCAACACGCCCGCGTTCCACCGCGTGCACCACGGCGTGAACCTCGAATACCTCGACAAGAACTACGCCGGGATGTTCATCATTTGGGACCGCATGTTTGGGACCTTCGAGCCCGAGGTCGCGCAGGTTCGATATGGCATCACGACAAAGCTTGAGACGTACAATCCGGTGAAGGTCGCGTTTCACGAGTGGGTCGCTATGTTCCATGACGCACGGCAGGCGAAGACGTGGCGAGGCCGTTTGGGCATCTTCCTGCGCCCACCAGGTTGGCGGGAGGACGGTCAGCACGAGACGGTGAAGGCACTGCTCGCCCGTGAAGAGTCCGCTGCCGAGTGTCTGGCTCCGGTCGCGGCCGAATAGCGGAGCAAGTGCTTCAGCCTGCGGGGCGGCGTCAGCCTGCGAAGCGGATTGGCATGCCCTTCATGGTTGTGTGGTGCCTCTTACTGGGGAGCGCGTGCATGTTGTCTTTGGGGATCGATAGCCGCCACGTGGTACCGCGGCCGGGTTTGCTCTTCACGTCGACTTCGCCGTTGAGTGCCCAAACAGCGTCTGCGAATGCGGCCAGGCCAACACCGCGTCCAGACATTTCATCGGCGACCGTGCGTGTGCTGACCCCATCAGCCAGCAACCACTCCAGAGACCGGTGCCCGTCAACCGGTAACCCGCACTCTCTCGCGCTCTCTCGCACGGACGGCCAGTCGATCCCTCCGCCGTCATCTGCAATCTCGATCAGGAGCGTGTCCTGTCGAAGGGCGCACCGAATGGCAATGGTGCCGTGCGCCTTCTTGCCGGCGCGCAGACGCTCGGCCGGCGCCTCGATACCGTGGTCGACGGCGTTGCGGACGACGTGAATCAGCGCCGCCCACAGAGGCCGCCAACGATCACCGTCGACCCGTTCGTCGTGGGCATCCACAACGACGGTTGGCGCGGGCTTGTTGAGTCTCTCAGCGACGGCTGCTGCGCGAGTTGCGATCCGTTCCAGCTCCACTCGCACCGGTCGATACGTCCACAGCCTCGCCTGTTGCAGCAGGGTGCTGTTCGTTACCCCAGCCTCGAGCGACGTGGCGAACACCTGCAGCGCCCTCTCATCGATCTGAATGCCGTCAAATCCGCCGTCGTCGGTGAGCTCCTCAAAGACTGAGCGCCACGCGAGCCACGCCCTGTCAGCGAGCTGGAGGGCGTGCTGTCGCGAGCCCGCCAATGCGATCTGCTCCGCCTCGTGACAGGCATCGCTGAGCCTCGTGAGCCCAAAAACGGCCGCGTTGCCCTTCAGGGTGTGTAGGGCTCGAAGCCACCCGTCGCTGCACGTGCTGACCCGTAAGAGCGCGAACTGTCGGTCGGCCTCGCTTACAAAGTCAAAGAGGGCGTCGCGATCAGATTGCAGGAGGTGCACGATCCGAACGAGCACATCGCGTTCGTCTTCAACACGTTCGCGGTGCAGCCTGTCGGTGACATCCCGCAGCGTCAGCGAGATCTGTGACCACGGCTGGTCGGCGTGCTCGATTGCGAGAAAGTATCGGAACTCAAGCGTGCGCCCAGCGTGCGTCCAGCGTGTCGGCATTTGTTCGAGCAGCAGCTCGACAGGCATGACCTCTTCGACGAGCGCCTCGAAGCCTAGCGCGAATCGTGCCGCGAATTTGGGGTCCGCGCGGTACAGCATCGACGTCAGCGAGTCTCCAATCGCCAACGTGCGCGAGATCGGCAACGCGCCAAAGAAGGGGCTTTGGGTGAGCCTACCGCTACGGTCGAGGGCGAAGAACCCTGTTGGGACTTCCTGCAGGACCATTTGTAGAACGGAACGTGCTTTGTTTAGCTTCTCTGTGATCTCGTCTCGGGCTGCAGACGACCACAAGCAGAACAGGCCCGCGGCGAGTGGAGCCAATGTGAAATTCAACAAGAAGTCGCTGAAGCGCCTCTCGCCGCCAGGAACGAGCGCGAACGAGTGCCAACCCCACTGAAAGCACAACAGAAGCACGAGCTGATTGACGACGAAGAGCGCGGTCCACCAGAGCGCTATTCGAAGGGGGAACATCATGAGCGCGAGGATCGGCAGCAGCGGCATCCACGTGGGGGTCGCGCTCTCAGGGCCGCCCGTCAGAAGTGTGAGCATGTCGGCCGCGATCACGGTGCCGAACAGGAGAACGTTCATCGCCCGCCGGGCGTATCCTCGGCGCACGGCCACAAGGCCGGCAATGCACGCCAGCAGGAACGTCAGACAGATCAGCGCTTGCGTGACGTCAACCCAGAGGAACCAGAGTGTGAAGAACAAGAGCATGGCGGACGAGGCGCAGAGGACGAGCGTCGCGCACTGTGCGACCCGCTGGTCCTCTGAGCACAGGGACGCGAAGTCTCTCGGCGCAATGCGTCCGACCAGCCGGTGGACTCGGGCACCGAACACGACACCACGTGCTGGGGAGACCCGCGCCACGGAGCTAGGTTGGGACTGTCGCGTGTATGGGCCGACCTTTGGCAATCGTCGTTCCTGGACTCAGCTTCACTTCGTAAGGTGCATCGTCTCGATCGATGCCGGCGTTGACCGGAGCGTCCCGTCGACCAAGAGAGTTAGGCTGCCTGAGGAGGGAGCGAATCCGACGGTGCACTCGATCTGCGAGCAGCCTTGTTGGCCGATGCTGACGTCCAGAGCTCGATTTTCTCGGCGATCTGCGCCCGGTCGCCGCCCTCTGCGAGGAGAGTCAGGAGCTCCTCATAATGTTGACGCGACGCCCCGATCCTCGTGAGCTCGTCGCCGTCGTCGAGGCTGTTGAACACGCGTTGCACCTGCGACCAGGCAGCCTCGACGCGTCGAGACGCGACACGTCGAGAGGTACCGGGTGTGCCATCGTAGGCTTCGTCCAGCAACTGAACGAAGCCGGCGAGGTTCTTTCGCTCTAACTGCGCACGCAGCTGGTTCCAGGCGCTCACCCACTGCGGGGAGTCGAGGTCGTCGGAGAGTAGCGCAACCAACTCGTCGCACGAGGCGACCTGCTTACGAGTGGCATCGGCATCTCTCTGTAAGCCACGCACGATCATGGCGAGCGCTTCGCGCTCTAGGGCGGCGGCTTCCCGTCTGCGTCGTCGCGTCACATCTTCAACCGTCCCAACCAGTTTACTCCACTCGGACTCCCCCGCCTCGTACCAAACATGGTACTGAATCTGGAAGTCTCGCCCCTGCGCAGTCAGCGCCGGCGGCATTAACGCCAAGCCCTCGTTCACAGGCGCACCCGACTTTAACGCGTCGAGACCTGTTCGATAGCGTTCCGCGAGCTCAGCGTCGATGGGCAGGAGTTGCGCGTGGAGGTCGTCTCCCTCGCGCCCGCCGCGCAGCCACTGCTGAAAGGGCTCGGACATGTCGACGACCAGCCGACCATCTCGACCGATCACGAAGAACCCCGACATGACGTGGTTCATCGCCAATCGGACGTTGTTCTCTGCGTGTTGCAGACGGTCCACCATCGCTCGCCGCGCCACAGACACTACGAGACCGAAACCGATGGCGAACAGGATGCTCAGCAAGAAGTTCGACGGCAAGGTCACATCGCTGTGCAGGACGTCTGACGAGTGGCCGGCGCGCAGCAACCACGCGACGACAAGCTGGTGCAAAACAATGCCCGCCAGCGCAGGGACTCTCGCGCGCGCTGGCAGTTGCACTGCGGCGAAGCACGGAAGCATTACGTACCAATGTGCCACCGGGCTCGCCAACCCTCCCGTTGTGAACAGGAAAAAGTCGAGCGTCATGACCATCGTCGTGACGAGCCAAATGGACGACGCCGTGCCACGCCCGCGGCGAACCAGCCAGCATGAAACGAGCGGCTGCACGCACACCACCAGGATACAAAGGCTTGGGAGCCACTGCCGCCCGAGCGTCGTGATGAGCAAAGCAATCAAGAGAGAGATGCCCGTCACTACGGAGATCCAGAGCATCGCGTCGAGGTGCCTCTGTGATTCGAAGGTCCTGTCTGCGTAGTCGTCGGGTCGCAGGCGCTCAAGCCGAGTAGACATCCAGCTGAGCGGTGACCGGGCGTGAGGGGGTGGTGTGGCTACCCAGCCCGCGGTCGTTGGACCCCGCACGAGCGTATGCGAGCGCGACGTATTCAACCGTGCTGTCGTGTGGGTTCGCGTCATGCTGCGAGGGCCCTAAGAACCGCGCTCTTCGTCGCTCGGCTCTCGTCTGCAGCGTGCATGCAGCGCATAGGAATGTGGATTCGCCACTCTGTGCCGCGGCCAAGTTTGGTGTGTACACTCAGCGAGCCTTCGAGCTCCTTTACCGCCTCGGCGAGCGCTGCGAGTCCGATCCCTCTGCCGGAGACCTGGTCGACCGTTTTTCGCGTCGTGACCCCGTCCGCCAAGAGCCAGTCGAT
>JBLFZA010000305.1:0-5490 GCA_047610025.1 Bradymonadia bacterium | reverse complement strand
GACACTGGCACCGGCTCGCGATGGAGGGCTCGTTTGTGTAAGCGAGGCTGATGTATCGATAGCCTTCGCGGGCCGCCGCCTCCCCGATGTTCTCCGTGTTGGTCGGCTGCCCACCGGATCCGCCGAAGTGCACCCAGAGCGCATCTTGCGTCACGTCGCTCGGTACGATGACCAGGTGGTTCTTGTCCGCGAGCGCGGTGATTTCAGGGTCTGTGCAGTCGGGTCTGATTTCGACGCTCGTCAACGCTGCCGCCGACCCTCGAACCGTCGTGCAATCGCCGATCGCGACGCCTTCGCCGAACTCCAGCACTGCAGGTGCACACTCGACCCCCGGCTCCCCGGTGTCGGCGGTGTCACCCGATGGTATGTCGACCAATGGTGTGTCGGCCAGTGCGTCGTCTGTCTGCCCGTCGGCGGCCACGTCGCCCTCGCTGACGTCTTGAACGACGTCAGCGCCCGGCGCCGCGGCGTCATCGGAGCAGCCTGTGATGAGGACGAAAAATAGGGGGCTGACTCGCGCTAGTGTCTTCACGACGGCTCTTCGGCTGGCAAGGTATTGGACAAAACTACCCGCTCGGTTCGCTTGCGGTCAAAGAATAGCTAACTAACGAAGACCACGACAGGCTCAAGGTGCTGGCTCGAACCACGCGGGCTCGCCGGGGTAGGGCGCACCCATGATGAAGCGCCAAACCGGTTGCATCGCGGGCTCGCCCGTCTGCGGCTCGCGAGGCTGGCACGCGTCAGAGCCTAGGGACTGGTGTTCAGAACAGGTGCCGCGCGGGGGTAGCCCAGTGCTGAACAGCTGAGTTCCATCTGGAATCTCTGTGCCAGAGTCCGTGTCGAAGAACTGTTGAGATGTACCCATGCCCCACAGCTCGAACACTCTGGGGCTGTAGCTCCACGCTCCTTCACCACGGTGTACGATCGCAAACTGCCGCTCGGCCGGGGTGGCGCGGAGAGCGGGTCCGCCGTCTCCGGTGTAGTTGCCGTTGAGGTCCGCCCCAGAGCGCGTCCACGCGGCCAGTAGAGTGTCCGCGCAGTGCCCTCCGAATCCTGCGATTGCTGCCTCGCAGTCAACCGACGCAGCATCGACCGCTGGCACAGCTCGCGTGGGAGAAGCACGCTTCCGCGTCGGCTGGACGCGTCAGGGTCCCACCGGCGCCATTGGAGAGGTACAGCGCTCGCGCCACGCGGTGGTCGCGCGCAATGAGGCCCGCCATTCCTCCTCCTTGCCCGAAGCCAGACACGGCGATTCGATCCCACGCGGGCTGTCCGTCTGCCGCCACGTAGCGAAGCCACTCCTCGCCCGGCTGTTCGTCGTTGAGGAACTGGAGCAGCGCCAGGAGGCGTGGAACGATCGCTTCGTCGGCCTGCATCTCAAAGTCGTGCGTTCGCTCGACGCCGTAGAGGACTTCGAGACGCACGTCCCCTGCGCAGGTGTCGGGTCGCGGGCCGGTTGGACCGTTGCACCTGGCGGCGACGGACCGCTCGTTGGGGTATGCGAGGCTGATGTAGCGGTACCCCTCGCGCGCGGCGGCGTGACCGATGTTCGCAGTCGCAGCTGGCCGGCCACCTGATCCGCCCAAGTGTAGCCAAAGCACCTCCTGTGTCATCGCTTCAGGCACGATTGCGAGGTGACGCTTGTCGGCGAGCGCCGTGATGTCGAGGTCGGTACAGTCCGGGCGAATCTCTACGCTTCGGGCGTTGGCCAATCCGCCGTCGACGACGCTGCTGCAATCACCTGTGGCGAGCACTTCGCCAAGGAGCAACTCCGTCGGGTCGCAGGCAATGTACTCAGGACCTACGTCCGCGGGAGCGCTGCGCTCCGTATCACCGCGAGGAACCAGAACATCCTCGGCGTAGATGGCGCCGGGTAACTCTTCGGGCTGACAGGCGAGCGCAATCGCGCCCAGTATCGTGAGTGACGCGCACAAGCGCAGCTTGGAGTCGTTCATTGCGTAGCCAAGTATCGGGGAGCTCAACATCTGTCGCGCATTGTCTGATTGGACGCATGCCGGACATCGCAGCGACGAGTTCCATTGTAGTACGCGCCGTTCATGGCCTTGCGTGGTACGCTGCGCGCCATGGATTGGAACGACGTACGCCACTTTCTCGCTCTCGCCCGCCTCGGCAATGTTCGCGCGGCCGGAACCTCGCTCGGCGTTAGCCATTCGACGGTCGCCCGACGCGTCGACGCGTTGGAGGAGCGGCTCGCTGCTCGGCTTTTTGACCGGACGCGTGACGGATACTCGTTGACCGATGCGGGCCGACAGATGGTGCCTGGGGCGGAGCGCATTGAGCACGAGATGAACGCGCTGGAGCGTGGCGTCGCGGGGCAGGATGAGCGACTGGCTGGAGAGGTGTCCATCACCTGCTGCGATCGCTTCGTATCAGACTTCGTGATGCCTTCGCTGCTCGCGCTCGTGGACGAGCACCCGGGCATCGAGCTCCGCGTGACGACGGATAGCCGGTCTTTCGACCTCTCGAAGCGGGAAGCCGACATCGCCATTCGCATACTCGGTGCGGACGGAACCCCACCCGAGCACCTCATTGGCAACCGACTGGCCCCTATGCATGTGGCCAACTACGTGGCGACGGAGCACGCGGAACGGCTCGACCCGCAACGGGGTGTGGCTGTTCGGTGGCTCTCGTTCGACCCACGCGAGATGCACGAGCCGATGATTGCTAGCTCCAGCTACCCAGAGTTGCCGCCGTGGGGTTGCTTCTCATCGCTGGAGTTGCTGGTGCAAGCGACCCTGCATGGGTTCGGACTCAGCATGCTGCCGACCTACGTTGGCGATCACACGCCGGGGTTACAACGGATGCCACATCCCGATCGGCGACACGTCGCGGACCTCTGGCTTCTGAGCCACCCCGACCTGCGCGAGAACGCGCGGTTTCGCCGCACCCGCGCCGTCATCACGGAGACGATTCGGGGGCAGGCGCAGCTCTTCAATGGTGAGCTGCGTTGCAGCGCTGCAACGGTCGGTCCCGAAATCGCAACATCCTGAGCAAGCCAGCCTGCGATAGGGTGTGTCATCCACAACGCAGGAGAGAGCAATGAATATGATGTCCGCCAACAAACTCGACGCGCCACCCTCGGTCGACGCGACCTTCTGGAACAAGATCGCCGAGAAGTACTCGCACCGGCCAGTCGAACTCCCCAAAGCGTTCGAGCGCAAGATCGCGATCACGAAGGACTGTATGTCGGCCGACGACATCGTGCTCGACATCGGGTGCGGCACGGGGTCGCTCGCGCTGCGTCTCGCAGAGACGGGCGCGCACGTGCATGGGCTTGATGTGTCCACTGAGATGGTGCGGATTGCGCGCGCGAAGCCAGCCCCGGAGCATGGCTCCGTATCGTTCCATGTTGGGCCCTTCGACGACAGCTTGGAGACCGTCGCCGATGGCAGCTTGGACGGAGTGTGCGCGTACAGCTTGCTTCACCTTGTCGATGACGCGGATGCGGCGCTTCGTCAGATCTACCGCCTCTTGAAGCCCGGTGGGTTCTTCGTCTCCTCGACGCCGTGTTTGGGTGACTCGATGGTGCCATACGGTGCGATTATCGGTGTCATGCGACTGCTCGGGAAGGCACCCATGGTGAAGACAATGTCGCGAGCGGCGCTCACCGAGGCCATCGCAGAAGCAGGGTTCGTCAATGTCTCAAGCCCCGACGTTGGCGCAAAGCCGGCGACCGCCTTCTTCGTGGCCTGTAAGCCAGAGTAGGGCAGCCCTTGTTTATAGCCTGAACTGCGCACAGACCGCGGGGTCTGTCGTCGGGCGACGATCGCGTAGAGCATCGCCATGCACGACGCGCGGCCAAATTTGTATGTGATGGACATCTCGTATTTTGGCGGGAAGGATCGCATCCTATCTGCGCTTCGCCGACTACCACTACGACTACGACTACGAGTGCGTGCACGTGACGCACAAGAACCCGCTGGGCATCGTGGCCCGTGAGACGGGCGTCTCGCAGGTCCCGGCGATGCGCTTGCCCGATGGGACTTGGCTGCGTGAGTCGAGCACGATGAGGGGAAGGCCGTGTGATCGGCGTGGACATAACGCCGGACATGGTCTCGAAGGCGCGTGCCAACGCCGAGCAGCCCGGTGCCCCGTCGCGGATGCTGCGGTCGACGTCATCATGTCGAATTGTGTCATCAACTTGAGCCCGGATAAGGAGGCGGTGTTTCGCGACGCGTTCCGTGTTCTGCGGCCGGGCGGTCGACTCGCGACCTCCTACGTCGTCGCCAGGGCGAGTTGCCGTCCGCCGCCGTTTCATTGTCGACGATGAAGTCGCGCGTGCAGCGCGGCCGGCGTCAGCTTCGCACGGCATTGAAAGAGTGCTGTGACTTCGCGCTCGATGCGTGGCAGCGCGTCATGTCGGTTGAGCCGAGGGCCAACGGAGAGCTGCCGGATGAGTGCTGTGACTAAACGGATCCGAAAGGGAGGACACGCTCGGCGCACCGTGCGTTTCTTGTCGCAGCTTCGGTCAGATCCTAGCGGTCTTGGAGTTGAAACGCGGCCCTGGAGGCAGCCGTGAAGAGGCACGTCATCGTCATCGCAGCGCTCGTGCTCGCCGCCTGCTCGGAGAACAACGTCGAAACGGTTGAACACCCGTTTAGCGATTCGTTGGTCGCGCTCTCCGTTGAGGAGGTTACGCAGGCCGAAGGTGTCCCGGGGTTGATGGCCAGTGTCACGGTTTGCCAACATGCGGCGTGGTCCAACGGGGGCGCGTGCATGTTCACCGTGCTCAGGTTGATAGACGTGCAAGAAGAGTCCGCGCTGGGCGGCGGGGAGAGAGGGTACCTCTATGTCGTGTTGAGGGTCGATGAGGTGTGGCACGGCGAGCTGGGCGAGGAAGTCGTGGTGCGGCTCCAGCGCGGTTCCTACGACTCGTTTCACGTGGACGAGCGCTTTGTGATGCTCTTGCGGGGAGACACCCTGGACTGGAACGAAGGGTTCTTCAGTGCGGGCTCGTCAGGGAGCTATCGGGAGCTATCGGGAGCTATCGGGAGCTATCGGGAGGTCTCGGGAACCGACCCTTGGCAGAGCCCAAGCCTGGAGTTCGCGACGGAGGTGTTGCGCGAGGCTGTCACTACGGCATACGGCTCGTTCGAAACGGGTGAGTTCAGCACCGGGCTATGCGGAACGGTGGTCAACTTCGACCGATGCCCGGACGTGAGCCTTGTTCCTGATGCAGTGCGCTGTGGCCACCACTATCGACGCGTCGGCCGCATCGGTGTGGGCGGCCCTCACGGGCGCGGCCGCGTTCCCATCGTGGAACTCCACGGTGAGCAGTATCGACGGCACAATCGCGCTCGGTGAGAAGTTGAAGATCAAGGTGCCCGTTGCTCCCCATCAGGCGTTCGACGCGAAGGTCATTGTGTTTGAACCGAGTACGCGCCTGGTTTGGCAGGGGGGCTTCTTCCCCATGTTCCAGGGCACGCGAACGTGGACGCTCTCCGAGACCAATGGGCGCACGGAGTTCAG
>JBLFZA010000304.1:0-5535 GCA_047610025.1 Bradymonadia bacterium | reverse complement strand
CGACCGATCATTCACCCTCCGGGCGGGACTTCTTTTGCGTCCCCATTTTGAGTCGGAACAGCTCTTCATTGTCCACCTTCCCCTCGTCGCGCAGCTTCTTGATCGTCCCTTCGGCCAACGCTCGTACGTGCTCGCCGCCACGCTTCTTGATGGTGCCGAGCACACGCATCGCGTCGTCGACTTGGCCGGCATCGATGAGCTGACGCGCGCGCAGCTGCTGCTTCTCGACGAACGCGTCGTTGTAGCGACGCTGCACCTGCGGGTCGACGGTCATGAAGGCCTGCTCATCATCACCGTACTCCACGAACACACGACCCGAAATGACCTGGTCGAACTGATTCGCGGCAGGCACGTCGTAGTGAACCTCGATGTCAGCCACGAGCTTGCGACCGTCGAGATCCTTCGGGTGCACGATGGTGAACACCATCTCAAGGCCCGCCTTGCGCTCCACGTCCGCGAGGCGGTGAGACCAGCTGCGATCCGGACCAAGCCGCGCGAGGCCGTGATAAATGACCTTCGGATGCGTCTGGTAAAAATCCGTGATGCGGTGGTTGCCGCGAAACTTCATCACGATGCGCGTATTGTCCGTCAGCTGGTTTTGAATCGACGTCAGCTGATCGAGGAAGTTCGCGATCGCCGCGTTCAGATTACGGGGGTCGATATACTCCGCCGCGCCCCCGGAGAACGAAGCGATGCGGTCCATGAAGCCCATGTCGAACTCGCCACCAAAGCCGAGGCTCACGATCGACGTCTTCTGCGCGCTTATCTGCCGAGCGATTTCGATCGTCTGCTCCGGGTTGGACGCGAAGCCGTCGGTCAGTAGAATCACTCGATTGATACGCGTCGGGTCCGCATTACGGCCAAGCTCCTCCATGGCCCGTTGCAAACCCACCGCCATGTTCGTGCCGTAGCCGCGGCGGCCGTGCGCCCAAACGTAGGGGTCGGTCACGCGACGGAGGCTGTCGCGGTGTCGGCCGTTCACGATCGGGTGAACAACCTCGGCGTCATCCGCAAAGCCAACGATGCCCAGGTGGTCGTTTGGCCCGAGGCGGTCGACGATGGCACGCGTGGCCGCGAGCACCTGCTCGATCGGCTGGCCCGTCATCGAGCCTGAGTCGTCGAGCACCAACACGATGTTGGATTGCGTCGGTCCTACCTGCAACGATCGTGACGGCTGAAGGGCCACGAGCACCTGGTTCGTCGTCTCTTCGTTGCGCGTCAGGACGTGCTCGCGGAGAAGCCGAACTTGCAGGATCAGGTGGTCATTCATGGCGCAACGGATTCATCGAAGTCGAAAAAGAACGCTTAGAAACAGAACAATGCAGCGGGGCGGTGTCTGGGGTCAATCGGCGTGGAGGTCTCAGCAAACTCAGCTCGGCATGGAGCTAACGCGAGACGCTGAGAGAATAGTCCCCCGCGTCGAGTGGGTCAGCACCAAGAACGATCAAGTAGTAGCGGCCAGAGTCGCTGATCGCGAAGCTCGTGTCATTGCTGCCGGCCGCTCCGAAGCTGTTGAAGCGCGTCGCGCCCCAGCCATCCTTCATCACGAGATACCCCACACCGGCCGGTGCGACGAGGCGCACCCCCATGTTCCCGCCGCCCGCGATGTCGCCGAGGTCATAGACGTCGTAGTCGCCGGGGCACAGTGTGCCGCCCGCGCCGTCACGATACACCTGCGCTGTGGCAAATGTGTCGTCCGCGCTCCCCGGTCGATCTGCGGCGTCATCTGCACAAGCCGGAGCGTCGACCATGTAGATTGACAGCGCGTACGCGGCGCTACCGGCGGCAATGCTGCGCGCGCTCACCGCCCAGGTCCCCGCTTCGTCCACCCGCACGTGCGTGTAGCGGCCAGGCAAGCCCGCAGCCCCAGCGAATGACCAACTCACCTGCTGGCTGTTGTGCCAGATCCTCATGTCAGAGGCAGCCGCGTTGCTCTCGTAGAACATGCCTTCGGCGACCAGCACCTGCCCGGCGATGGGCTGAACGTCGAAGAAGTCGAGATCGCCATCGCAGTAAGTGCCGGTCGCCACGAGCGGCAGCGCGCCCGTCACGGTGCCCGACGTTGGTGAGTTGTTCGGCTCGTTCGCGTCGTCCGCGCACAAGTCGTCAACTCGCCCGGCCGCGACAGCGAACGGCGCTGCAGGTCTAATGAAGCCCTCGCGGCCGCCGAGCGTCGCGATAGCCGAGCGCCAGATGAGGTCACCCGCGTTCCCCGATGCGCCCCCTTCCGTGTCGGAGATCGTCGGAACCGCCTCGCCGAAAGTCGTCAGGAGCAGCGGAAGCCCGTCGACCAACGCCTGCAGCGCGACCACGTCACCGCAGAGTGGCGCCCCGTATGCGACGTCCCCTTCCCCGAGCGCGATCGTTGAGGGGGCGCCGGTGGGTGGGCAAGGCGTGCACACGCCACCTTCATCCGAGCGTCCGTCGCAGTTGTTGTCGACGCCATCACATCGCTCTTCGGCGTTCGGCGAGCTGAGCGCGTCGAGCGGGCGGCAGTCGTCGCCAGCGTCGCATCCTGGGCCGAAGCTGTCGCCATCGACATCGATACACACCGGGGTCGCACCGCAGACCCCCTCGACGCAGAACTCGCCTTCACGGCAGGGGATCACGCCACTGAGAGTCGTACAGCCATCCGGCCCGCGACTGCAGGCGATGCGGCCTGCGCCGTCACCTGTGCACAGAAGCACGCCGAGCTCACAGGCGTCTTCACACGGTTCATCGCAGACGAAGTTCTCGTCCGTGCGGCCATCGCAGTTGTTGTCTACGTCGTCGCAAATCTCCGGGTTTCCCGGGAACGCGGCGCCGTCTTCATCGTCGCAATCGACCGGCTGGCCCGGGTCGCAGTTGGTTCCGAATCCATCGCCATCGCGGTCCGCGCAGGCCTGGACGCAACTCTGCTCCGCGCCACGACACAGCTCTCCCACCGGGCACGCGCTCGGGTCGGTGATGCGTGTGCAGCGCCCACTGTCGTCGCAGAACGAGAACAACGTCCCGGTGCAGAACGTGTCGCCGACGGTGCACTCGTCGCGGCACTCGGTGTCGCAGACACCCCCGTCGTCGGCGACGCCATTGCAGTCGTTGTCGAAGAGATCGCAGACCTCGGGGTTGCCCGGGAACTCGGCGGCGGCATCGTCGTTGCAGTCCGCACCGGCCGCGCAGCCTTCGCCAAACCCATCGCCGTCCGCGTCGAGGCAGCCCTCGACGCACACGCCGCACTCACAGAACTGACCCTCGCCGCAGGTGAGGTCATCGCACGCGCCAGCGCAGCCTGCGCCCAGGTCGGAGGTGCCCGCGTCGGCCACGCCCTCGCCCAAGGCATCGTTGCCACACCCTTGCGCGAGCGCTGCAATCAGCATAACCGCGCCAAAGGCGGCCAATCGTGTCGTCATGTTCTGCATCTCTGCCCTTAGCATCGTGAACGTACCATGTCCCTCCTAGACCAGCTGACCGTTGACATGAAGGTTGCGATGAAAGCGCGCGAGAAAGAGCGCCTTCAAGTGGTGCGCGGGCTCCTCTCTGACGTGAAGCTCGCGAAGAAGGAAACGGGCGTGGACATGACGGACGAGCAGGAGCTTCAGTTCCTCGCGACGGCGGCCAAGAAGCGTCGGCAGAGCATCGAGGCCTTCGACAAGGGCGGCCGCGCTGACCTCGCGGACAACGAGCGCGCTGAGCTCGTGATCATCGAGACGTACCTGCCGGCGCCGCTGACAGAAGATGAGGTGCGCGCGATTGTCGCAGCAGCCGTCGAGGCGACCGGCGCGTCGGGGCCTTCGGACATGGGCAAGGTGATGGGCAAGGTGATTCCGCAGGTGAAGGGGCGCTTTGATGGCGCGGCTGTGCGGCCTTTGGTGCAGGAAGCGCTGAAGTAGGCGGCGCGGGGTGTGGGAGTTCACTCGGACCACCCTCGCGCTCAGTCCGAGACGTCTGAGGGCTCTGATCGGAAGGAGAAGGGATAGGTTACATTGACAAGCCCTCCGTTCGGCTCGTCGAACCGAATCTCCTCTAGCGAACGACGCACACACGTGGCCACCAAGGGCTGGCCCAAGCTATTGTCTTCGACACGGACGGACCGCGGCCGCCCGTCAAGGCCGATCGTCCAACTCATCGCCAGTTGCCCGGCGCCGACAGAAGGCCGGTACGCCTGATCCCAATCGAGGACGAGCACTCGCTCGTAACAGGCACGGAGTCGGCCATGGTGGGGTTGAATGCCGGATTCGATTGGTTCCTTGCTCAGGAACCTTCTTGGGGCACCATCGCTCTCGTCAGACGTTGGGGCCACACCCTCGAGACCCGAACCGTCTGGCGGCGAAGGCGTCTGACCCCACGCGGTGCTTTCGAGCCTGCTGCTCGACATCATCTGCATGCCGTCGCACCGGTCTGTTGCGTTCAGATATGAGGCGCTCTCGCAGCCCTGCTCCGCGCCGGCGTGACAGGCGGCCATGTGCCGCTCGCAGGCAAGCGGATCCTCCCCCGCATCTCCCCAAAAAGGCCAAGCAAAATACACGAAGGCCCATGACGCCGCTCGCACGCCTGGAGGCGCGGCCACGATTCGACCACTACGCCCGGCTCTGCCTGTCGTCGCTCTTCATCCGCAGCCGCCAGCGCAAGACAGGCATCCACCGACCAGGTCTCACAAGCGCGCCGTTCGCGTTGGTCTTAAGCACCAGCGCGGCCGCCGGACGCGATGAACGCGAGAACCGATATTGACGTGAACCCCTTGCCCATCATCACTCCGACTCCCTGCAGGTCGAGGGCGCTGCGATAGAGCACACGGCACGCGCGAGCAACGCCGGCGAACATGCCATGTCGCAGACCCAGGGAAACGAACGGCGACCGCCACGAAGGCGCGTCTCGCTCCGTTCCGCACCTGCTGGGAGCGACAATCCAACAACTGATCAGTTAGGTGGATTCCATCTATCACTCGCTCGGCGGCCCTCGCCTCGCACCGGGTCGCCGCAGCACACCAGCGCGGGGAAGCACTCGTTCGTGCCGTGGTTGACTCGCAGAGCGGCGCTGAGGAGTGCACGAATCCCGGCGTCGGTGTGGCCGCTGGCGAGGTCGCGCGCGGAGTGATAGGTGGAACACCGCCGGTTCGCGCGTCTCTTGTGCGGATTCGGTACAAGTCTATGTTGTACGGATGCAACATCGGCGTCGTGGCGATTGACGGTGGTTGTCGCAGCTCTGACGACCGAGACTTCGTAACGAATAGAACTCAGCTCGAGCGGGCAACAATGAAGGCAGAGCTGATATGGGAATCGGCGAGGGAACTTCTGCTGCCGTACGAAGGCATGGCCTCGCAGATCTACGTGCTCGACGTTCCCCTTTCGGAAAGCGCGACCGTGCTCGACCTGTTTGCTCGATTCGTCGAGAACCCTGTTGTGATCGGTTTCGCGAGCCTCTGGAGCGAGCCGCGAGCACTAACCCCCGCATTGAAGCACGCGATCTCGTCACACCGCGGAGAGACAAGCATGCACCAGTTGAAGGGATCGCGTCTCGGGCGTGAAGACATAACTCTACTTCTGTCACCGGGGCGCA
>JBLFZA010000303.1:0-5558 GCA_047610025.1 Bradymonadia bacterium | reverse complement strand
TGGGACCACGACCGTCGCATCATCGACGCGCTGAGCGAGCTGGCTCCGCTGCACGCGCTCCCCATGCTCGACACGCTGCCCTTGTCGGTGATCGCGTTTCCACAGCGCCCCTACCACGCGTTGGTGAAGGACTACCGCCTTGTGCGTTCGTCGCTCAGCGACCCGGTGGAAGACTGCCGTCTGTGTCAGCAGCTGCTCGTCGATGTGTCGAACGCTCTTCGGAACCCGAACGTCTATCAGCGCTTTGCGTTGGCGGTACTGCAGCAAGAGTCAACGCCGGACCCGGACGCGATGTCGCTCTACTCCACGTTCCTCGGGCACGACGCGCGACCGCTGGTGGACTGCGCTCAAGAGGCGTACCGCGCGGCGCACGGCATCACCTGCGCGCCTCAGCTCACCGCGCTGATGAACGCAGTGACCCGAGGGGAGAGGGACCCGGTACCAGCGGCCTACGCGATGGTGTGGCTCTCTGCCGCGGGATCATACTCGAGTCTCCCGCCGTGGGTCGCGAATCGCTACCCAGAAGCAAACGAGATCATCAACAGTCTCCGCGATACGAGTTGTGGCCAGTCGAGCTGCGCCTGGTGCCAGAGCACCAACGATGAGAAGGCCGCGCTGAAATTCTGGTTTGACTTCGACGACTTTCGCGCCATCCCCGCCGCGCCAGGCGGGGGGAGCCTACAGCAGGCGATTGTTCGAAACGGGCTCGCTCGGCGCTCGACATTCGCGGTGCTGCCCACTGGCGGCGGTAAGTCGATATGCTTTCAGCTGCCGGCATTGGTTCGTGCCGAAAGAACGGGCGCGCTCACCGTCGTCATCTCGCCGCTTCAGTCGCTGATGAAGGACCAGGTCGAGAACCTCATGGAGCACGCCGCTGATGCCGTCGGGCAGGTGAACGGCGGGCTCACACTGCCCGAGCGCGCCCGCGAGCTTGAGGGTATCCGCGATGGGCGCCTAGCGATCGTGTACTTGTCACCAGAGCAGCTCAGAAACAAGAGCGTGTGCAAGGCGTTGGCGTCTCGCGCGATCGCCGCGTGGGTGTTCGACGAGGCTCATTGTTTGGCCAAGTGGGGCCACGACTTCCGCACCGACTACCTGTACGCGCCGAAGTTCATCGCTGAGCTGGCGCGAAAACAGAATACCCCGCCGCCGCCGGTTTTTTGCTTCACCGCCACCGCGCAGCGCCAGGTCATCGCCGAAGCCACCGAAGCCATCGCCAACGAGACTGGCCACGAGCTCGTTCCCCTTCTTGGAGGCATCAGCCGCGACAACCTCACGTATGAAGTACGCGCGGTGAACGAGCACCAGAAGCTGCCCACTGTGAAAGCGCTCGTCGAGGCGGCGCTTCAAGAATACGAGACCGGTAGCGTGGTCATCTTCGCAGCGACCCGAAAGAAGACGGAGGAGACGCGGGATTTCCTGCTCGCCAACGACATCGAGGCGAGCGCCTACCACGCGGGGCTCGATGGCAGCGTGCGGCGGGATGTGCAGTCGGAGTTCCTGCGGTCAACGCAGGCCGTCATTGTGGCGACGAGCGCCTTTGGTATGGGCGTCGACAAGCCCGACGTACGGCTGGTCATCCACCTGTCTATCCCAGGCTCGATCGAGAGCTACCTGCAGCAGGCCGGTCGCGCGGGCCGAGATCGCACGCACGCGCATTGCCTTCTTCTGTGGGGAGAAGACGACGCCGAGACGCAGTTTCGTTTGGCACGCCGCTCGCGGCTGCAGCACGCCGACATTCAGGCCATTCACCGATCCGTACGGCACGCTCCCGCCGTGTCGATCGACGAGACCGCCTCCGAAACCGCGCATACAAAGACCGTTGTGAGCCACGCCGAGCTGATTCGGACGGGCTCGGCGCGCGCGAGGTTCAGCCCAGATGATGCGGGGGATGTCACCCGCGTGAACACCGCTGTTGCTTGGCTGGAACGCGCAGGGCTGCTCGCACGCGGCGAGAACATCAACCGCGTGTTCCAGGGCTCGGCGCGGGTGGGTACGCGCGCAGAGGTGCAGCAGCGTTTTGAGGACGCCGGTATTGGGGAAGGCAAACAGCGGGAGCTGCTGCGTGTTCTGACGGTGTTTGAGCTCGCGGAGGCGGACGAGATGCTCTCCGCCGATGACATCGCGACGCGCGCTTGTTTGTGGAACCGCTCGGAGGGTGAGGGCAAAACGCTAGGCGGGCAGCGCGTATTGGCGCTGCTGAAGGACCTCGCGCAGCTCAACGTTTTGGCTGAGCACACGCGCTTCACGGCCTTTGTTCGGCATGGCGTCGCGGACTCGAGCACCCTGCGTCTCGACCGGCTCGAAGCCATGGACGTTGCGCTGCGAGACGTCATGGAGACGTTGCACACGAGCGCAGGGCAGGCCGACACGCTCGTCGCCGACCTCGAGGCGCTAACGCGGCACCTGCTGCAAGTGGCGCCTGATATCGCAGCGCCCGCGCTCGCCCGCCCTCAGGTGCAAGCGCTGTGGCGCTCGTATGTTGTCGACGGTGCAGGGTTCGCCGAGCCAGCCAACAGCCTGCGGTATCGCTTCGCTGGGGGAGCACGCTTTCGCGTCGATCTGCTGCACAGTTGGCCCGAGATTGGGGAGCGCCGGAAGCGATTCTTCGACGTGTGTCGCCTGATCCTGCGCTACCTCGTCTCAAGGCTCGACAAGGGTGCGCGTGGCGCCACGCTGCTGCTGGATTTCGAGACGGATACCCTGTCGCACGAGCTCAAAGCTGATCTCGCACTCGGGCCTCATCTTCGCGATACGCACGATACGATCCGAAGCGCATTGTTGCTCTTGCACGATGCGCGGGTAATCACGCTGCAGAACGGGCTCGCGGTTTTTCGACAGGCGCTGACGATTCGTGTGCCGAAGCGCGCGCGACAGCTGCAGTTTAAGAAGTCTGACTTCCAGCCCCTGCTCGACCACTATCAGCGCCGCAATACTCAGATTCATGTCATGGCCGAGTATGCTCGGCTTGGCCAAACCGATATGGCCGCGGCGCAGCGCCTCACGCTAGACTGGTTCAGCCTGCCCGAGAAGTCGTTCCTGACAGCGTGGATGCCCGGTCGGGAAGAGGAGCTGCAGCGGGTGACCACGCAGCACTCGTACGACGCGATCGTCACGTCGCTGGACCACCCGATTCAAGAGGGCATTGTCTGCGCGTCGCCGGACGAGAATCTGCTCGTTCTCGCGGGCCCCGGCTCCGGGAAGACCCGCGTGATCGTGCACCGCGTGGCCTACCTCGTGCGCATCGCCGGGCTCGATCCCGCCGGCATCTTCGCGCTCGCCTACAACCGAGCCGCCGCGCACGAGATTCGCAAACGCCTGCGCGCGCTGATCGGGCAAGAGGCACGCTTTGTTCGCGTACACACGCTGCATGGCCTCGCCGCAGCCTTGGTCGGCCGATTGCCGCTTACGGCGCCCGGAAACTACGATCAGGTCGACGACACGTTTGCGTCGCTTATCCGAGACGCCACCGCGCTCTTGAACGCGTCCGATGACGCCGCATCGGGCCCGCGCGAAGAGCTGCTCGGTGGCTGCTCCCACCTGCTCATCGATGAGTATCAGGACATCGACGCGTCTCAAGCGGAGCTCGTCTCCGCGATGGCTGGCCGCCTCGTGAGTGACGGGCGCAAGCTCAGCGTGCTCGCCGTCGGCGATGATGACCAGAACATCTACGGATTCCGCGGCGCCGATACGCGCTTCATTCAAGAGTTCGCGGCGAGCTACGACGCCGAGCAACGCACGCTGGTTGAGAACTTCCGCTCGACGCACGCGATCGTTGATGCGGCGAATCACCTGATAGCGAAGGCGCCACACCGGCTCAAGGTGAAGAACCCAATTCGCGTGAATGGTGAGAGACAAACAGACCCTTATGGCGGGCAGTGGGAGAATATCGACCACGTGCTCAGCCGCGGTCGCGTGCGCATCGTCTACTGCGACGGGCCGCTCGGGGCGGGAGACTTCGTCGCCGACGACGCGCTGAGGCTTGCGGGCTTGCGGCCGTCGGGCTCGCTCGATGACTTCGCCGTGCTCGGCCGAACGCGTTCGGAGCTGCACCCGGTGCGTGAGGCGTTCCGCATGCGTAACAAGCAATGCAAATGGACGCTCGGTAGCCAAAACGCGCTGCCGATGTATGCCGTGCGCGAGTTCGCGAGTCTTCGCCTGTGGCTGCGCGATCGCGCCGGCACCGAGCTTCGTGTCTCCGACCTCATTGATGCTCACGCGTGGCTAAGCGAGCCGGGGCACAACCCGTGGGCGCGCGCCGTCCTGCTAGAGCTCGACGCGTGGGACGTCGAGCATGGTGACGCGCCGGTCACGGCGGGAGCACTCGAGCTCGCCATGCGTGACGCAGTCGCTGACGCTCGGACGACGCAGACGATTGGCCAAGGAGTCACTGTCACCACCATCCACTCCGCCAAGGGCCTTGAGTTCCCGCATGTGTATGTGTTGCCCGGAGACCTGCGCGAGGGCTTGTCGCCCGCCGATCGCGAGGCGGAACGCCGTTTGCTTTATGTTGGCCTCACGCGGGCGGAGCAGACGGTCACGGTGGTTGTGTCGCGCGATGTTTCTAACCCCTTCATCACGCGCCTCGAGAGTAAACCCGAAGTCGAGAAGGTCCGTTGGACAACGAGGCAGCCTGCGCAGCGCGTGTCGTTCGACATTATTGGGCTTGGCGATTTGTGGATTGATTGGGCTGGGCAGCAGCGGACCGGCGATACGCACGAGCGGCTCAGCGCTCTCTCTCACGGCAATCGCCTGACCGTGCGCACGGGGGACAGACGCAACTGGCTCGGTCTCTATAGTGGCGACGTGCAGGTCGCGGCGATGAACAAGCTCGCTCGTCAGAAGTGGTCGCCGAAGGCGCCGCTGATTGCCGAAGCGCAGGTGCTCGCGATGGTGCGGCGTGAGGCCGCGCAAACCGACGACGATACGTACCGCAGGCGCTTGGTGCAGGCCTCGTGGGAAGTTCCCGTCGCAGAAGTTCGGCTACGCGAGTAGCCGCGAGTGACTGCCTAGAGGTCGTTTCCGCCTAGAACGCGAACGATGCTGCGGCTCCGACGGCCGCGATCAGCGCCGGTCGGGCCCGCCGCAGCGGTGGAGCCGCTGATCGAGAACCCGCCGTGGCCACCGGCCGCCGCGCGAATCGAGACGTCGTCGAACGAGACGTCGGCCGACCGGAGCAACACGAGACCAATGCTGGATCCACCGGCGAAGCCTGGCATGCCGGCTCCTCCTCCTCCTCCTCCTCCTCAGTATGCGGTGTACACCGTGGATTGCTCGTCATTGCAGTCGGCTGTGTTGGCGCACTCGGAGCGGTCCGAGTTGGAGTCTCCCCGCATTCGGCGGAGAAATGCATCGCAATCGCGGCGCGCGTGGTGGCGGAGAGTAGCGGGGCGATTGGATTCAGAAAACGCGTGCGTCTACTGGTTCAGATCGGACGGCGTCGAATCCGCGCGCAGTCGAGTATCGGAGGTGGATTCGTGGCGAGACCCTAGCGGACCGTTGGCGAGCCGCCACTCATGAGGCGAGACTACTCCGCAGGCGTCAGGCGTTGCCAGCTA
>JBLFZA010000302.1:0-5576 GCA_047610025.1 Bradymonadia bacterium | reverse complement strand
GGCCTCAGCGAAAGCCGCGCGCAGGCGCTCGGCGAGTTCTTCCGCGAGCGCGGCGTGAACTTCGAGATCTTCTACCAAGGCTTTGGCGAGTCCGCGCTTGCGGTGCCGACTGCTGACAGTGTGGATGAGCCGCAGAATCGCCGCTCGCTGTTCATCCTTTCGACACGACCACCTCCGACCTCTTCCGCGCTGCCGCGCTCGAACTGGCGAGCGCTGTAGTGAGAGCGCTTCTCGCGTGCGCTGCTTTGGCAGGGTGTGCATGCGTCGTTACTGCTGGGTGTTCGTCGCCGGAGCCCTCGGATTCGCCGAGTGAGCCCGGAGTCGCCGACGCCCCTCGCTGGATGGTCCGCGAACATCGGACACCGGTCACACTTCGGGTCACGTCTAGGTCGGGCGAACGCGAAGCCGAAGACATCGTTGTTGGGGACCACGTTGTTGAGCTCGACTACGCGACGCCAAGGGAGCGCGCGCTTCGCGTGACCTCGCCTCGACGCGAACAGCGATTGGTTGTGACGGAGGATGGCGCGGCCGTCATGGAAGACGGTTGGCGACGGCCCCTTTGGCGCACGGGAGACTCGCCCTCGGGCGCGGCTGACTTTGGAGAGCGAGACGGACGCCGCGAGTGGCGGGTGGATAGCGAGAGCTGTCTGCACGTTCACAGTGAGTGGACTCTGCAACTGGACGCCTCCGCCCCGTGGGACCAGATCTCGTACCTCGAAGAGCTGGTCTGGTGTGACGGCGCCGAGCGCTCTCGCACGTTGATGCAGGAGGCCGGCGCGATCTCTCAACTCAACACGTGGTCTCCGCCGTAGACGCCCTCCGTTCAGCCGACGCTCGAGACGGGATTCAGCGCGCCATCAGCCCTTCACGTAGGAACGCCATCCCGGACTCGATCGAGGCGTGAGCCTCCTCCAGCGGGACAGGCTCGCTGCTCTGGTAAATGATGACACTCGCGAGGCCGCGTATGTGCGATGCCGCTGCGGATGAGAGCAGCTCGGCGGACAAATCGTCTCGAAAGAGGCCGGCCTTTCGTGCCCTAGACACGAGCTCTAGCGCGTAGGTCCAGACGGACTGGCGGAGCTGCTCGAGCTCGGGCACCTGCCGAATTTCGTGTACGAAGGGGTGGTTGTAGAGCAGCTCGTAGCGATACGGATAGCGGACCGCGTGCTCAACAAAGGTCCTGCAGAATCTGAGGAACGCCGTCGCAGGGTCAGGCGGCTCGTCTGTGGCCTCAAGCAGGGCGTCGTAGAGCCGGCTTTGACACGCGCTGAACACCTGGAGCTGTAGGGCTCTCTGGTTCTCGAAGTGCTTGTACGCCGCCATCGGCGACAGGCTGACTTCGGCGGCGAGCGACCTCATGGTGAACCCACCAATTCCCACTCGGTCGACCAATCTCACGGCTGCATCCAGCAGCTGCAACTGACGACGTGAGAAGCTTGCACGTTGTTCAAACTGGTTTACGCTAGGCATCATGTTCTGGAAAGTGACCACGTAAAAAGGCCGACGACAAGCAAGAGCGAAAATGCTCCGACGCTTCTATCGGATGCCTCTGTTGGACGACTGCCACCGGACTCGTTTCGCGTGTGGCGCCGCGTCGAAGCCTGACACGGCGATCAGTAGAAGGCGACGATAGCACCTGCGTGTTGTGCTGTCAGCCATCCCAACGGATGCCCTCTCTGGCATCACGCATCGATAGGATATCGCTGACCTCTTCCAAGTCCTCGTTGGAGCTTTTGGCCTGCAACATGAGAAGCTGAAGCCTGCTGTTCGCGTGGCGTAACTGCCCGACAGCGACCTTCGCGATCGCCTCCTGAAACAGAAACGCGAACGTTGATCCGCTGGTAAAAAGAGTGTCGAAGTCAGCGCGCTGTAGTCGCGCGAGGTGAACATCTCCGAGTGCTCTGCAGGTCGCTGTCCGCTTCCCTGAGTCCACTAGAGCGATCTGCCCAAAGATCGCGTCTTCTCGAAGGGTGGTTAGCACGCGCTCACCGCCGTTTTTGACACGCCGGACGACGTCAACTTCGCCGCTAATGATAAAAAAGCACGCATTGCCCGGCTCTCCTTCCTTGCAAATCACCTCGCCGGGTCCGCAGCGCTGCTCGCGCATGACCATCGCGAGGAGCTCCCGTTCTCTCTGGCGGAGGCTCGAGAGCATCGGGAGCTCATCGAGATAGGTTTCCAACGAACGGCGTTTCATCAGTTCCCTCCGCGCCAGAGACGCTGCACGATCCGCTGCACGAGCGGGATTGGCGCGGCGTCATCCGCAACGAGATAAGCGCCGGAGTCGGAGTCGAAGGCGCTGAATTTGCCCGTTAGCGACGCGTCCTCTCTCGACATCAGCGCGTCGTCTATCTTCTCATTCACGGCTCGAATACGTGAGCACACGACGCGCGACAGCGCGCGAATCAGTTTGAACGCCGCCGGGTGACCGCTCTTCTTGAGCATGTCGAAATCCGCCTCGCCTAGTTCGTAGAGCACGACGTCTTCCAGCACGATCGCCGTTGCTGCGCGTGGCGCAGGGGAGATGAGCGCGAGCTCGCCAAACGCCTCTCTCGCCCCGAACTCAGCCACAGGATGGTCGGGTGCCGCGTCGAGCACGATCCGAATCCGTCCCGATTCGATCAAGAACAGACTGCGCCCATCATCGCCCTGGCGAAACAGGGTTTCGCCCGCCAACAACGCGCGATGGCGACAGCTTCGCACGATCTCGAAGGTCTCGTCATCATCGAGCTGCGCGAGCAACGGGATACGACGAAACATTCGCAGAGCCTCTCGCTGAGCAGTCATGGACGTCTTGGTGAAATAAGTGATTGGAGCGCGTCGCGAAGCCCCGGGTCGCATACGCTTGTTCTCTTAGGGGGTAGCGTGCGCTCCGCGTTTCGACAACCAGACCGACCCATCGTCACGGCTGGCATGCCGAACGGACGAATCCGCGGAGCCGACGCGCGCTGTCCGTGACTCCCGTCGAACCTCGCTCTATCGTGCCTCTCGATGACTTTAACCGGAACACAACGCTCGCGTTCGACGAGAGCGTCGGGCCGTCTCCTTGGACGGCACGTCGCGACGCTCACCGCGTTCGTTCTCACGCTATCGCTGCTCGCCGCGCAGCAGACTCCTCTCGCCGCGCAGACGCTCGCAGGAGACCCTCGCGGGGCTGTCGCGACACCGCCACAGTCTTGGAAGCAGGTCGCTCGCCGCTTCTTGGCCAGCTACGAGCTGCTTCAGCCCGCGGAGAGCCACACACTCGGTCTCCGCCAAGAGGCGGCCATGAGCGCCACAGTTCAGGTCGGCATCTGCTATGGAGCGGCGGCCTTCTCCTCCGAGATCATCGACCTAGACGTGCGTGTGTATTTCGACGGCGAGCTCGTGGCGCAAGACGTCACGGACGACGCCTACCCTGTGGTGGAGTGGTGCGCCCCGCGGGCCGGGCAACTTGAGGCTCGTGCACGGGTGTTCGCTGGGGAGGGCACATTGCAGATGGCGATCTTCGCAGACGTGAACACGCGAGAGACGGTTAACGGCGAACGCGATGAGCTATCGAACCGCCTGAACAGCCTCGCCTCTCGCTCGGTTGCGCGGTGGAGTCCCGTGGGCTCTCAGTGGCGGGCAGTATTGCCCAGCGCCGGCATTCGGACGCTCGACGTCGAAGCGGAGGCCGGCACTTGCTACGCGCTTCTGGCCGTCGGCGAAGCTTCGATTCAGGACATCGACCTGCGACTGCGAGACGCGATGGACGCTGAGCGCGCGCGCGATTTCTTGCTTGATGCAACGGCAGCCATCGCTTGGTGCTCAGACGACAACGAAGTACTAACCGTCGACATCGCTGTCCCGCAGGGGAACGGTGCGGTCGCCGCACAACTCTACACCTCGCCCCCGACCCGCCGTGCTGTGTCTCAAGTCGAGAACTGATCCCGCCTTCGTTCAGCGATTCGAAGCCAACCTCGAAGAGATGCTGCTCGATCACGCGCACTGCGAAAAAAAGGCAGCGTCCACAGCGCTGCAGTTGATTTTCCGTTATCCGGAACA
Organism: Bradymonadia bacterium; assembly: GCA_047610025.1. Classification (GTDB taxonomy): domain Bacteria; phylum Myxococcota_A; class Bradymonadia; order REDH01; family REDH01; genus JBLFZA01. The sequence continues at coordinate 1,550 of JBLFZA010000302.1, read as the reverse complement.
CACCGGGTTGGTTCGAAAAATGGCGGAGATCGTCGAGGAGGAGATGGAGCACTTCCGCATGGTGCTCGACCTGCTCGACGGACGCGGGTGGACGTTTCGGCGCCTTGACCCCTCCGAGTACGCCGCTCGCCTGTACGCGAAGTGCCGCAAGGGACCCGTCGATGGCTTCATCGACCGCATGATCCTCTGCGCTCTGATCGAGGCGCGTTCCTGCGAACGATTCGCGCTGCTCGGGGAACAGCTCACGGACAAGACGCTGGCCGAGTTCTACGCGTCGCTGTTCGAGTCCGAAGCGCGACACTACGCCACGTACATCAAGCTCGCGATCGCGCACGCTCCAGAAGCGGACGTGCGCGCGCGCCTCGACGTGCTCGCGGACGCCGAAGCCGAGATCAACGCTACCGGCGAACCGGTCCCTCGCCTGCACACGTGACGCTTCCACGCGGGCGCGTCTTCACGCCACCCGGCGTCGCGCAGCTGCTTTGGCGGGCTGTCGCAGAGGCGCTGGTGAGCGCAGAGTCAGAACCAACGAGCGGCTGGACGATCGCCGAACCTGCCGCAGGGCAAGGCGCCCTCATTCGACCTGCGCTGAGCGATAAGCGGGTCCACCGCGTCTACGGCGTTGAACTCTGTGGCGAAGATATCGCTGCGTGGCCCAACGATCCTCGACTCTGTGCAGCGCACGCTGACGCCCTCACGCTCTGCGCCGAAGACGCGCCGGCGTCGTTCGAGGGAGAGCAGTTCAACGCGGTGCGGCCGCCTCTACTCAGAGGAGCACAACGCACGCTCCTGGGACAGGGCTGGGCGGACGCCGTGATCGCCAATCCACCTTATCTCCGCGAGACGGGCAACGCTGCCGTTTTTCGACGCATTCGATCGTGGCATGACGGTCACTGGCTGGGCTTCTACAGAAAGAATGCGGACCTCCATCACTTCTTCTGGCCGCTTGCCGTACGCTGGTTGCGGCCTGGCGGAGTATTGGGCTTCCTGACGCCCGCCTACTTCTTAGAGTCAGACGCTGCGACGCCAGTGCGGGAGCTTTTGGCGCGAGAGGGAGAGGTGTTGGGCGTGTGGCGCGCTGGCCACGACAGCACCTTTGACGTCGGCGTCGAAGCCTCCGTGACGTTGTGGCGCAAACACACCGCGGAGGCATGTCGAGCAGCACACACCGTGGCCGCACCACGTCTACATGTTGACCTCTCCCCCCGCGGAGATTCCTTCGTGGTGCCGGCCAACGGCGGGCCATGGTGGTGGTTCGACCCGCAAGTCGACACAGCCGCGCGACCGGAAGAAGACCGCAACACCATACGGCTCGGCGACGTGTTTTCGATCGTCGAAGGCGTCTCAACCGGCGCAAATCGTACGCGTGCGGTCGATGGCCCCCTGAAGGGAATCCTCGTGCTCAACGACGCCGAACTCTCGAGCCTTGAGTTGCCTCCCCAAAGCCACGCGCGATTCGTACGTCGGCGATGGCGCTCGTCGCCCGGACCCGAACAGTGGGTTCTCCTTATCCGCGACCAGAGCTTAGAGTGCTTGGACGGCGACTCCAT
>JBLFZA010000301.1:0-5624 GCA_047610025.1 Bradymonadia bacterium | reverse complement strand
ACACGGCAGGCGCGCACGATACAGACGGTGACGGTTGGTGGGACGGATGGGAGGTGTGTGGGTTAACCGATCTGCAGCCTGGGGATGGCCGCGCGATCGCTGCTAACGTCTTCGCCGGTCCGGCGGTGCGTGACTTGCTGTTGGAAGTTGTCGTCGCCGACAACGTTTCACCCTACTCCCCTCAGCGTCAAGCTGGCATGGTCAACAACGTGCTTGCCAACGTTCGCCAGACCCTAGGCGAGAGACCGCCGCCACCGTTCGGAGACTGGTCGCCGCTGTCCTATGGTCTTGCCAACTTGGTTGAGTTTGCAGCAGGCACTGCCGAGACCCGGGATGAGGCCCTTGCCGAAAATGCATACTACACGGTCGCATCGGGATCGCAGGTCGTTCCCATATTGTGGTCCCAGTTCATGAGGGAGAGCTACCGCGACCGCCCTCAATCCTACTACGCCGTTTCGTTCTCAGTAAACAGCGAGAATTACCGGGGAATCTACTTGCTGCCAAACGCCTTCTCGGTGCCGACGGTGATCCACGAGGGCGGCCACGCCATGTGCTTGGGACACGACATCCCGCTTTCGGACTCCGACAATTCTTTCGGCACTCGGAACAGCAGTCCAGTGTATGGTTCGAGGATGAACTACGCCAACGGGTATCGCCTCGAGGCCGACGTCTCCCCGCGGTTTTCGGAAGGCGGGCGAACAATTGCGGCTGAGGCTGAACTGACAGAACAAGACGTCTTGAACAGTAGTCTGTCGCGCGCGCAGTATCTTTCTGGTTTCTGGGACGAGCCTAGCATTCCGTCGCCGGTGGCACCGGAAGACGCGTTCGGAAACGCGGTGCGCGACTGTAGGCTGCCGGGACACGGCTGCCCAAACGGCTTCGGTTGCGTGCGAAACGAGCCCGCTCATCCGCACTATACTGGTCCGGACGACAGAAGGCCAAGGCGCGGTGAGTGCCGTGCGATCACCGCGCATTTAGACTGGAACGGAAACGGGCGGCTGGACCCGGGCGTAGTCCAACACCGCGCAGGTGGCTCACCCGGAACCACGAGCGGATGGAGTTCGGACGTCGACTGCGATGTGTCGAGCTTCCAGGCGCTTTCCGGAGACTCTCAGCGACGAACGTGGACATTCCGAGCTGAGCTCGAGGAGTGTGTGTGGGGCCAGGAATCTCCGGCTCCTGGCACCTCAACGCCTGATCCGTTCGGAATTCGGACAACGGCCGAGTTTTGTCAAACGGGCAGGCTCGACCGCCACGGTGGCATCGTCGTCGACGGATTCAAACAGGTCAACGTCCCGGTGTGGCATCCTTTGACCAATGGAGTCATTGATACATGCTATTGGATCTCCCTTGATGATCAGTTCTTCGATGACCATCCTTACGAAGACCGCAATGACTTCTATGAGCTCCAGTTCCGTTGGCAGCCGTCGGCGCCAGAGTGCCAAGGCGTACTGCTCGATCCTGACTTCGAGCCGGGTGTGTCCGAGTGTGTACCAAGAAACTACGTTTGTCCGGAATTTGCGGAGCGTGCAGACGGTGAATGAAACGCTCCTAGCGTTCGTGTTGCTCACCATGGCAGGTCTTGTCGGGTGCCGGTTCTCGGAGCCCAACCTGTCCGACGCGCTAGATGGTGACGACACCGCCGTGTCGGGAGCCAAACCATGCACGCCCAGACCATGGCCAGCGACAACCTATTGCTATGAAGGGCGGGCGGGCTACCCTGAGCGAGCATACGTCGGCGGCATCTGCGAAACATACGAGCCGAGCAACGAGCTGCCTCCTGTCTGTGATGCCGCCGGTACTGTGCTGGACTGGGAACCTGTTTGGCGCGACGACTCAGAGCTTGAGGCGCTCCAGATTACGTGCGGCTTGGCCGAGGGCTGCCCCGAAGTGCTACGCGCACGCTCACTCGTTGCGTCAGGTGCCAGCGTGGGAAGCAGGCTCGAAGTGACTCGCTCGTTCGTTCTGAGGTCGGGCGCCGCGTTGATACAGCTCTCTTTGACGCCGGGTGAAGCACGAGAGGCCCGAGTTTACAGGAGGCTAGCGTCCGTTTCCTTAGCGTTGGAGTTAGTTTGGACGACCAACGACGTCACCGACATCTTCACAACGATGCCAATCGATGGCGGCGACATCCTGATGAGCGGAGCGCAGTCATCCGCGCCGCAAGAACCGGCGCTGGCCGGCACACCTAGAACACAATACTTCGATTCGTTTGTGGCACGCCTGGACTACATGACGGGGCAGCCACGCTGGGTGTCTCACGTTTTCGCCGGAGAATTTTCAGCACAGGGTGTACGCAACGGCCGGCTGCATCTTACGACAGCGGTCTCGTGTCAGCCCGAAGGCCTCACGCCCGCCCCGTTCGCTTTCGCTCCACTCGAGCTTGACCTGGGGACCGGCCGGCAGATCAGTTGTCGCGTGGCGGCCGGCCCTATCGAAGAGATTTTCGGACCCAACTGGATCGGGGAGAACGCAGTATACCGGGCGACCGCTCTCCAACCCGATCTGGGCACGTGGAATCACACGTTGAGCACCATTGGTTCCAGCGGTGAGATGTTCACTGTGGTAGGCGACGTTCAGGGCGAGCTCCTCGACAGCCTCAGGCTCGCGGACAACTCGTGGCTCTTCCCAATGAGCGAGTGGGTTCGCCTGGATGCGGAGACGAACCAGCTATCCCGGGTCCGACCGTTTGGGACGCCAGAAGAGCCTTACACCTCCCGTTTTCTTCCAGTGATCGGATACAGCAACATCACGGCGCTAGCAGCGAGTGGGAGTCCCCTCCTTCTGGTCGAAACCGACGCAATTCTTAGCGGTAACGTTGAGGTCGTCCACGACTACTATGACCAACAGGTTCACACGGGTTATCGCTCGATATTCGCTCTCCAGGACGGCACCTGGCTTGCCTTCGGTGGCTCCACATTCCACGTCGTCGATAGCGACGGCAACGTACTTTGGTCAGCTCAGAGCGGCGACCCAAACTTCCGAGGCTACCTCACGGGACAGATACTCGACGACGAACATATACTCGTCATGGCTTCACGGTCGGATCCGCTAGACGGAGTCGGTCGCGCGGATATCGTCGACTTCTACGTCATCCGTCACGTTCACGGTGGCGTCGCGAACACCCAGCACGCCACCTACGGCTACGACATCTACCAATCGTGGATCCCGCCCGAGAACCCCGTGCTCGACGGCCCGGAAATCGAGCCGCGGTGGATGCTGGCGGAGTAGAGCGCACAACACGGTAGCGCCCAAGGCAGTAGCGCTGCGCGCGCGCTTCGCGCAGACTGCCTGACCATGTCTCACGTACTCGCCCTCACCCTCCGCCCCTTCCAGCAAGCCGCGCTCCACGCGATGCGCGCCGAAGACGCAGCCGGAGAACATCGCCTGCACGTCGTCGCGCCGCCCGGCGGTGGCAAGACGGTGCTCGGCCTCGCATGGATCATCGAGTCTGGACGCCGCGCTGTCGTGCTTTCGCCGACATCCACCATCGCTGCGCAGTGGCTCGACAAAGCGAACCGCTTCGCCATCGACCCCCTGGCGGACGAGGAGTTCGACGCGCTCGCTAAAAGCGCGAACGAGGCCCGTGCGTTCGCCAGCAGCGACCCCCTCTCCACCGAAGCAGGGCGCGATGACGACCTCCCACGCCTCTTCTCGCTGACCTACCAAGCGATGAGCGTTAAATCGCGCAGCGAGGAAGACGAAGAGCTGCTGCATGCGAATGTGCTGCGGCTGTTCACGCATCTCGAAGCGCTGGGCGTCACGCTCGTAGTGCTCGACGAGTGCCACCACGTGCTCAACCACTGGGCGCGGGCCATCGCGGAGTGGCGGGAGCGTGTGCCGGAGCTGCGCGTGCTCGGCCTCACCGCAACGCCACCCGTCGACGCTGACCGACACCAGGCCGGCCGCTATCTCGACCTTGTCGGGGACGTGACGTACGAAATCCCGTTGCCCGCGTTAGTCCGCGACGGGGTGCTCGCACCCTACCAAGACCTCGCACTGCTGGTGCAACCGACCGCCGCCGAGCAGGCGCACATCGCGGCAGCCCATGAGCGCTTCGCGGCGCTGCAGACGACGCTGGCGACCCCGGGCTCAGAGCTGCTCTCGCTCGCCATGTGGTTGCAGCACCGGCTCGACGCCGCAGCGGAAGCGGATTGGGGAGTCTTCATCATCGAAGAGACCGACGACGCGATCGCGTTCGCCCGGGTGGGCGGCTCGTTAGGCGTCGTGCTTCATGAGCTCGCGTGGACACTCGACGAGATGCTCGACCCGCCCGAGCTCGATGACCACACGCGAGCGCTGGCGGACTACGCCACCGGCTACCTCTGGCCCCTCAAGCAGCGCGAAGAACACCCGCTCGGCTTGGGCGACGTGCACGAAGCGGAAGCGGAGCAAGCCGAACAAACATGGGGCGAAATCCGCGACGCGCTGAGGCCGGTCGGGGCGCGGCTCACCAAGCGCGGGGTACAGCGCCACGCCTCAGCGCTCGACCGGCTGCTCGGGCTGTCGGCCGCGAAGGTGACGGCGCTGCACGATATCCTGACGGCAGAGCATAACGCGCTGAACGACGACCTCCGCGCCGTGGTCGTGGTCGACTTCGAGCGAGCGACGAGCGGGCGCGCCGTGCGCGAACTCGACGGGGTGTTGGACCCGGAGGCGGGCGGCGCGGTCGCGGTGTTGCGCTCGCTCGCGGCGCATCCGGACCACGGCGCACTCGAACCGGTCATGATCACGGGCAGCAGCTTGGTCGCCGACGCCGACGTCGCGCAGCATGTCGCGGACGCGTTGCGTGAGGCCGCCACCAAGCACGGGTGGCGCATCGAGGTCTCGCTCGAGCCCGCGGGCGTGCTGACGCAGGTCGTCGGGCGAGGTGCGGACTGGAAGTCGAGCCGCTACACGCTTCTGGTGACAGAGCTCTTCGAACGCGGCGTCACGCGATGTATCGTCGGCACACGCGGCCTGCTAGGCGAAGGCTGGGACGTGCAGAGCGCCAACGTGCTGGTGGATCTCACCTCGGTGGCGTCCTTCGTGGCGACCAACCAGCTACGGGGGCGTTGTTTGCGCCGAGATCCGGACCGACCAGAGAAGGTGGCCAACCTGTGGGACGTGGTCGCGATCGCGCCGACTCACGAGCGCGGCTTTGCGGATTGGGAGCGCTTTGTGCGCAAACACAGCCACGTGTATGGCGTCGCCGATGACGGAGCGATCGAGCGCGGAGTGGGGCACGTACACCCAACCTTCACCCACTTGCCTGCCAAGCAGCTAGCGGGCTTCATGCCGAGCATTCGCAGCGACATGACAGCGAGGGCCGGTCAGCGGCGCACGACGCGCGAGGCCTGGCAAATCGGCGCGCCCTACAAGAACGAGACGGTCGAGAGCGTTGAGCTGCGCGCGCTGACGGCGACGCCCGCGCCGAGCGAGACGGAGTCGCTGCCTCCCGGAGTGGCGCAGCTGCGAGCGAAGACCTGGGCGCACGGCGAGAGTGAGCGTAACGCTGCGCTTGTCGCTTCGATGCATCGGAAGACTGCGGCGATTACCGGCGCGACCCAACACATGCAGAAGGCACAGTCGTTGCTCGAGGCGGTACAGGACGCAACGAGCCAAGCGCTGGTACCGATCGAACA
>JBLFZA010000300.1:0-5625 GCA_047610025.1 Bradymonadia bacterium | reverse complement strand
TAGCTAATCGTCAGGCGCGCACCCGTCACCTCTTCAACCAGGTCCCAAACGAGATCACGCGCCTCAATGCCGTAGAGAAACGCGCTGAACGCGCCAAGCTCTAACGCACCAGCGGAGATGCTCGTCAGGTGGTCGGAGATGCGCGAAAGCTCGCCCATCAACGTGCGGACGTACTTGCACCGATCCGTGATCTCGATCTCGAGCATCTTCTCAACAGCGTGCGCGTAGCCGAAGTTGTTGAGAAGCGGCGAGACGTAGTTCAGACGGTCGGTATACGGAAACACCTGTGTCCAAGTGGCGTTCTCACATTGCTTCGTGAAGCCACGGTGGAGATAGCCAATCTCTGGGTCACACTTCACGACGGTTTCGCCGTCGAGCGTGAGCACCATACGTACGGTGCCGTGCATAGCCGGGTGGCTGGGCCCCATATTGAGGACCATGACGTCCTCGTGGAACGCCTCTGGATTTTCCGTGTCGACAGCTGCCAACGATCGCTGTTGGGTCATCGGTTCCCTCGTGGGTTAGCGAGCGTCATCGGAGCGATTGCCCGCGACATGGAAGTGTTTGTACTCTTCGACCGCGTCGCGCTCGGGGCGTCGCAGGTCCATGCGCGGCTGACTCTTCTGGATGGGGTAGTCCTTACGGAGCGGATGCCCCTCAAACTCTTCGTACATCAGCATGCGTCGAAGCTCTGGGTGGCCTTCGAAGTCGATGCCGTACATGTCCCAGGCTTCGCGCTCAGCCCAGTTTGCAGCGCGCCAAATATCGCAGACCGAAGCGATCTTCTCATCACCTTCTTCAACGATCGCTCGAAGGCGAATGCGATGCTTCAGCGTCATCGAATACAGATTGTAAACAACCTCGAAGCGCGGCTGGCGCTCGGCGTAATCCACAACCGTCAGGTCAGACATGTAGTCGAAGGCGAGCTTGGGCTCATCACGCAGCGCCAAACACATCGCGTGGATGTTGTCTTTCTTGACGATCGCCGTCTCGTTTCCGAGGCGGTTGTGCGTGTCGATGATGTCCGCTTTGAACTTCTTCGAGAACAACTTGAGGGCTTTGGCGCTCATGCGGGCATTTCCAGCGCTGGGGCCTTGTCGTAGTGCTCTTCCCAGTTCTCGCGCTGAATCTTCTCTTGCAGCATCACCAGAGCGTCGAGCACCTGCTCCGGACGAGGCGGACAGCCAGGGATGTAGACGTCGACCGGAATAATCTTATCGATGCCCTGAACGGTCGCATAGTTGTCATAGAACCCGCCCGTTGAGGCGCACACGCCGAACGAGATCACCCACTTGGGGTCCGATATCTGGTCATGGATGCGAGCCAAGAACGGCGCCAGCTTGTGGTTCACCGTTCCGACCACCCAAAGCAGGTCCGCCTGACGCGGCGAGAACCGAGGAATCTCGGCGCCGAAGCGCGCGATGTCGTACCGGTTACACGCCGCCGACATGTACTCCATGCCGCAGCATGCAGTGACGAACGGGTACTGGAAGAGACTGAACTTTCGAGCCCAGTTCACGGCAGTCGTGACCTTCGACGTTACGACGCCAGGCAAGTGCCGGTGGATAGTCTGCTCTAATCCCATTCGAGCCCTCCCTTGCGCCACTCGTACACGAGTCCGGCGGTCAGAATAGTGATAAACATCATGGCAGCCACGAAGCCGACAGCGCCGGTTGACTTGGCGCTGACTGCCCAAGGCAGCAAGAACACCGCCTCTACGTCGAACATGATGAACGAGATCGCGATCATGTAGAACTTAATGTCGAAACGCAGCCGCGCGTCTCCAAACGGCTCCGACCCGGACTCGTACGCTGTCTCTTTCCAGCGCGACGGGTTCTTAGGGCCGAAAAAAACGCTCAATCCGACGACCACGGCGCACATGATGGCGCCGAGTCCGAAGAGCATCAGAACTGCGATATAGTCGACCATGCAAGCTCCGCGACAGTGAGCGTCGCCAAGGGTGGAACGGTTACTTCGTGTACCACGGCGTTGAGAGGCGCCGAACGGCCGAGTCGACCGCGCGCTGCGTCTACCATGCGCTAAGAACGAGTGTCAATCGATGCCAGGGGGCTTCTCGCCCGCTTTGGGCACCTCGAATGCCGTCCGATCATCGATCTCACAAGCCGCCGATCAGGCCTAAACAAGCTGCCGGTAGACGCCGACAACCTTGCCTAGCACCTGCGCTTCGTCCCCTTCGCCGGGCCGAATGTAGATAGGCTCCATTGTCGCGTTCGACGGTTCGAGTCGAACAACCCCTGCGTCTCGATAAAAACGCTTCACTGTCGCGCCGCCGTCCATCCAGACCGCGACCATCTCGCCCCGAGCGGCGTCGGACTGCTGGCGAACGAAGATTACGTCTCCATCGAGGATTCCGTCCTCAATCATCGACTCTCCTTTCACGCGCAAAGCAAAGACGTTGTTCGAGCCAGCGCGACCGAACATGCCCGGGTCGACCACCACATGGTCTTCCGCTGCATCTGCCGCATCGAGGGGCAAGCCAGCAGCGATTCGCCCGAGAAGTGGCACCGCCACGCCCTCGTTAGACGGGCCTTCGCGATCGGCGTTCGCCGCACCAGCGCTCGTGTCCAAACCGAGCTCGTGCGTCGCTAGCGACGTCATCTGGATCGCGCGAGACTTCGACGTGTCGCGTTCGATGTACCCCTTCTTTTCAAGCGCCTTCAGGTGGTCGTTCACACCATTCGTCGACCGGATGCCCAACGAGTTCCCAATCTCACGAATCGTCGGAGGATAGCCACTCTCCGAGAGCGAATTCGCGATCGCCTCAAGCACTTGGAGTTGTCGTTGGGTTAGGCCTTTCATCGCGTTTGCTCGGGATACAGTAAACCACTGAACGACTGTATACTGAACAAACGATTAGCCGTCAATCTGCTAGAGCAGGGCGGACGCTAGAACGAGAGCCCCAGAGCGTCGCGAAAGACCGCGTCCCCTGGACGGTTGCGGTTCCAATAGTCCAACAACATGCTGCCCGTGAGCATCGCGGTCGTCGTTCGGCCTTCGCCCCCACCATCCTGCTCAGTCCAGGCAAGGATCTGGTGAGGAAACGCCGGCGATAGGTAGACCACCACGGTGCGTGACAGACTGTCGTAGTCGATCTCATACGCCAAGGCGGCCTCGGCGCCGCGAGGGGTCTCGGTTACCTCTTGGACACTCAACGTTGCCCCGTAAGCGCGCGACTCTAGGTGCAGCATCCGCAGCACATGCGTCGCCGGCACCACATTCGCCGATCCTGTCGGCAGCGAACGGGGATCGCGACGCGCTCGAGTGAACAGATCGTCCTCCAGAAGACCGACCACCTGTGACTCCGTGTCTCCCTCACCGTCGAAGTATGATCGCAACTGCACGTCATAACCAGACGCGGTCGCGTTGAACTGTTGGAAGGTCGTCCCGCACCACTCCTGCATCGTCGACGTGACCTTCCACGCGGGCTCGTTCGTCCTCGCAGGCACGAAGGTCGATGTCAGAATCGTGTAAGGATAGATGCCCGTGTAGAAGCGACGATACGCGTTGAGCTTCAGCGCCGACGCCACGTTGTCATCGGAGCCGCCTTCGAACTTCACGTGCCTGTCTGTCCGGAAATCCTCGGTGACGAAGACCAAGACAGCTTCGCCCTCGTGAATCTCGCCGTAACGCGACTGCGATAGAGAATAACGATTCAGCTCGGCGAGCCCCTGATACCAGTATGATCCAAAGTCTCCAGCCCTCGCAGCCATGTCCGAGACGGATACCGCCCCTCGGGGAAGGGCAGCGTCCTCGTGGGACTGCGCCGACCGAGACTGCGCCGACTGGGCCTGCGCGCTCCGCACCGAGTCGCTGTTGCACGCGTAGAACAAGGCACAGATAAGCAACGTCACGCTGAGCGCAGGGGTGCGACGATAGGTCATGCGACGTCGCAGCCGGTTTCATTGTTGCAACGGCCCGTCAGTCGGAGCCGGTTTTTTGCGAACAAGCCGTACGCCTTATCGAGTGACCACGAAACGCCCGGCAGTCGAGTGAGCATAACAGGCGCGCCAAGGCCAACGGCGGCGTAGAGCAGCCGGAAGACCTCAACACCTTCCACCCATGTGCCGTCGGGGAGCCTACCGAGGATCTCGTCCATGAACTCGGTCTGCGTCTTCCCATACGCGCTGGCATCGAAGTCGCTCGTCGCAATGTCGGTGAAACGTATGCGGTTGCGCTTGCGATCCCATCGACCAAGCATTCGAATCTCTCTCATGCACAGTGGGCACTCGCCGTCATAGAAGACCTCTATTTGCCATTCACTCATGAAGACCTCCGTGTCCTGCTCTCCGCGCCAGAACGAGGCGCATCATTCAACATCTTCAATGCCATCGGCACAGGGTGCGTTGCGAACAAAGGCGGCCCAGCGTCGTTGTGGCTCGTGATCTGCCGTGGTCGTGCGGGGTTTTGGGCCACGCTGCCGGTTTGGGGCCCCTCTGGTTGCCGCTTGCGCACCACCGCGCCGCGGTTCTCCGCAGCTCCTGGGCAGCGTGCGGGGGCGTGGGGCAGTGGGGCACCCGTGTCGACTTGGCTCGGCTTTGGAGACTCTATCGTTGACGGCGTGGGGTTGGCGGCACCCCATGAGACGATGCCCGCTCAAGCCGCCAAGGCCACGGCCAACTCTCTAGAATGCCCCGTTGCATGGCGCACAGTTGGGCGCTCGGGAGCCGATGCTGCGTCTTGCGTTGAAGGGCTGCTGCCTACGCTCGATGCAACCCGCTACGACGTGATTGTGGTGTCGGTCGGCGTGAATGACGTCACGGGACTTCGCCGCACCAGCGCGTGGCGTTCGTCAGTGCGCGAGCTCTCAGACGGGTTGTTGCGTCACTCCCCGGGGGCCACGGTCGTCTTCGCCGGGCTTCCGCCGCTTTCGACATTTCCTCTGCTGACTCCAGCGCTGCAGCGCGCGCTCGGTGCTCGAGCCGAACACTTCGACGCCGAACTCCGAGCGCATTGCGCCCTCAACGACGCGACGGTGTTCGTACCCACCGAGTTCGAGGCAGACCCCTCTCTCTTTGGCGAAGACGGTTATCATCCCAACGCCTCCACCCAGAGGATTTGGGGCGAGAGGGTGAGCGCTGGGCTGCTGGCGTCAGGGTGGAGACCGAGAGCGTTCTAGGCGCGGCGTAGATGCGTACTCGCGAAGATCTGAACGGGGGCTCAACACGTGAGTTTCCCGCATGGGATCGCAGCCCGGTGCCCGCTGCACTTCTGTCCCTTTTTTGACCAGAGATGTGCGGCAACGTACGGTCTCCCGCGGTGTTTGTCCTACATGGTCTTACGTGCAACGAATTCTCCTAGCCAGCGGCTCTCCACGTCGCCTCGAACTCCTTCGCCAGGTCGGCTTCGCGCCCACTGTGAAGACAGCCTCTATTGAAGAGGTCGCGGACACCACGCTTCCCTCCGAAGACTGGGTCAAAGTCATCGCGGAGAAGAAAGCGGCTGCGGCCCGCGGTCTGTTGGGGGATCTTCCTCTTGGACTGACAGCTGACACCACCGTTTGGTTCGGCGACGGGCAAAGGCTCGAGAAGCCCGCCGATGCGGATGGCGCTGCTGCCATGCTTCGCGTGCTCTCCGGTCAAAAGCACTATGTGTCGACAGGGGTCT
>JBLFZA010000299.1:0-5636 GCA_047610025.1 Bradymonadia bacterium | reverse complement strand
CTGCGCGGGCCGTGTGTGTGAAGGCGCGAATCGACATGGGCGGAACGTGGCGTTCCGGCTGGCGGAGGTGGTCGTCTGCCGGGGTTCATTCGTCGGGCAGGGTGGGTCGCTGATGGCGATGCCGCGGAGTGGTGTTCGAGAGGCGTGCAACGCGCAGCGATGGCTCGAGTGCCCGTTCCGAACTCTCCGCCATCTGTCACCCTCAAACCGTGTTGCCGCGTCCGGCGGCCGGGGCCAGCGTGTTCTGCTTCAGACGTGGCAGATTCCGAGACGCGCCGTTAGTTGCAAGAGCCGCGAAGGCGAGCGCGGTGTTCGGCGCTCGGCAGGGTGCGGGTTGGGTGGTTCTTGGTCACAGTCAGCCCGAAGGGGGTGTCTCGGGCCAACGACGCGCAGGTTGTGAGTGCCACCGCAGAAGCCCGTGCGGCGCGGACCGAACTTGGTACCCCAGCGAGCGCGGGGAGCGACGGATCGGCTAGCCCAGCCGGCCACCGCGGCGAATCCCCTCCCGATGGCCGAGGTTTCGCGGACCAGGTCAATGGGATGGCCTGCCGTGCAGCGGCAGAGAGGGCGGTTGCACATCGGAAGCTGGGGGCCTCCCGGCTGCTGGGCCGAGCGTTGCCCAGCCGGACGCTGAACAACGGGCGACGTCACCTCTCTCCGTACTACGGCCGGTGCCGGTCGTCGCCGTTGTGTCTCGTCTGGGAGTGTGAGCTTGGAGCGCGGATGCCGTTTCGGCGGGCGGAGATCATGTTGACGATGTTCACGCATGGTGTTGTGGTGATCGAGGATATCACGATCGCTCGGCACATGGTCGTCGTTGGCAGTATGATCGGGTCGTTGTGGCTCTACCGTAATTTGGCGGAGATCGCGCAGCTCGTCACCGACCGGGCGACTTGATGTCAGCAGATTGGTTGTCTGTTGGTGTACGTCAGCAGCGATGTCCACGCGCTTCGGCGTTACGTCGACGATACGCGGCGTACGGAGTGGAAGATGGCCAACGGTCTGCGCGTCTGGCTCGTCGACAGAGACTCTAGAAGGCTGATCCACCTCGGTGGCGAGCTCACCTGGGGCGACTGCCGTTGTGTCGCTCAGGCCGTGGAGGTCTTGATCACCTCGAAGGTGCTCCCGTACGGCGATGACTACGGTGTGGGGCCGAACGCGGTGTACGTGTGGCTGTCCGACGGAATGCCCTGGTTCCATGATCACCTGCTGCCGCTGTTCGAGCCTGAGTCGCTGGTGGTCGTGCTCGATGCGTACCACGTCTTGGAGCGCTTCGGAAAACTGGCGACCGCGTTGCACCGCAAGGCGAAGAGCCTCCGGGCGAAGCTCTACGCCCGCCTTGCTACGCTCGTCGCCGGCATTCGGAACAACAAGAGCCAGGGGTTTGCGTCGCGGTCACCGACTCGAAGAGGCTATAATAAGGGGCAATGCAGAGAGCCTGTAGTTGTCGCGGTGTACTCCGCCATTTGGCGATCACCTCGACTACGTGGCGATGATGATTGCGAGCATCCGCGGGGTCGGAGTGAAGAACAGGTGCAGGCAAGAGGCGGTCGATGATCTGGACGGATATCTCATCGCGAACGCACATAGGATCGACTACGCGGAGTAGTGGCGGCGAGGTATCTGCATCAGTTCCGGACCGATGGAGTCGAGCCACAGGAACGGAAGCCAACTCCGTCTCAAACTGCCCGGCGCCCGATGGACCGAGCGGGCCGTACAGGCCATCTTCAACCACAGGATGATGGACATCGTCGGAAACACACAGAGGCTCTGGGAGCAGTTCGACGTAGATCATCAACTCGCGACCGCTTTCGCTATGTGACCCGGTTCAAAACGCCGGACAAGAGATCGCACCCATCACGAACGACCTTTCCCAGCCGACGTGTTGCATGCGCGTAGAAAGGGCAGGTAGCGATTCGGCGTCTAGCAACCCCTGCAGCCCCTCCCATTCCTCGACGAAGCCGCGCGAACGCTACTTCGGCGGCTTCGCTCGAACAACTGCAGAGTCTTGACTGATGGTGCGCATGCACTAGAGTGAGTATCGGATATACTGATACCTCACCCGTGAATCCTAGCCCCTTGCTTCCGCGCCCGACCATCTCCGCGTTTGACCACTGGCTCCATGAGCGCATTCTGCGCTTAGACACTGTCGTCGTCGGTGGCTCCGCACTGGTGCTACTCGGCGTGACGGACCGGCAGGCGCGCGACGTTGACGTTCTTGTGCCTGACTTAGCAGATGACGTGAGAGAGGCCGCGCGCAGTTTCGCAGCAAGTGTCCGATCGCAAGGGAGTGAGCTGGCTGATGAATGGTTGAACAACGGCCCCGCTCAACCGGCAGAGATTCTACCCGAGGGCTGGCAATCACGCGTTCGTTCGATCTACGCGGGAAGGGCACTGACCCTACGCACCCTCGGCCGTGGCGATCTACTCAAGACAAAGCTCTTCGCACTATGTGACCGAGGCACAGACCTGGCAGACTGCATAGCTCTCGCACCTAACGCCGCAGAACTATCTGAAGCACGAGTGTGGTTGTTCGAGCAGGATGCTCACAACTTGTGGGGCGAACACGTCACCTCCACATTGACGAATCTCGGGACGCGGTTAGGCCATGGCATTTAGACGAGGGGCCACACTCTGCGGCCGACCGACAGACACCGAACTAACGCGAGACATGGCCAGCATCGGGCTGAACTTCGCTTCCGCGATGGACTCGCAGGCTGACATTGAGGGGACTCTTGTTCATGCGTCGGCGCTCGGGATGGATGACGACGACCTGCGTGTGCTATCCGTACTCACGACTTGGCTAGGCGTTCATCAGGCGTACATCAACGCGGACCGGCTGGTCCGCTGCGTTCGCGAGCATCCTTCGTCGAGAGTGCACGCGTACTGGGCTGCCGTCTCGCACTGGCTACGCAACGATCGTCGCTTCGCGCGGCTGGCCGACTCCTTCGACGGTAATGCCGTAGATCTTCTACCGGTCGGCACTGAGTTTCAACTTGCGCGCAGAGGCGAGGACCCCCGCTTCTCGGGCTCGGCTCTCCGCCTACCGGCCGGCACGCTCCGCGATCGCGTCGTCGACGTCGTCTCGCCCGAGCGTTTGGTGAGGCGCCACGCGGGCTACCGAAACAGGGTGCTCATCGGGCCCACCTGGCGCGCCGATGTATGGACCGTCCTGGAGGCGGATCCGGACCTGAGTGTCGCAGAAGCGGCGCGACGCGCAGGCTCGTCGTTCGCGAGCGCGTGGACGGCGGCTCGCGACTTTCGGCTGTGTCGAGACGTGGCGTAGCGGCTGGCCTGACACTGTCTCTCCGACCCCTGAGGATAGTGCCCCAATCCGTAGATGAACAATCCGCTTTGTCTAGCGGTCGCGCTCCCGGGGGGATCTCTGGTGAGTACGCGGACAAGCCCGCGGAGTCGACGCTGGGTGGAGCTGCCCGATGCTGAGTGCGTGCAGCCCTACCCCAGTGTCGCGACCCAAACGGTGTGACGAGAGCCCTTTCCGGACTTGCGGGAGCGCACGCGGTGGGCGGTCGGTGTGAAGCCTGCGCGACCAAGCCGCGTCGTGAAGGCCGAGTCGTCGTGCGCGGACCAAACGCTAAGCACGCCGGCCGGGCGAAGTGCGCGCTTGATGCTGGCGAGCCCAGACGAGTCATAGAGCCAGCGATTCGACGGTTGCGTGAGGCCCTCCGGGCCATTGTCGACATCGAGCATGATGGCGTCGTAGATGCCGACGCTAGCGGCGAGCAGAGCACACACGTCTCCCTCGTGAACCCGCACGCGTTCGTCGTCGAGCGGCCGTCCCGCGCACTCGCCCAACTCCGCCCGGTTCCATCGCACGACGGCCGGCAAGAGCTCCGCGACGTCAATGTGCGCAGACGCGGGAAGCACTGCGTTCGTCGCAGCGACGGTGAAGCCCATGCCAAGCCCTCCGATCAGCACGCGCGGGGTGGGCGCCGTCGCGAGGTGTGCGCAGGCGAGCTCCGCCATCGCCTCCTCCGAGTAGTGCTGCCGGCTGTTCATGAGCTCGGCGTACCCAATGCGAATCGAGAACTCTTCGCCACGTCGGTGTAGGGTCATCTCCGATGTGCCGTCGGGAGTCAGTACGCGATCGAGGAGTTGCCAAGGATTCATGCGCGCCGTGTGTCAGGTTGTGGGTAGGGGGGCAAGGAGGCGTGATGCGGGGGGTGTGATCGGGTTGTCGCAGGGTAGTCGCTTCTTGGGTGACGCTTGGGCGCTGCTCAAACCCGCCGGGGACTGTTGTCCCTGGCCCTGCGGAGCTCGGTTCGCGACTTCCTTTGTTGGATTTGTTCTTGTGGGTCGAACTCAGACCGCTTGAGTCGAGGTGGGGCTTGGGTCGCAAGAAGGGTAGCCTCTCATGACCCGCATAACGCCCTATCCTCGTCGTGTTCACGGTGGGTGGGCTTGGACTCGAAGCTCAAAGAGCTCTGCGCTACGTATGAGATCGGAGTTCCGAGTCGAACGCAGTGCTCTAGCCGTCGAAAGGGCGGTGCTTAGATTGTCAGCGGCGTTAGGAGCGCCGAACCCACACGGCCCTGGTTGCCTGAGCTACGCCTGTTAACGCGGGTGTCCCATGCATTTATCTGGCAAAGCGATTCGTCTACCTCCTACGCGCGTGCTTATCGGGTCTCATGACGTGTGCGGCGAACGCGACCTGGGTAGTGCCCAGCGGCTTCAGAAAATCTTCTAGAAACACAGCGCCGAGATGGGTGGGAATTCTGTTCTCTGAGATCATGCGAAGTCTATCGGTGGTCATCGACGACCGCGACGTCCGCGACCTGCCCATCTTGCCAGCGCAACACGATGCGCCGCTGGTTGTTCACTCGGATGCTGTAGACGCCCGTGAGCTCGCCGCGCAACGCTTCCAGACGGTTGTCGGAAGGTACGCGGAGGTCGTCCAGTCTATACGCAGCGTTGATCATATCGAGCTTGCGAGCCGCTATGCGGGAGAGCTCTTGCGGAAACGACCGCGCACGCTTTGTCGAACGACCATGGAAGTTGTCTTCGCTTCGCTTGTCTCCAAGTGACACAATCATGGTGTCAACGCAGGGTATGCACGGAGACCGTGCAAGAGGCAAAACGACTCGACGGTGGCGTCGCGCATTGGCCTTGCGACCGCGGCGACCACCACGGCTGCGTCGCGGCGGGTTGGCTCGTCGAAGTACAACGAGGCGACCGACGGCCCCAACCTCACACCGAGCCCAACAACAACAAACACAACAACCCCAAACAAAGGAACTCGCAAAGCGAGTTCCGCCGGGTCCAGGGAGCAACCGACGGATGCGCGCAGCGCAGAGAGGAGGGCGGTAGGAGGGCGGTAGTAGCGCGGTAGTAGCGCGGCGCAGCCGCGTAGCCCCTGGCGGGTGCGGGCAGAGCCGGCGATGAACCCGCACAACAACAACAACCCTCCCCGCACCCGTTCCACCCCACACTCCCTACCTAGCTCCACTACCCTGTATTGCGCAGCCCCTGCGCAATGCCGTGAATGGTGGCGATCAATACTTCGAGCAGCGCGTCGTCTTCGCGGTGGCCGGCGCGCCAGCGCTTCAGCAGATCGAGTTGCACGTAGGACATTGGGTCCACGTAGGGGTTTCGCAGCGCGATCGAGCGCTGGAGTA
>JBLFZA010000298.1:0-5644 GCA_047610025.1 Bradymonadia bacterium | reverse complement strand
CTCCGCAAAGCGCTGCACGGCCCCGTCCGCTCTGATCTGCGGCACATAGGGTTCGTTGAGAGGAAAGTGCGTTGCAGCCTGTACGTCTGCGAGCGATGCGGATGGGGCACCGTCGAAGCCACCCCAGTGCATGCGGGCCACGCGAGAGGCTCGCACCATCGCCTCCGGGTTCTCTGCTCTGGCCGCGGCCCACTCCTCGAGTCGGTTCTGCGACTGCACGCCGTAATACTCGACCGGCCAGCGCTCCGCGATGCGCGCGTATCCGGCGATGGCGTCTTCAACGCGCAGCTGTCGCTCTCGAGTGCGCGCGAGCCAGTACAGGGCCCGCGCTTCCAAGCGCCCGCTGGATACGTGAGCGAGTCGCTCAAAGCGCTCGCTAGCGAGTTCGTAGTGGCCCGCGAAGTAGGTCAGGATGCACCCATCGAACTCCGCCCACTCGCTGGTCGACCAGACTTCATCGTAGTGTTCATAGGCCAACTCAAACTCACCTAAGTCGAAGGTGAACTCGCCCATCGTTCGATGCCGCGTTCGCTCGCCGCGCTGCCGCATGTACCCGTCGTACACGTCGATCGCTTCTGTCTCTCGGCCGAGCCGAGAGAAGTTTCGTGCACGCCACTTCGCCATATCCAACGCCGAGACCCCGGCACCGCCTGTGTTCGCGATTTCGTCGAGTGCCAAGAGTGACGTCTCGAAATTCGCGGAGTCGTACTCGTTGAGCGCGATTTGAAAGCGTATGCCGTTGCAGGTCGCGAGGGGGGCAGTCGCGGTGTTAGTGCAGGTGGCAAGTGCACCGTCGAGGACTACGCGCGCGGTCTCCCAGTGTCGCCAAAGGCGCATTTCGCGGCCCCGCGCCGCGAGTTCGTCTACCGTTCTCGTTCGGCGAACTGCGCCATGCTCCGTCTCGAGTACTCCTATCAGCGACTCTGCCTCGCTGGACCATGGGTGAAATGGGTGCTGCCACAGCCAAGCGTCGGCCCGCCGCAGCGCCGCGTCATAGCGAGCCAATGCGCGTTCCGTGTGGGCGGCATCGAGGGTCATCCGATCCCATGACGGCGCTTCTGGATAGCGCTCGAGGAACGCATCAACTTCCGCCACTCCGCTGGCTCTCATGGACTCGATTCCGAGCATCGCGCGTGCGCGCAGCATGTACGCCTCGTGCACCGCCATGTGCCCATCGAGCAAGGTGACAGCCCGTTCCGCGCGCGACAGACTCGTCTCGTACGCATCTACCCGCAGCGCGCTACGAGATAACCACAGCGCACGATCACCACTGCGCAGTATGATGGCTTGCCAATGGGGCTCGCTCAAATCCGCCGATGGAACGCCCTCGGGGAGGCGCGCGCTTGTCGCGGAACCCTCAGCCGCTCCATCACCGTCAACAGAAGGTTCTTCGCCGGTTCCGTTTCTGAGAGGGGACGGGGTGATTGCCTGCACCGCAGCGATGTCTGCCGCGAGTAGCGACTCGAAGGCGAGCGTCCAGTTCTCAGTGTGCATCGCTGAGAAGCCGAGGATTTCTCGCGCACGGATACTCACGTGCGCAGGTTGTTCGACCTCCAAGACTCGCAGAGCAATCGCTATCGCATCATCAAAGTGATGATCTTCGGCAGCTTGCGCGGCTGCATCGAGCAGTCCTGGTGTTCTCGGCAGCGCGTTGTACGCGATGGCGTTTTCTGAAGCCAGGCTCACCGCTTGGGTCGCCCAGAGGAAGGCATCCAAGATAAGGGCGCGCTCATCGACAGCGTCGGCAATCTCATTGACGAAGGTCGGCGCCTCCAAGGTCTCCGGCGCCCACGGGCTCGCATTGATGAGCCGTGGAACGGTCTCAAAGGCCACAAGCGCAACGATAGAGGCGGTAACGATGCGTTTTTTCACGTAATACGCGGCAGGCAGGGGGTACCACAGCATACGTGTATGCCCCAAATCAGGCAACTTGGACGGGCCGATGCTGCAGGGCGGCCGTCGCTAGGGAAGCTCAGACAGCCGGTCTTTCAAGGAGAGCTTCAGCTTCTTCAGCCGTTTCCTCAGCATTTGCTTCTGAGGGCTGAGATAGAGTTGTTGCTCCAACTCTTCGATCCGCTTGTGAAGGAGCGCATGCTCCTCCTCAAGGCGACTGCGTTCAGAGTCCTGGTTGGATCCTGCTGAAACGGTCTCGCTCATCGATTCGTGGGCTATTGGGGGATGGCTACTTCTTATTGTCGCGCAGCATCTTCTCGAAGTCGACTGCGCTCATTGCCATTGTCTTACCAACCACGACCTCGTCAGGATTATTCGTCGTCGCCTGCTGAGCGTTCTCGATCGGACCCGCAGACTCGGCTGCTACCGGCGGTGAAGCTGAAGACGCGAGGATCGCAGCGGGTGGCGCTGCCATCGGCAGCGCGGCGGCTCGCGGTGCGCCCATTGGGGCCGTAGCCGCGAGCGCAGCAGCGGGCGGTGCCGCCATTGGCGGCGCAGCAGCGGGCGGTGCCCCCATCGGCGGCGCAGCAGCAGGCGGTGCAGCCATCGGCGGCGCAGCAGCGGGCGGTGCCGCCATTGGCGGCGCAGCAGCGGGCGGTGCCGCCATCGGCGGCGCAGCAGCGGGCGGTGCCCCCATTGGCATACTGCCAGCATGCGAATCGAGCTGTTGCGGCGATGCCGGCAATTGCCCGTCCGCCTTCTTGTACAAGAAGAATAGACCAGCGCCTGCGCCGCCGACTAGCAAAAGCATCATCAGCAGCATGAGCAAAAAGCTGAACATCTCATCACGTTGGCAAACGGGGACATAATTGCCCCACGAGCTTAGGGGGGGCTCGTGCGAGCGTCAACGCGGGCGTGCAGATCCAGCCACGCCAGGTCGCATCGACAAGTTGGTCACGCGGCCGCGCAAGGTCATCGCGTAGCCGCTGCCTACCTGTGCACGCACCATCTGCGAGTCCGCCAGAATGGGGCCAAGACCGGCCTCTTCGACGAACCCGCTGTCGATTTCGAAGTTCAGCGGAATCTCCACGTTGCTCTCCGAAAGCGGGTTTCGAAGGTCGATGCTGCCCGTCGCGGACATGCGAATGTCCGAACCTTCCGAGGTGAACTCGCCAATACGGAAGTCGTTCCCGTCAATTCGAGCCTCCAGCCTCATGGTCCCCATATCAAACACCGGCATCGGAACCCCTTCGGGTAGTTGGTCAATCTTCCCTTTCATGACCAACCCTGGCCCGAACGTGACACCATTGAGAGAGAGGTCAATCTCCCCAGTCGAGAGGCGTCGCTCGTCGTTGTAGATGAGCGACACCGTGCCGTTCGCGACGGCTGTCATCGGCACCCCGAGTGCGTGAGCGAGTTGAGGCACTTCTGTGAGTGGGAAGTCGTAGATCGCAGCCGTAATGGCGATCGCGCCGTCCTCCGGATCGGCTGTTGTGACGCGAATGCGACCGTCGTTGAGGCGTGCATCAAGCGTTGCGCTCGGTACTCCACCGGCAACGGCGGCGGCCAGCGTGAAGGGGTTCACGCTGGCGCGAATCACGTCGAGCCGAAGAGGCCGCTGAGGATTCTCCGGATCCAGGTGCATTGGCCCGATGGTCACGTCCTCGCCACGAAGGGCGAAAGGCAGCACGAAGCTCGTACGTTCGATGTTCACGTCGTAGCTGAAGCCGAGTTGCGCTTCAGCCTGCGCCTCCAAAATGCGACTAAGTAGTGAAGAGGGTAGAAGCGCGATCGTCGCGATAACAAAGGTCAACAGACCTAGCCCGAACAGCCCCAGTCGTCGTAGCAGTGCGCTGCTCATTCGGCCTCCCGGCTGAAGGTTGCGAGTGTCAACTCCACAGCGAGCATCCCGGTATTGTTCCCGCCGCGAGGTGGCTGAAAGGCGATTTGGTCTGCGAAGACCAGCTCATCGCTCTCTGCCACGGAGGACAACAAGTCGTTGAGCTGCGCCGCTGTCATCGTCGCAAACACGGCCGTCGACACGTGCTTGGTTATTCCTCCGTCAAGGGGCTGACTGCGGTCGCGAATCTCGCTAGGCCGTCCAATGCCCGCACGTGAAGCTCGCGCCTCGATGAAGGTTGAGAGGCGCACCGGTTCCTCTTCGAGTTTGGACTCGACGAGTTGACGCTGCGCGTCCGCCAACATGAAGGGCTCGTACTCTCGTATCAATCGGTCAACGGCGTCGCGTCTCTCGGTGATCTCATCCTGCAGCTCTTCCACTTTGAGCGTGTGGGAGTACGTGATCGCGAGGAACGCGAGCGCGCTGAGCACGCCCACCATGATGAGCAGCAGTCGGCGCTCTCTCTCGCTGAATGCCTGCCAACGGTCGCGCGCTTTGTCGCGCAGATCTGAAGTGCCGCTCATTCGTCGTCCTCCCGCCCGGGGTTGCAGTTTACTTCCCCACTGATCGCGAATTCGAATCCGTCGCCGCCGGTCACTTGCTGCAGCTCGTTTCGTTCGAGGTCCTCCAGGCAACCGACTGTTGCCAGCAGCCGCTGGTACTCGTCGACAGACTCAGCGCTGTCCGACAGACCGTCCACGCGGAACAAGTTCCGCTCGAGGTCAACCTCGACCGCTGTGGTTGTGGCGTCATACCCCAAGTTCTGGGTCTCAACCGCTGCTCCGACGATTTCCGCGAGAAGCAGCGTGGCGCTGGCTTCCGGCAGGAATGGCAGCTTCTGCTGCGCTCGCATCAAGCGGCTGCTGACCACCTCTGGATCACTTGTTCGCTCGAGGAACACCTGTTCGGTCATGTTGCCGAGCGCGTTGTCGAGCGCATCTCGTTCGGCCTCAAGGCTGCTCGTACGGGCGAACATCAACGCAAAGGCTGCGAGCGCCAACACGGCAACTCCAAAGATGATCTGCGGAACTCGCTGAAGCACATAGTCAAAGCTGCCTCGATACGCGAAGTCCCCTCGTCGCAGGTTAAACCCAGACGCCGACACGCCGGCTGCCCGGAGCGCGAGGCCCATCGCGTTCGTGAATCGGTTAGCGACCTCGGAGAAGCCGTCGAGCGATTGCGCGCCTGTTGTTTGAATCGGCATCACCGACACCTCTACACCCAGACTCTGGGCGAGATACTCGGGCAGTCCTGGCAAAGCAGAGCCGCCGCCACACAGGTAGACGTGTCCCACCGGCGTACCAGACTCTGCGGCCTGTGCGTGAAGCGACCGACGGAGCTGGCGGACGAGCGGCTTCACGGCCTCTCGACAGGCCTGCGCGATGTCCACCGCGTCGTCACCAGCAGAGCCTGCTGGCTCCGACATCGCGGCGTCAATGAAGCCCTCACTGTGCTTGCCGTCCTGGGCCTTAGCGAAGCCTAGTTCAAACACGTCAGCAAGCCCGCGAGTCACACGGTCTCCGCCGATGTTGAACGAGCGAGTGTAGAGAACGTTTGCGCCGGCATGCACCAAGAGCTGTGTTGATGTCGCGCCAATATCGACGACACCAATAACATCGTCTGTCTCTCCAGCGAGGCCGCGGGAGGCGGCCAGAAGTGACCACGGAGGAAGGTCCAGTACGCGCGGTTCGGCACCGATGTCCTCAAGCTCGGCCAAGGAGAGCGCGAGTCGGGTCGGGTCGACGCCGGCCGCGAATATACGATGCTCGCCGTTCGGCGCAGTGCCGCTGACCATGAAGTCGACAAGAAGGTCTTCCGACTCGACGGGCAGCTTCCCTTCAAGCTGCGGAG
>JBLFZA010000297.1:0-5644 GCA_047610025.1 Bradymonadia bacterium | reverse complement strand
GCTCAGTCGGGGGGACGGGGTATACCACATCGCGACCGGATAGGACACCGGCTTCAACTGTGGTGAGCCCCCTCGCAAACGGCTTCGCTCGACCACCCGCACATGATGTGCAGGCGGCTAAGCGGAGACAACTAGTGGTTGTGCCGCATCATATCGAGCAGGCGCGTCTTCGCGTACGTCGAGACGCGTGCGCGGTAGTCCGTGTTCTCCTTGCCGTCGAAGCGTGCCTTCACGACAGCGTCGACAAGCTTCTCCTTGGTGCCAAACTCGCTCTTCACGCGCTCTTCGGCGGCCCAAAGGCGCAGAAGCTGCTTGTTTGAGGCGGTGTGGATCCGCTGCTTAAAGTCTGCATCGTCCTCATCCTCGTGACGCTCAAGGCTGCCGAGCAGCTTGTCAGCGAGAGCGGCCTTCGAGCCGTGAGCTTCCTTAACGAGCTGGATAGGTGTTTTCTTCATCGTTGCCTCAACGGTGCGTGGCGCGAGGCCACGTGGAGTACCAAGCAGCGCGTCAACGCTGCTAACTAGGTCGTCTGACTTGGGAACACAGGCTCAATGCCGTGCGTTCCACTGTGGACCGCTGCGCCGGTAATGGCTACGAGAACCCAGCACCGCGGAGCCGGCGCTCTAACAACTATCCCGCACTCTCGCAACCTCATGCGGTCAGAATCTTCGCCCGTCTCCCGCCTCAAGGCCAGTGCCCGCAACGCCTTCGTTGCGGCAGGCATCGCCACCTTGATGTTCGGCTGCTCTCGGCCATCCAGTGACGAACACAGTGTCGAGCACAGTGACGAGCATAGCGACGGACCCAGCGCCGAAGGGAGCGCCGAGCCCTCCGCTCGACAAGACCCCGCGGGGGCCATCGCGCTCCTCGACCCAATGCCGATCGCAGACCCCGTGCTGCTCACCGTCGACGGACACGAAATCACCTACGACGACGTCGCGGCGCAGATCGCGCTACACGCGCTCTCCAGCGACGTGCCCATCGCGGAGACCGTCGGGGACGAGTGGTTCGCCCGAGCGAGCGTTGTGCGTGACTTCACACACCGAGCGGTAGAGTACGCGCTGCTGCCCACAAACGACGCGGCGGAGCCCGATCCCGCGCTACTCGCGAGCTGGAACGCGCTCAGCGAAGAACAGCGCGAGGCGTACGCTCCCCTCGACGACGTCAGCGTTGCTGCGCTCGCGAGAACCCCCGCGATTCGGCAGGGCTGGGTGGACGCTCGCGTCGCGGAGCTCGATGATGACGCGCTCTGGGCCGCGTGGGTGCAAGCGACCGAGACCGTGAGGCTGGAGACCATCATGGTCAACAACCACGCCCCCGCGGATAAAGTCGCTGAGATCTTGCGCGAAGGGACCGAGATCGAGCGGCTGTACCGCACCCGGGGTGGCGAGTTCACGCTGCCAGAGCGCGCGGAAGTCTCCATGATCCGCCGGCGTGTCCCCGCAGGCGAACAACGCGACGACCACCCCGATCGTGAGGTGCTCGCCGACCTACGCGTGCAATTGCTGGCGGGAGCGAGCTTCAGCGAGGTCGCCGCAGAGCACTCGCAGGACGCCAGCGCGGAGCGAGGCGGATCCTATGGGATCATTCACCCCAATCAGTTCGCCGGCGCGCTGCAGCTTGAGGAAGGGGCCATTACGGAGATCGGCACTGACGACGCGGGCTACTACTTACTCCGCATCGATCGGCGCATTCGCCCGGAGCGGCTGCCTCTTGATGAGGGCTTGCGCCGTCGAATCGCCAATCGGCTGGCGCGCGAGCGCCACATCGCAGCGTCAACGATGCGAATTGTCCGGGCCATCGAAGCGGCCTGGTCGGACGGTAACGACGACGCGGTCCTCGCCATTCGTGAGGATCACGACCTTCGGCAAAACACGACCGTGCCCTTTGCGTACCCCCGGATGGGCTCCGTTCAACATGTTGGCTGGGCGCCTGAGCTCGCCGACGCCATCTTCGAAGAGCTGCTAGAGCCCGGTGATGTCCTGCACCGCGTCACCCACCGAGGCGTGGCCGTCGTGCGGCTCGTCGAGCGCACCTCCGCTGATCGCGAGTCCTACACCCGCTCGCAGGAGGCGTTCGCGACCACTTATCGAGACTTCGTGGAGCGCAGCGCTTGGGGCGACTACGTGAACAACATGGACCCACTGAACTGGGACGTTGACGTGGAAACGGCCGCCAGCGTTGGGCAGCGACGCACAACCACCACACCCTAGCTCACAAAGAACCGGCTGAAGCGGCCGAGTCTCTAGAGTGCTGGAGACTCCACCCGGTAGACGCGCCAGAACGCGACTCCGCCACCGGCATAGGCCGTCAGCGATAGACGGTAGGCCCCCGTCTCCGGCGCACAATAACGGGTCAGCACCGGCCTCGCGTCGAGCCCCACGGCCCGATGGACTTCTTCCCCGCTCGGATCGAGCCAGAGCAGATCGAGGTCTGTCAGGTTGCCAAGCCCAACGCCGAGCACAACGGCGCACTCACGAGCGCGCAGAACAACGGGGACCAACTTGGACTCCGACTCGTACAAGTAGGTCCGTGTCAACGCCGAGAGAGGCTGCCCTGCCGGAGCGTGTTCCTGCTGCAGCGCGTGGATTTGCTGCGCGGCGGCGGCGCGTTCGCCCTCCGGCACAACGAACACGCCCCACCTGATCTCGCCAGCGCCGCGCGCGCTCGTGATGCGGAGTGTGTACTGGCCGGTCGCCGGGGCGCAGTAGCCTTGGATCACCGGGTAGGGATCCGGTGAGGCGTCCCGCATGACGACGCGACCCTCAGGATCGATGAGTGAAAGGTCCGCATCGACGCTCTCCGGCTGAGCGTATGCCAGAAAGGTGTAACATTGGCTCACCTCGAGCGAAATCGCGTGCGCGAGCCCGGTTCGGGGGGACAGCGGCTCCGACGTGGGTCCGAGAAACGATGAGGCATCAGCCGCGAAGAGCCTCGCGACGCGCTGGTAGCCCGCCAGCAGGAGGTCGGTCTCGCCGGTGGGCTGCTGACTTACGGCCCCAGGCGCGATGCTCTGTTCCAACTCCTCAAGCGTTCGCCGATCGCGGCAACCCGTCGCCAGCAGACAAACCACTGCCGTGAGACCGAGGCCGCGGAACGCGCGAATGAGGGCTGCGAGAGTGACGCTACGAGACATGTCAGGCGGTGTGAGCTTGGACAGCACTGAGGGAGTTGTGTAGCACAACCGTGCACAGGTTGCGTCGCCGTAACCCCCGCCAAACGCAGCTGTCGCATCGGACACGCTGCACTGCCGCGAGGGGGGCTCACGGGACGCCCGCAGCCTCGCCTGTTCCGGAACTGCCCGCACCGACCCTCGCCGATGAACCCTGCGTCAGACCCTCGCCTACCGGCTCCGGGGACAGCCACCACACCGGCCGTCTCGATCGCGCCTGCACGCGCCGTCGACGCGACCCGAATCGCGGAGCTCTTTTTCGCGGACATGACCGACCTCGGCAAGGCGCCAGATGCCGATGCGTTGCTCGTTCTCACGGAGAACATACTGGCGGATGACGGATGCCAAGTCTGGGTCGCACGAATCGGTGAAGACATCGCGGGGATGGTCGTCGGGATGCAGCAATGGAGCGTGAAGTTCGCCGGGCGCGCTCTGTGGATTGAAGAGCTCTACGTGGATCCGGCGTTCCGTCGCCGTGGTCTCGGGGCTCACCTCGTTGAAGCCCTCGTCGACTGGGCGGCCGCGGCGGGTTACGCTGGCGTCGAACTCGAAGCGTATCGCATGAACACCGGGGCATCCGTCCTCTACGCGTCTCTCGGCTTCAGACGTACCGCGCGTGAGCGCTACTCCTTCAACCTCGCCGACTGGCACGAGGACCCGTGACCGACACGCTCTCGATCGCTGGACGCTCCTTCCGCAGCCGCTTGATCATGGGCACCGGGCAGTATCGCTCGTTGCAACTGATGAGCGACGCCATCGCGGCGTCTGGTGCGGAGATCGTGACGATGGCCGTGCGCCGCGTCGACCTGTCCTCGGAGCACGGGGAGACGACGCTGAGCGTGTTGCAGGAGCGCGACTACTTTCTGCTGCCGAACACCGCCGGTTGCTACACCGCGAAGGACGCGATCCTGACCGCCGAGCTCGCGCGGGAAGTGTTGGAGACGTCATGGGTCAAACTCGAGGTCATCGGCGACGATGAAACCCTCATGCCAGATGTGATCGAGCTCATCAAAGCCGCGACCGAGCTAGTGCGGAGAGGGTTCGTGGTGCTGCCCTACTGCAACGACGACCCGATCACGGCGAAGAAGCTCCGCGACGCGGGGTGCGCGGCGGTGATGCCGCTCGGTTCTCCGATTGGGAGTGGCATGGGCATTCAAAACCCATACAATCTGCGGATCATTCGTGACCAAATCCAAGATGTTCCCGTGATCCTCGACGCTGGCGTTGGCACGGCCTCTGACGCCGCTCTGGCGATGGAGATCGGCTGCGACGCGGTCATGCTCTCATCGGCCGTTAGCGCGGCCCGCCGACCTGTTGTTATGGCGACTGCGATGAAGCATGCCGTCGAGGCTGGCCGACTCGCCCACAACGCCGGTCGGATCCCGCGACGCTTGCATGCGAACCCGAGCTCTCCGCTCCAGGGTACTGTGAAGGGAGGCGTATGACCGCGCCAACCCCAGAAGCCGCTCAGCGGCGAATCGGCCCTTACCGCCTCCTTCGTCTGCTCGGAGAAGGAGGCGCGGCGCACACGTGGCTCGCCGAAGACACGACAAGTGGCGACCAGCTCGCCGTTAAAGAGCTCCGCCTCCTCAAATCGAGCCGCACGAAACAGATCGAGCTCTTCGAGCGCGAGTGCGCCATCCTCAAAGAGCTCAGGCACCCGCAGATTCCGCGCTTCATCGATACCGTCGTTGAGCGACGAAGCGAGACGCTCTCTCTCTTTCTGATTCAAGAATTCATCGCGGGCGAGTCGCTTGATGACGTCATCGCCAACGGGCCTCCGCTGCCCGCTGACGAGGTCGTGTCCATCATGCAAAGCTGCCTCAAGCCGCTCGAATATCTGCACGACCGCAGCCCGCCACTCTACCACCGCGACATCAAGCCCTCGAACATCATCCTTCGGCCCAATGGCGAGTGTGTGCTCGTGGACTTTGGCGCTGTACGCGAGGCGATTCGCGACGCACAAACCAACGGAAGCTCAGTCGTCGGAACATTCGGCTACATGGCACCCGAGCAGTTCCAGGCGCGCGCCTTCCCCGAGACCGACCTCTACGGATTGGCCGGGACCGCACTCCACCTGCTCTCGGGCATCGAGCCCGGCCGCTTCCCCATGAAGCGCTTAAAGCCCGATATTCACGCGCACCTCGACTGCGACCCGCACCTCATCGCGATCCTCGACATCTTGCTCGAGCCATCACCCGAAGACCGATACTCCTCGGCTCGGTCCTTGGTGAACGCGCTCGAGCGGTGGGACAAGGCGACCGCCACCGCAGACCCCGCAGAGGCGACAACGGCCCTTTTTCCTCGCGTCGCCAACCAGTTGAAGCGTCCGCGATCTGGTCAAAACCGGCACACGAACACCTTCTCCATGGGCGGGCCCGCGACTCCAACGAACGCGACCACCGCATCGCTGCCCGTCGCGCACGTAACGAGCACGAACGACAGTACGGAGGCCCTGAGCGCGAGCCACAA
>JBLFZA010000296.1:0-5690 GCA_047610025.1 Bradymonadia bacterium | reverse complement strand
GTCGTGAGTTTCTTGTGGCTCGCGACCTGTTCGTTCTGCCAGGGGCAGCTCTTGCTGGTAGAGCGCATGAAGCTGGAGCTCGAGGCAGAGGGCATTACGCCCTACTTCATTGGCATCATCTCGACCGCGTCGGAGGGGCGTGAAGACTTCCAAACCCTCCTCTTGGACCGAGGCGCGATTCCCTTCTTCCAATCAACAACCGACGTGAACGCGTGGACGCTGCACGACGGCGACAAGGACGACGTCTACATCTACGGCGCTGACGGCATGCTCGACACCTTCCTCGATGACGACGCTGAGGGGGTGCTCTACAACTTGAGCACCGACGAGGGGTACGCCTACGTGCGCGCAGCCATTGTCGCCGCGTGGGAGCGCGCCCACGGCGAAGGCGAATAGGGCACGATGAAGAACACCCGATTGTTGCTTGCGCACGGCACGCCGAGGCCATTTTTGTTCGTTGCCTTGTCCGCGTGTTTGCTTTTGGCCTGCGGTGGTGATGAGGAGAGCGCCGAAGACGCGGTGTCAAACACACCGTCAGACGACGTGGCGGGTGACATCGCGGCGGACGTCGCAGCCGAAGTGGAGCCAACGCCCGGCGACGTCGCAGAAGACATCGAAGAGGACGCCGAAGAGGACGCCGAAGAGGACGACGCTTTCATCGACACTGGTGAGAGCGACGCCCAAGACGCGCGCGTCGACGATGCGGAAGATGGCAGTGACGACGACACCACGTCGGCCGACGCCGAAGAAGAGGTGGACGCGGTCGATGTAAGCGCCGGCGCTTCGCTCTACGAGACCTACTGCGCCTTCTGCCATGGCGAGCGTGGGCAAGGATACTTGGCCGACAACGCAAACGCGCTGAACAACCAGGAGTTCCTGCGCACGGCGACGGATGACTTTCTTCAGCGCAGCGTCATCTACGGCCGCCCCGGCACAGTCATGTCGCCGTGGGGTGTGGAGCGCGGCGGGCCACTGAATGACGATGATGTCGACGAGATCGTGCGCTTCATCCGCACGTGGCAGACAGAGCCCACCCTCGACGTGAGTGAGATCATGGTAGAGGGTTCTGCTCTGCGAGGCGGCACTTTGTATGGTGTGGTCTGTGCGTCCTGCCACGGCGAAGACGGCGAGGGTGTGACGGCGACGAGCCTGAACAACCCCTGGTTCCACGAACTGGCGAGTGACGGATTCATTCGGCACGGCATCGCCGTTGGGAGACCGGGAGATGGCATGCGCGGCTACGCGGGCACGCGCTCGCCGCAGGATATCGATGACCTCGTCTCGTACATTCGAGAGTGGCGCACACCCGTTGATGGCACCCCTCTCGAGCCCTTCGTACCCGACATCGCAAACGCGGTGCTCAACCCAGAGGGCGAGCCTGCGGCGTTTGCACTCCGCGAAGACCGCTTCGCCGCGGCGGCCGACGTAAAAGCCGCGATGGATGCCGGCCAGCGAATTGTCGTTCTCGATGCCCGCCCCACCGCCGACTACCTCGACTCGCACATCGCCGGCGCCACCTCGCTGCCCTTCTACGACCTCGACGACGCGGCGATCGCTGCGCTCCCCAGCGACACCTTCATCATCACCTACTGCGGCTGCCCGCACGCCGTAAGCGGGCAGCTCATGAACGCGCTTCTCGAGGCCGGCTTCACACAAGTCGGCATACTCGACGAGGGCTTCTACTATTGGGGTGACCAACCCTGGCCGCTCGCCACCGGACGCGCTCCGTTTGGTGACGAAGAAGTCGAAGAGTAAGGGCCCATTCCGACACACACGGAACCCCGCATGAACGACGGCTCGACCGATGTCATGAAGACCGCTGCGCGAGCGCTTGAGGACGTAAACGAGAGCACCGCGTGCAACCAAGCGTCCTTCAAGCACGGCACAAAGTCGTTCTTCTTCACCGGTCCCGCCAAGGACGAATTCAAGGCAATGTTCACGCTCGCCGACAGCATGGACGAGGCGCGTGCACTGGCCGTAGAGCGCCCGGAGCGCGTTGGCGCCGGCAAGACACGCTGGGGCTCGGTGAAGTTCTCGGCCGACGAGCCAATGGACGAGGCGCTTTGGCAAAAGTGGTTGGCCGAGAGCTACGCGCTCGCGGGCCCAAAGCGGAAGAAGTAGCACCCAAGGCGGAAGAAGTAGCGCGCGAATCTTGTTTGCTAGTCGCGGCATCGAGTCCGAAATGCACTCTCCCAGTTCTCCCGAAGTGATGACGACCGACATGCCGACGCCCGACTCCATCAACGCTGACTTTTCCGCGAAAGCGATCGTGAACTCACCGGCTGAGCCCTGGCTGCCTTCGCCGAGCCCGGGGGTCGACCGACGTCTACTCGACCGAGTTGGCGGCGAGGTGGCGCGCGCGACCAGCATTGTACGCTACGCAGCCGGCAGCTCGTTCGAGACACACGCGCACGATCACGGCGAAGAGTTCTTCGTACTCGAAGGCGTCTTCAGCGACGAGCACGGAGACTACCCCGCCGGAACGTACGTGCGAAACCCGCCGGGCTCGTCGCATGCGCCGCGCAGTGAAGGTGGCTGCACCATTTTCGTAAAGCTGCGACAGTTCGCCGCGGACGATCTTGAGCGCGTAGTCATCGACACGACGGCGACGGAGTTCAGCCCCGGGCGGGTCCCAGGGCTGACGGTGCTGCCGTTGCACGAGCATCAGGGCGTGAGCACGGCGCTCGTGAAGTGGGCATCTGGTTGCCACTTTCACCCGCATACCCACTTTGGCGGTGAAGAGATTCTCGTGCTCCAAGGGGTGTTCAGCGATGAGCACGGAGACTACCCGGCCGGCACTTGGCTGCGCAGCCCGGATATGTCTATGCACACGCCGTACACGGAACCTGGCTGCCTGATTTACGTGAAGGTTGGGCATTTGGCGGCGGCAGCGTAACGACTCGTTTGTCGCAACACCGGTGTGGTCGTCTGCAGCTCTGAAACTGCAGGCGGCACAGCGGCCGCTGATGTCACGACAGATTCCGCGCTCGACGATGCGGGGCAGGACGTCACCGCGTGACGATAGCGTTAATCGATGTAGCGGGGCTGCGCTCCGAGGTCGACATTGCAACAGACATCACAACCGCTCTCACTATATGGAATACTGGCACCGAAATGGACGAAGCGGCCGCTATCGGCATTTCGCAGCCGCCACGCGCATTGCCCGGTCAGGGCGACACAGAGGGCGTCAGCGAGACTCGCCACTACAGCACCACGCGCCTTCCATACTGGAACGATACGATCCGCGTGACACTCGAAGAGGTCGCGGACGACGAGTGGCGGAGGCAGGACGTCTCCTGTTCTCTCCCGTCAGCATTCGGGCTCATTGGGCGGGTTTCGAACGCGACGACCCACATGAGAGTGGGGCTCAGGCAGTTCTAACGTTGTCCGAAGATGGTCCTCGCGCCCATTCTGGACCAGATTTGCTGGCGCCAGCTGAGGCCCGGCTGTAGGGTCGTGTGAATCACTACCCCACGAACACATCCCTGAAGGTCCGTAATGAGCCGTTTCAGAAACGCTTCTCCGTTCGCGCTCTCCGCGTGCCTCGTCTTGTCCGCCGCCGCCTGCTCGGGCGACAGCAACAACAACAACCCCGACACCGGCGTTGACGCCGGCACCGACGCGACCGATGCGACCGGCGGCACGGATGGCACCGACGGCACCGATGGCACGGACGGGACCGAAAACCCGTTCGTCATCGCGCCCGGCGACGCGCCGCTAGCACAGCTCGCGTTCAACTCGACGACCGGCTGCGTGCTCGATATCGACTGCGCGGACGAGCTCTACTGCTTCCAAGGCGCCTGCACCTTCGAGTGCGGTGCCGACGACGAGTGCGGCGACGGCGAGACCTGTAACGACCGCGGTCGCTGCATCGACGGTGCTCAGAAGGACCTTGATGGTACCGAAACCACGGCCGTCCCTGACGTCTGGCCTGGTGTTGGCATCGAGCTGCTCCCCGTGCTTGAGCAGCAGATTCTGCCAGGCCAGGAAGAGCTGGTCATCACGATCACAACGACGAGCAGCGACCACAACGGCGCGTTGCTTTACCGCACCGAGCTCAGCGACTCCGGAACACTGGAGACGTCTCGACTGCGACGCGCTAACGGCCAACTCGATTTCGAGCTCCGCGTGCCCACCGGCCGCTCAAGCCTCGAAGGCGACGAGAGCGGGCTCGAGTCTGTCTACGTCGTGACAAGTGTCGGCGCGTTCACGCTGCAGCTCATCCCCAAGCTGCCCTTCTCGGGCAACTACGTCGGTGATGTGACCATCCCGGAGTTCGGCCAGTTCGGCCTGCCCCTGGACATGCAGATCGTGCTCTCGCCCGCGACAGCGACGCTCGAAGACGCAGACAGCGCGTACATTGTGCTGCCGATCTCGGCGACGCAGATTTTCACGCCCTTCGAGGCCACAGAGGGCGGCCCTGAGTTCGTCTCCTCTGTGCTGGCGTACGACGACTTCGCGCAGCGCTGGTTCGCGACCTTTGAAAACGAGTACCGCCTACCTGAGAACGCATTGCTCAGCGGCTACCCCAGCGGACAGATCGAACGCTCGATTCGCATCGAAATCGAGCCGCTCGACGCGCAGTCCGTGATCGGACGCATCAGCGACCGCTGGGTCGGCTTCTACGATGAGCGCTCCGCAGACGGCGTCTCCGACATCGCCGTGAACTCCTTCGAGGGCGAAATCTACGCCCGACGCCTGGGGCCAGCGATGCCCTTCGCGGAAGCGATGGCGCTCGACCGAGGAGACGCGGTGGGTAATCCTGCCATGCAGCCGCTCCCGCCGGTCGAGGCCTGCGACGACACGATGCTTACCATTGTGGATATCGACGTTGAGGGCACTCTGGCCACCTGCGGTGGGCTGACGACCATCACGGACTTCGAGCTCGCGGACGCAGCTCAGCAGTCCCTGTGCGCTCTTGCAGTGGCCCAGACCGCCCTTGATGGCGAGGACACCACCGCCTCGCAGATCACGGCATTCCTCAGCGAAGACATCGACAACCCGGGTGGCTTGAGCTTCGCCGAGTTCATGGCGAACTGCGCCGACCCAGACAACGCGACCTGCGACCCGGCACCCGAAGTGCTCTGCGGTCGCCAGCTTGTGGCACATGCGTACGCCAACCAGCAGGTTGAGCTTGAGAACGCGGCGTTGCTTGTGGAAACATACACAAACATCACGCGTGAAGCGTACCTCGGGCGCCAACTCGCGGCGTTCCAGACCGACTCCGATATGCGGCTCACGTGGTTGCGCACGACGGACTACCCGTCGATCGTCACTAACGCCGTTAAGGACCTCAACGAGCGACTGCTGCAAGAGTGGTCGGACAACGTGCTCGACGTGCACCTCGGTGTTCTCTCCGGCCAATTCGACGCATCGGGCCTCAGCGTGCTCTCACGCACCCCGACAGGCGAACCCGCTCAGGCGGCTCGTCAGCAGCTTTTGCTCGAGATGAGCCAGTCGTGGCGAGCATCGATGGACGCACTAACGCTCGCCGCGTCCCGCTGGCACACGCTCTACCAGGGCAACGCCGATCGCGAAGAGGCGGCTGCTTTTGTATCGACGCGCATGCTCGACCTCTACGTGCTGACCTCGGTGCTCTCCGACTTGAACCGCTCGGCGGGAGCCGGCTTCGCAAACGCTGGCTTCGGCAGCGGCTTCTCGAGCCTCATGCGTGAGCTCAGCCGACTCTC
>JBLFZA010000295.1:0-5716 GCA_047610025.1 Bradymonadia bacterium | reverse complement strand
TCTTCGGGGACTTCCAGCGACGGCGGGCGGAGCGTGTCGAGCACAGGCGGCGTGAGCAAGAGCTCCGGCGGGCGAATGTACGAGGACTCGAGGCGCTCGCCTTGAGCGGGGCCAACAAGCGCCACGAGGTCCGGCTCGATTTCTGGCGGAGCGGACAAGCTCGCCATGTAGGCGCGCAGCTCGTTGGGAATTCGCGTCAGCCGACGACTCGGGCCGAGCCAGAGCCCATTAACTTGCGCTCGCGCTACCACAGCGCCGTCGGTGCGCCTGCGAACTTCATGCGCGACCTCAATTGAACTACGCCCAACATGCTCGCACCACATATAGGTGCGCAGTGGCACGGCCTGTCCGATCGCACGCTCCAAGACCAAGCGCTGGCGGCGGACCACAAAGAAGTGCCCGTGGTCGACAAGCTCAGGGAGCCCCGAGTCCGCCTCACACATCGCGGTCCACCGCTGATGCTCAAGAAATCGGTAGAAGATGTGCACAGGAACACGGCGGGTGGTGTCCGCCTCGTAGCCGCGCGTTATCGTGTCGGTCGTGAAAGCTGTCATGCGAGCGTGCTAGTCGGCTCGGGCGCGATTGCCTAGACAGCGATGAAACGCGCGCCGGCCCGCCGAACGTCGGAGCAACCGAGGGACCACGTGAACTTGTTCCGCAGCTCCGCGAAGCGATAGTGACCCCAGTGGCGGACTGGCGGAACATCACACGACCCGAGGAGCGAACGCATGGCGTACGCCACCCAAACCGGCTCGAATCGCGAAACACTGCTTCTAGAAACGTCTCTTCGTGACGAGCATCGTTTGCCGATCGGCGTCTGGGTATTACACTCGGTCCGTCTTACCAGGAGCAGACGATGGCGAATCCCACAGAAGTGCACCTGCGCGAGGCAGACCAAGCCCTAGAGATTCTCTGGGACGATGCCTCTCGCGATACCTACGCG
The DNA here is from genome assembly GCA_047610025.1 of Bradymonadia bacterium. GTDB lineage: Bacteria > Myxococcota_A > Bradymonadia > REDH01 > REDH01 > JBLFZA01. The sequence continues at coordinate 4,773 of JBLFZA010000295.1, read as the reverse complement.
CTCGCGTATCTGCGGGGCTGGTGCCCCTGCGCGAAGTGCCAGGGACATTTCGCAGGGACGATGAAGTTTCAAGAGGGTGCGAGCACCACGCTGGTCTCTGCGGAGCCTGTCGGCGGCTACGCGATGCGCCTGATTTGGGCTGACGGCCACAAGAGCGGACTCTTCGCATTTGCCTATCTGAAGCAGATCGCCAGCGCTCCGCCCGCTGAGGGGCCGACCAATGCCTCTTTGCTGGAGGGATCGTGAACGGGCCGGAGCATCACGGATCTCCGAGCGGTCCAGCCGTGCAAGTCTGTGGCGCCGAGCATCGGCCGACGCCGCAGCCCGTGCCGTGCGAGCGGCGTGGACTGCGCGGCGGTGACTGCTCTGCGAGGCAACCCGCTCCGGCCCGAGACGTGAAGACGCGCATGCTCACCTGGGGCCGTGACATCACGTTCGTGCTGCTGGTCGTCGCTGGCGTTACCGCGTGGAAGACACGCGCGCTCATCCCCAAGGGCGATCCCCTGCCACAGGCAACCCTCTACACGCTGGAGGGTGAGCCGGTGTCGACCCACGAGCTCACGGCGGGCGATGCGGTCGTTCTGCACGTTTGGGCGACATGGTGCAGCGTCTGCAAACGGGAGTTTGACGCGCTCGAAGCCGTACAAGCAGGTCTAGAGCCTGGTCAGCGGCTCGTCACGGTCGCAGCCAACAGCGGCTCGGCAGACGAGGTGCGCGCTTTCCTTGCGGAACATAGTATCGACTACCCCGTCTACCTCGCGGACGACGCGTTCGTGGAGTCGATGCACGTCAGCGCGTACCCCACGACGTATATCATCGACGACACCGGCGTGGTCGCGTCGCGACACGTGGGGATGATGACACGGTGGGGAATGAGCTGGCGGCTGCGGCTCGCCGACGATTGACGTGCGCTTCAACGCGGCAGTCTTTCTCTTCGCCAGCGCCTCTGCCCACGCGACCCTGCCTCCCAGCTGAACACGAGCGCGGAGTAGGCCGTCTTTGACGGCTGGACGTTGACGCGGCCTTTGCTTACTGACGAGCACGTGCGTGGCGCACGCAGTTTGTGATGACTCCAAGAACGTATGAACGATAGAACTGACAACACCCCCCCGCCAGAAACCGTCGACAGCGTGGTTGTACGCTTCGCGGGCGACTCTGGTGATGGCATGCAGCTGACCGGCGCCCGTTTCACCGAGGCCAACGCGCTCGCGGGGAACGACGTCGCGACGCTGCCGGACTATCCGGCAGAGATCCGCGCGCCCGCCGGTACGGTGGGGGGGGTCTCTGGATTTCAGGTGCAGTTTGCTGACCACCGCGTGTTCACCCCGGGCGACCAGCCCGACGTGCTCGTCGCGATGAACCCGGCCGCGCTCAATAGCAATCTCAAGGACTTGCCGACGGGCGGCACCATCGTGCTCGACGAAGACAGCTTCAGCGCACGCGCGATCACCAAGGCGGGCTTCTCGTCCGACCCACGCAAGGACGGCACCCTCGACGCCTTTAAGGTCTTCGAGGTCCCGATCTCCAAGGCCACGCTCATCGCGCTCGAAGACGTCAACCTCACCAAGCGGGAGAAGGAGCGCAGCAAGAACTTTTTCGCTCTCGGCCTCGCGTTCTGGATGTTCGATCGACCGTTGGACGGCACCCTCGCGTGGATCTCGACGAAGTTCGGAGCGGACACTCCCGCCGGCGTCGCCAATCGCACCGCGCTGCAGAAGGGATATGACTTCGGCGTAACTGCCGAGATCGCGCCGTCTCGCATGCTCGTATCGCCCGCGGCGATTCCTGACGGCCACTACCGCAGCATCACCGGGAACACAGCGATCGCGCTCGGCGTCGCGACCGTCGCTCACCTCGCCAAGCGGCCTGTGGTCTACGCCGGCTACCCGATCACCCCCGCGTCCGACATCTTGCACGAGCTCGCTCGACTCAAGGCGCATGGCATCGAGACCATTCAAGCAGAAGACGAGATCGCGGCGTGTTGCATGGCCATTGGCGCCAGCTATGGCGGAGCTCTGGGCGTCACCGCCTCATCAGGCCCCGGCATTGTTCTCAAAGGCGAAGCGATTGGTCTCGCGGCCGCCACCGAGCTCCCGCTGGTCATCATCAACGTGCAGCGGGCAGGCCCCAGCACGGGGATGCCGACGAAACCTGAGCAGAGCGACCTGGAGCTCGCCCTCTTCGGGCGCAACGGTGAATCGCCATGCGTTGTGCTCGCGCCCAAGAGCCCTTCGGATTGCTACGACATGGCCATCGAGGCCTTCCGCATCGCGGTGCGGCACATGGTGCCCGTCTTCTTGATGAGCGACGCCTACCTCGCCAACTCGGCCGAACCCTGGCTGATCCCCAACGCGGAAGACTTCGAGCCGATAGAGGTCCCCGAGCCGGGCTCCGCCGACGACTACAACCCGGTTCGACGTCACCCAGAGACACTGGCCCGAACCTGGACTCACCCTGGTATGCCGGGCTTCGAGCATCGCATCGGCGGGCTAGAGAAGGACGAACACTCCGGCAACATCTCGTACGACCCCGACAACCACGCGCGCATGACCGAGCTCCGCCGCGAGAAGGTGCAAGCCGCGGCGAAGTGGATCCCACCGCTACAAGCGACCGGCGACGCAAATGCCGAGCTGGTGCTCGTCTCCTGGGGCAGCACATGGGGCGCAATCCATACAGCGGTCATCGAAGCCAATCGCCGCGGGATGCCCGTCGCGCATGCGCACTTCCGCTATCTGAACCCCATGCCGAGCAACACGGCTGAGCTGCTCGCGCGCTACTCACGTATCATTGTGCCAGAGCTTAACGATGGTCAACTCGCGCGCGTTCTGCGCGCGCGCTATGGGGTAAACGCCGAGGCGATGCCCAAGGTGAAGGGCCGCCCATTCACAGTGCGAGACGTTCTCGGACTTATCAAAGACGCGGAGGCTACCGCATGAATACGCCAAAGCTGACTCGCAAAGACTTCCAAACCGACCAAGGCGTGCGCTGGTGCCCAGGGTGTGGCGACTACGCCATCCTCGCCGCGCTCCAGAAGGTGCTGCCCGAGATAGGCGTCGCCAAAGAGAACATCGCCATCGTATCCGGCATTGGCTGCTCAAGCCGCCTGCCCTACTACGTCAACACCTATGGCTTTCACACCCTCCATGGACGCGCCTTCGCAGTCGCCACCGGACTTCGCGCGGCCAACCCTGACGTGTCTGTGTGGATTGCCACAGGCGACGGTGACTCCTTGTCCATCGGCGGCAACCACCTGATCCACATCCTGCGTCGCAACGTCGATGTGAACATTCTCCTGTTCAACAACGAGATCTACGGGCTGACCAAGGGACAGTACTCCCCAACATCAAGCGAGGGCACTCGCACAAAGTCGTCGCCCTTCGGTTCCATTGATCGGCCCTTCGATCCTGCTCAACTCGCGCTCGGCGCACGGGCAACGTTCTTTGCTCGAACGATCGACAAAGACCCGGCGCACATGGCGGAGATGATGCTCCGTGCCCAGCAGCACCGTGGTACGTCCCTCATCGAGATTTACCAGAACTGCAACATCTTCAACGATGGCGCCCACGACGTCCTCACCGACAAAGAAACCAAACACGGCGCCCGGATAGAGATCACGCATGGCGAACCGCTCCTCTTCGGGGCCGACAACGAGCACTGCGTTGTGCAAGATGGGTTCGGCCTAAGTGTGCGGGCGAGCGCGGACGTCGACGCGGCTGACATCGTGAAACACGACGAGCAAGGCTCCGATGGCTACCATCGCGCGCTCGCCGAGCTCCGAAGTCACGGTCCCACGCCAATCGGAGTGCTGCGCTCCGTGAGCTCGCCGACCTACGATGAACGCTTCCGCTCGCAGATAGCGGCGGCGGAGAGTGCGGCTCACCCATCGCTGCAAGAGGAGCTCATCGGCCGACACTCTTGGCACGTCCCCACCCGCACATCATGAGCGCCCTCCCCCCCTCGCTTGAGGCGGTCCAGCGGCGCATTGATGCCGACAAGGGGTTGCGAGCCCTCTACGAGGCAATCGCTAACGAGACCGAAGATGACGCGCACGGCCTCGCTCATGTCCTCCGTGTAGCGCGCTGGACCGTGGCGATCGGCCACGAGGATACGACGGAGCGCGAGTGTCTCGCGGCCGCACTTCTGCACGATCTCGTGAACGTTCCCAAGAGCTCTCCCGACCGCGCGAGAGCCAGTGAGCTCTCCGCGGACGCGGCGCGGCCCCTCTTGCATCGCGCCGGGTTCGATAACGACGCCGTGGACCGCATCGCCGACGCCATCCGTGACCACAGCTTCAGCCGCGGTGCGACACCCACCACTCCGCTCGGCATGGCGCTGCAAGACGCCGACCGGCTCGAGGCGCTGGGGGCCATCGGAATCGCGAGAACGTTCGCGACGGGGCAGCGTATGGGCGCCAACTTGTTCGATGCCATCGACCCATTCGCCAAACATCGTGAGCTCGACGACCGCGCGAACAGCGTCGACCACTTCTCGACCAAGCTGCTCGGTCTCGCGGAGACGATGTTGACCGACGCGGGGCGCGTCGAGGCGATGCGACGAACGGAGATTCTCGAGCAGTTTCTTGAGGCGTTACGCGGCGAGCTGCGCTGAGACTGAGACTGGGACTGCGACTAGGACTAGATGTTGTGAGTCGGGTGTAGTCGAGCGTCCGAACGAACACGGGAGCACGCTCTCGGCCCAAACACGGGAACACGCTCTCGGTGATCGCCACCCTCAAAGGTGTCTTCACCGGGCATGTCTCACAGAGTCCGTGTT
>JBLFZA010000294.1:0-5739 GCA_047610025.1 Bradymonadia bacterium | reverse complement strand
GCTGTGAGCGCACCGGTCCCTCTGCGGCTTCTGGGGTTAGCTCAGCGTCCGTCGCGGCGATCAAGCGGACATCCACGCGTTCGGCGCGATCACTGCCGACGGGGACGATCTCTCGTGTCTCGAGGACACGGAGCAGCGCGCGCTGGACCTCGGCCGGAGCGTCACCGATCTCATCCAGGAAGAGGGTACCGCCATCCGCCTCGCGAAAGAGGCCTGCGCGGTCGCGGTCGGCACCCGTGAACGCGCCTTTCACGTGTCCGAAGAGTGTGGAGGCGAGCACGGAGGGCTCAAGCGCTCCGACATTGACGCTGACGAGACGCGCGCGAGAGCGCGTGCTGTGGCGATGAATCGCCTGCGCGACGAGCTCTTTGCCGACACCGGTGTCTCCAAGCACGAGGACGGACGCGTGTGTCTGAGCGACGGCCTCGATCCGCTGCCGAACCCGGCGGAGCGAGTCACTCGTGCCGACCACATGAGGGTCCGCGAGATCGTCGAGGCTGGGCAGCGAGTTTCGGTAGTGAAGCAGCAGCGCGACGCGGCTCTGGAGTTCGAGCACAACGCCCTGGTCCAGCTGCTCCAGCGGGATGACCGCGCTGTCACCGAGCACCTCACCGCCAACCTTCACGTCGGCGTTGGGTTGCTCGCGGGTGATGGTGACGGCTCCCTCGCGCGCGCGCAGCGTGATGGTCGCGCGCCGGCTGATGAAGGGGTCGACGATCGGACCGGTGGAGCTGCCATCGGTGCGCGTGAAGGTGGGTTCAAGCCGGCTGACGGCGGTTTTGCCGCGCACCAATGTGTACTCTCCGCAGCGCCTCAGGTCGGGGTGCCCGACGATTGTGAGGGTGAGCAGGGTGGAGAGGTCGCCCTTTAAGGTCTGGCCGTCGAGCTGCAGCGTATCGCGCTGCAGCTCCGTGGTGGTCCATGGACGTTCAGAGTTCGACATGCGGACGCGCCGGAATTGTTGCTGTGGACAGACGCCCGAAAGGTACGTGCGCACCTTATCAATTGGTTCGCGTACCAATTGCAATAGGTGCGTACCATTTGCTGCGAGTTAACGAGATCGGAACGCATCGTGCCAGTTACAGTCTAAACTGCCGAGATGACTCGGCATTACTTGTTCATATATCCTATGCATAAAGTTGGTACTTCCTTTGCAATCTCCTAGTGCGTCCACCCTCCACCCCTGTCTCAATGAGAGTTCACATGCCGCAATATCACCGGATAAAAGTCCGGCCGACGTTGTGGTCATGGCGAACGGACTCGCTGCATTCAACGCTTCAATTGATCGCCTTCCTACGCCAGCGAAAGCTGGCGCGTACCCGGTTGGCGTCTCCTGCGGCGGCGGCGTCTCTCAGCTTGGCGATCCTGGTCGCCATCCCGAGCGTTCTCTAGAGACAGATGGCCGCGAACGTAGAGGCGCACGGAGCCGCGCGCCTCTACGTTCGCTGCCACGATTGCTCGCCCACCTACTGCTCGGCCGTCGTCCACCCGGACGGGCAGTAGGAGGGGCGGCTCATCGATAACTCTGGCGGCGCCAGCGCAGAACAGCCGAGCGATCAACCAGTAGCAGGGCCGCCACGCCCAAGCGGTCGCTACACCAAGTCTGCGAGCGAAAGCTGCCGCGTGTAAGCTTCCATGTGGGCAATGCCCTCCGTGACGAGCGGACCAGGCGCGTGACGAATGAAGTCGATGTATCGAATCTCTTTCTTCGCCCGGATCTTCCCATACGCCGCGACGAGGTCTTTCAGCGCGCCGCCGCTGATCGGTGGCGGCGTCTTCATGAGCTGAGATCGCAGGCTCGGCCATCGCTCGACGAGGCTCTGCTGCTCTTTCATGCGCGCGGTGTAGCGCACCTGCTTCACCTCGTCGCCGAGCGCTTTCGCGATCTCACACTCTTCTGCGAGACGCTCGATGGAGCTGGGTAAGCGCTCAACGAGCTGGTCGAGCCGCTTGATCCGCTCGCTGATGTTCGCGAGAATTTGACGCATCGCGCCCTGGTAGAGCCCCACAAGGAACAGGTCGCTACCGGCGATCGGCATGCGCACGTTCTGATACCAGTAGAGCAGGGCCCGCATGTTCGCGAGATACACCACCGTGCGCTTCAGCTTCGGAGTGAGCGTGCCATAGCGTTTCGCGTCGAAGGGCATGTCGATCGCGACGCTCGCAGCGCCCACCATGCGGCCTTCGGGCACATCGCGCCGCACCGCGCAGCCCGCCGGGATCACGGAGCCGAAGCCAACATGCACCGGAGACACGATCTGCGTTTGACCGCCGACGAAGATCTTCGGGGAACGCATGAACACACCACGCGCGACGTCACCGAATTGCGACGCCCATTTGTCGCCCCACGGCGTGAAGTTGTACAGCGCTAAGCAGCTGCCGATCTCGCTGTGATCCTTCCGCGACGTGCCTCCAGCGAAGAGCGCATCACAGAAATTCAGCAGAGAGCCGGCGACGACGTAGGGCAGCATGACGGTCATCTTATAGCCAACATGCTGGGCCGCCTCGCAGCCCTCTTCCAGCACGGTGCCGCCCCGCATCTCCGCATGACCGCGGATGGTCACCCCATCGAGAAACACGCAGTCTTTGTAGTAGCCGCCGAAGAGATCGCAGCCTCGTCCGGCCTGAACGTTCTCAAAATAGCCACCGCCCGCCTTACCGATCTTCGTGCCCGCACCGAAGCGAGTCTGTTTTCCGACGAGGTTCACGCCGCCGTAGATCTCGACGCCGGCTTCGATACGCTCGGCGTCGATGTCCTGGAAGGTACACGACAAGGGAGCGTGCACGATGACCCCGCGATCTCGGAGCTGGTTCACAATCGGTTTTTCTGGCACGACACGCTGGTGGCTGAGGAGCTCGTTCAAGTAGCCGCGTGCTTGGGCAGCGCGACGGACATCGACAACCTAGTGGGCATGAGGCAGCGCGTCAGTTTCCTCGAGCATGTGGGATAAGCGCATCCCGGACGGCCGTCGTGCGCATTGATCACGGCGCGCCTGGTCCCTCGGCGGTTCCACTGCGTCCTAAGCAATACCGTCGGCGAACGCGCGAACCACGTCACCCGCGGGCAGAACGCCGATCACGCCATCGACGGACTTCCCGGCCTGCCAGTAGTCCTTGTAGCTGCCGCCTTTCGTGTTGGCGTTCTTAAGCTGCCAGACAGAACGCGCGGTGTAGAACATGCGCACGTAGTGCTTCAGCTTACGGTGACGCAGCATCCGCCGAGCGATGGGGCCGGCCTTGGTCCCGACTCGGTCAATGTAGTCGGTCTTGATGACGGCGACCGGCACGCCGCTGATTTTGTCCGTCAGCACGATGTCGGGGCTGGTCGCCTTCACGATCGCCGACTTGTAGTCCGCGTGCGCCGAGCACTCTTCGGTCGCGATGAAGCGGGTGCCGAGCTGCGCGGCGACGAAGCCAATGTCGAGCACGCGCTTGAAGTCGGCGGGGTCACCCACACCACCCGCACAAACGAGCGGCACGCCTAGATCGGACATCGACTCCCAGAGCTCGAGCTCCGCGAGGGTGCCGGCATGGCCGCCGGCGCGGTCGTTCACGCAGATCAACCCGTCGACACCGGCGCTGAGCGCCTTCTCGGCCCATTTACGCTCGGTCACGTCGTGATAAACGATGCCGCCCACAGCGTGCACCTTCTCGACCACCCAGCTCGGATTGCCGAGCGCGGTGACGAAGAAGCGAACGCCTTCTTCGAGGGCGATGTCGATCCACGCGCGCATGCGGTCTTCGTAGGCTTGGGATGACTGCTCCACGATCGCGTTGAAGCCGATCGGGTTGCTGGTCACCTCTCGAATCTTGCGCAGCCCCTCACGCAGGTCCGTCTTGTGCGCGAACACCAGAGAGACGGGCTGCACGACCGGCATGCCACCGGCCTCAGCGACGGCCGCGATAAGCTCCCAGTTGGAGCACGGGTACATGGCACCGCAAATCAGCGGGACCTGTGCACCGGTTTGTTCGCAGAAGATGTTCGACATCACGACCAGGGGCTTAACGAGAGCATCAATAGTGGCGCAGCCGCGGCGAGTTGGCAGGGCTGCCACCACCCTGTAAGCTGCGATTGACCGTTCGTCACGCACTGCGTCATGCACTGCGTCATTCCCGCGCTCACAATCGGCGTCATGCTTCCCTTCTCCTCGCAACTGCACACGCTCATCGCGTCGCCCTACCCGTACCTCTACCTCGTCACCTACGAGGAAGAGCGGGTGAATGCCGTGCTACGCTCGCTCGCGCAGGCAATGGGTCGGCCGATCACTCGCTGGGAGCCTGAATCGCACGCGGACCCGGGCGCGGCGCTCGACGCGTGGATCGATACGCTGTCAACGGACGCGAACAAGGCGATCGCAGTCGCGGTGGATGTGCACCCCTATCTCGCTGACCCGCAGCGCGTGCGGCGTTTCCGCGTCGCGCAGGGCAAGCTCATGGCACGCGGCACGACGGTCGTCTTCATCTCTCCCGTCGCGGTGACGCCGCGCGAGCTCGAGAAAGACTGGGTGCTCGTCGACGTGCCGCTCCCGGACAGAGAAGAGCTCGCCAACGTGCTGGACGCCGTGGCGCCAGAAGAAGCCGGACGGTCGTTTGAGAGAGACAGACTCGCCGGCGCAGCGCTCGGCCTCACGCGGCGAGAGTCGTTGAGGGCATTCCGGCGCGCGCAACACGTCGCCGAGTTGAACAACGCGCTGGGGCGCGGAACGGACTGGGAGAGCGTCGTCATCGCCGAGAAGCGCAGACTCATGTCGGCAGCGACAGCGCTCGAGTTCTGCGAGCCAGGCGCGAACCTGGATGATATTGGCGGCCTCGACACGCTGAAGCGCTGGGTACACGAGCGGCGCGCGGCCTTCAGCGATGACGCTCGCCAGTTTGGACTGCCGCAGCCGAAGGGGCTGATGCTTGTCGGCGTGCAGGGATGCGGGAAGTCGCTCGCCGCGAAAGCCGTCGCCGGTTTCTGGGGCATTCCCCTTGTTCGTTTGGATCTCGGCGCGCTCTTCTCGGGCAGCGTCGCGCCGGACGACGCGTTGCGCGAAGCCATTCGCTCAACCGAGGCGATGGCGCCGTGTGTTCTGTGGGTGGACGAGATTGAGAAGGGGTTCTCAGAGGGCGACGCCGAGACATCGCGAGTGCTCGGCTCGCTGCTTGTTTGGTTGCAAGAGAAGCAGTCCGCTGTGTTCTTAGTCGCGACGGCGAACCAAGTGGACAAGCTACCACCCGAGCTTTTGCGCCGCGGACGCTTCGACGAGCTCTTCTTCGTCGACCTACCGGACCAGCACGCGCGTCGGCAGATTCTCGCGATTCACCTCGGCCGACGAGGCCGCTCCGGCTTCGATGTGGACGAGCTCGCGGGCAAAACCCAGAACTTCTCGGGCGCCGAGCTTGAGCAGGTCGTGATTGCGGCCATGTACCGAGCGTTTGCGGACGACCGCGAGGTCTCGCAGGCCGACCTCACCCTGGCGGCGAAGCAGCTGATCCCACTCTACAAGCTACGTGAGACAGACGTGAAGGCGTTGCGAACATGGGCGCATGAGCGCGCTCGGCCGGCTGGGCATGATCGCAAGCTGTCGGACTTGTTCGACGGATAGCGGATAGCAGGCACGGCGGCCTATATCCGCGCGTGGAAAATCTTCGATACGGGGAAGGGGACTGGCGAGACGACCCTCGCCGCTTCCATGTGGCACGGCGTTCCCGACAACTCCGTGCTCCTCTTCGACCGCGGCTTCATCGACACAGCGC
>JBLFZA010000293.1:0-5748 GCA_047610025.1 Bradymonadia bacterium | reverse complement strand
CAGGCCTAAGCCAGCCAGAAATCCAATCACGCCCGTCGCTGCCGCGACGGGCATCTCCACACCTGCCGTATCCCACTCCCTCGCGCACGGGTCGCACAAGGCGACGTTGTGCCGCGAGACCTTCCGCATGTAGTAGTACACGATAACGGTGATCAGCCAGCTGATCAGCAGGGTCAGGTACACGCCGGGCGGCACCCAAACGACCTGAGCCTGTCGCGTCTGCGTCGGGTGTGGGTTCCCGCATTTCACGCACGCCGCCGTGAGGTCTGCGTTTCGCGGCGCAACCAGCGGAACGTTCGGACCCGCCGCCCGGGGGCGGTGGGTGTGCGGGCCTGCGCCATGTGAGTAGCCGTTCATTTTCTAGGCGTACGTGCAGACGATGGGTTCGGCAAGGCGGCTACAGTCGACCACCACGCGGCGAGCGCGGCCGGCGCGGCTGCTCCGTGCGGGTGTCGGGGCCAAGATCGGTCGCCAGCGTGCTGACGATCATGCAGGCATCGGCGGATTCCCAGTATCCGAAATCATTGTGACGGGATTGGCCGTTCACAACGATATCGTCGATCCACAAGTCACCGAACGCCCCCTCCAACATCCACGTGCAGCGGTCGCGCAGCGCTTCAACCGACTCGGCGCCCAGCAAGAAGGGCACATCCTCGATCGTGCCTTCTGCGACGAATCTGGCTTCTGGCCGCGACACCGAGCTCGCCGCCATCACGCACAATTGGGCGGGCGACCAGTAGCCGAAGGTGTTCGCGGCGCTGCGACCATTGAGCGTCACGTTGTCCACCCAGTCGAAGCTCCCGCCGACCTGCACGTAGCCCATGCACTGCCTGTGGATGTCCTCCGGCGTCTCGCCGTCAAAGCGCACGTCCGTATCTTCGAAAGTGCCCGTCACAACGAGCGGGATAGCGATCGGCTCTGGAATGGTCGCGCGCTCTAACTGGTCGACGAAGAGCGAGTAGTTGCCTGTCTCACCCAGCCGGTAGGAGCCGACCCAGATGCGGTACTCACCGGGGGTCACGCGATCACCAAGACCCGGATTCAGCCCCTCTGAGTCATCGTTGCACAGCCACCCACGAGGGCCGTGAATGGCGAGGGTCGTGTCGGTCGCGGATTCAACGCGCCACTCGATCCAGGCGGTGTCGGTCAGCGTCATGATGTGCTGGGGCCCCTCAGAGACGAACCCATCGCAGGGCCCGGTCCGGGTGGAGCCGAGCGGCTCGAGGTCGATGTTGCCGCCAGGCAGTCCATCGAGCCCAATCGGGTACAGCTCCGCGGCCGGGTCGTACACGAAGGACTCGTAGAGAGCGCTCGTGGCCGCGGTGTCAGGTCGCGCGGCGATTGGGGGACGCTCCGGGCGGTGTGGCGGTCGACGACGCTCGAAGTCCAAGAGCAACGCGTAATCGTAGAAGCGCTGATCATAGCTCGCGACCCACACTCGGTACGTCCCGGGTGCCCAGGTGCCGGAGAGCGAGGGATTTTGCCCGTCCGCGTCGTCGTTGCATCGCCAGCCATCCGGGCCGTGCACGAGCAGCACCGTGTCGCCGCGGGAGGTGACATTGAGCTGCAGCGAGTCGGTGCGCTCTGTCAGGGTAAGCATGTGATCGGGCAGCGCCGTCGTGACGCCGCGGCAGGGTCCGTCGACGGTTCGCCCGAGGTAGCTGGCGTCAATCTCGCCGCCGGAGACGCCGCGCAGCACTTCCGGTGGCGCCTCATAGCCGCGGCCAATAGTCGCGCTGAGGTAGTTCGACCCGATGGCATCGGTCATGAGTCCGTCGCATTCGCCCTTGTAGCAGCCGTCCTGCGCGGAGGCCGCGAGGGGCGCTAGGGTGGACGTTGCGAAGAGTGCGAGTGCTGTCATGGTGGTTGCGTTCATACGTCTCTTCCGTGCAGAGTCGGGCGGGTGTCGAAGACGGACGACCCAGCCATGCGCTGTATTCAGCGCCTCGTGTATTCAGCCCACGTACCGATGTCTATTGTCGCCCTCAGACTTGCCTCGCTGCGACGACTCGGCGGCCACGTCGACCACGAGGGCGCGCACAAGGCGATGGCCGAATTCGTAGACGAGTCAGTGCAGCTCGCGTCGCGCGATGGCGGCACGCGCCAGCTCGCACCGAGTGGCGACGTGCTCGCCCATGTCACGTGGGGGCGCGTCGCAGATTCATGGTACGGCCAGCCGACGACGCGGCTGCTCGTCGACGCGGCGGGGCCCGAACACCACGAGTGGCTCGCCGCGACATTGCGCGAGGTGCTTCCTACGCTCGACGATACCGTCGATCTGCAGCTCTTCGTCGACTACGCCTCGCTCATTCCGGTGTTCGAAGAGCTCGGGTTTGGCCTCGACACCGTCGTGACTGTCGGCCAGCTCGACGACGCGATCGCTGCGCTCCCCGAGAGCGCGCTTCAGCGCCCGAGCGCGCTGGGTCTGCGCGTTGCGCCGCTCGCGGAAGCGGACATCGCGCCGTTGGTCGACCTCGAGAGGGCGTACTTCGCGGCGTACCCAGAGTATTGCTGGTTTGGCACAAATGATGGTTACCTCGGCAAACGCGCGGAGATGCTCGCCGAAAACGTGGACAAGCCGTGGAGGCGCTCGGTTTTCTACGGCGACACCCTCGTTGGCGGCGTTGGCGTTGACGTGCATGACTCGCCATTCTGGCGCGATGTCTCCGGCGCCGATCTGACCTTCGCTCCGCCGTACATAGGCAAAGGCCTCGCGACGTGGGCGTATGCGTACTGCCTACGAGCCGCGAGAACCGCCGGCTCGACGACCTTTCGCGGCGGCACATCGCAGATCGCTGTGCTCACGCTAGGCGCCCGTATGGGTCGACGCGCGGAGAGCTTCATCATCCGCAAGAACGTGCACTTCCCGCGGGCGTACTTCACGCCCCACATCCCCGCCTTGCGCGGGTTGCCGCTTCAAGACCCAAACACGCTGCCCGCAGCGCGAACACACACAACAGAGTCATCGTGAGCGAACGACAGCAACGCCCTTGGTCCAAACACCTACCGGACGAGCACACCTCGACCAAGTGGGACGTCATCGTCATTGGCTCAGGAATGGGCGGCATGACCGCGGCGGCGATGCTCGCGACGATGGGCAAGCGTGTGCTTGTTCTCGAGCAGCACTACACGCCCGGTGGCTTTACCCACACCTTCAAGCGGCCAGGCTACGAGTGGGATGTTGGGGTGCATGCCGTCGGAGAGGTGTCGCTCCACACCACCATCGGACGGCTCCTGAAGCGCCTCACCAAGGGCAAGCTGGAGTGGGCCAGCCTCGGCGACACCTACGACGAATTCACCTTCCCGGACGGGTTCCGCATCACGTTCCCCGACTCGCCCGCGGCGTTCCGCGCGACGTTGCTCGAAGCATTCCCGGACGAAGCAATCGCGATCGACGCGTACTTGGCAGAGGTGCGCGCCGTCGCCAAGTCGATGCGCGGCTACTACATGTCCCGCGCCCTGCCCGGGTGGGCGAGCAAGCTCATGGACTTCACCTTGGCGGCCGACGCGCAGAAGCAGATGGAGCGTCACACGGACCAAGTGATCGCGGGCATCACCGACAACCCGAAGCTGCGCACCATCCTCACCGCGCAGTGGGGCTACTACGGGTCGCCACCCAGCCGCTCGTCTTTCGCCATACAGGCCTTGGTCGCCAAACACTTCATGCACGGCGGCTTCTACCCGGTCGGCGGAAGTCAGCGCATCGCCGAAGGGCTACTGGCCACCGTGGCGGATGCAGGTGGGTGGACGCGGGTGCGCGCCGACGTTGAACGCATCATCATCGACGGAGACCGCGCGACCGGCGTGAAGCTCACAGACGGCGAAGAGATCTTCGCGCCGCTCATCGTGAGCGCTGCCGGCGTTCAGTCGACCGTGTCCCGCTTGCTACCAGAGTCGGACAGGCAGGCCGATTGGGGCAAGGAAGTGACCGCGCTTCCGCCAGCCGCCGCGCATGTGTGTTTGTATATTGGGTTCAAGGGCGACATCCGCGCTGCCGGCGCAGGCGCCGCGAACCAGTGGTTCTACGACACGTGGGACTCAGAGGCGATCGCGTGGGACGTCGAACCCGGCAAGCCCATGCCGAAGGCTCCGTGCTTGTACACGAGCTTCCCGTCTCTAAAAGACCCGGAACACGAGCCGGGCGACGAGCAACGGCACACCGGCGAGGTCGTCACCTTCGTGCCATGGGAGATCTTCGAGCCGTGGCTCGACTCGTCGTGGAAGAAGCGCGACGAGAGCTACGAGACCTTCAAGAAGGCCATGCACGACAGCTTGCTCGAACAGTTCCTCGAGCGCATGCCCGAGCTCGCCCCGCTGATTGACTTCACCGAGCTCGGCACGCCGCTGACGACCGACCACTTCGTTCGTCCGCAGCGCGGGTCTATCTACGGCATCGAGCCCACGCCCGACCGTTTCCGCTGCGACGCCCTTCGCCCTCGGTCTCCCTACAAAGGCCTCGTCTTCGGGGGCAGCGAAGTCGCCTCTCTCGGTGTCATCGGCGCGATGATGGGCGGCGTGCTCGCCGCCGCCGCCGCCGAGCCTCGCAAAGCACTGAAGATTCTTCGGGAGTGAGGCCGGGCTCCAAATCGATGCCGGCACGGTGCGCTACGTCATGACTCTCATGAGCATCTCGACAGGCCCGCGCTTGAATCGCCCACGCCACAAATGCGCAAAAAGCACACCAAAGGCACAGAAAACGAGGGATGACAGCAGCGAGAACGGCAGCGTCTGATTCTCCAGTCTGCCGAACGACTCGAGCGCGCCCATACCGACGATGATGTGCGCCACGTAGAGGGACAATGCAAGTTGACCCGTGCGGACGATGGGTCGCAGCCACGCCGTCTCGCCGTAGCGAAAGCCGAGCGAGACCATCGCAACGATCAGGGCGCAGGCAGTACCCGTCGCGGCGAACATGTAGAGCGGCATAGCCGGCATAGGTTGGGTTCCAAACATCGCAAAGATGGCCTCCTGACCGGTGGCGTCCAAGCCCGGGGAGAGCCTTCGCACGATCACTCGGCTACCCACTTCCGCGACGACGGCCGTCGCAAGGGCGGCACCGAAAATGCGACGACGCACCGCGACTCTCGTCAACTCCTGTCGGCCGAGCACCATCCCCACCAAGAGGAAGCCAAGCCAAGGGATAACGGGGTGGAAGCCATTGAAGAACAAATGGCGGACCATGCCTGACGGGCTCCAGAAGTCGACATACTCGAGGGTCTCCCAGTCCCACCCGTGATCATAGTTCAGGCTGAGCACCATGACCGCGGCCGCCACAACCAGAGCCCCACAGAGGGTGAAGAGCGTGCGCGTGGAGACCGCGAGTAACATCGCCGCTGACGCGATGTAGAGGCCATAGAAGTGCAGAATATCGGCCGGCCAAATCGGTGTGAAGAGCAACCCGACGATGAAGAGAAACAGCGCTCGTTTGAGCAACGCGGTCCTGTTCCTGCGGAGCAGGTCTTTGTCTCCCGAGATACGCCCCTCGCGAGAGAGCAAAGAAATCCCCACCCCTGCCAGCACCACGAACGTCGCCGCCGCACGCCCACTCAGCAGCTCCGCCATGCTGACCAACCACGCCGGCCCATTGGACTCAGCGCCCATAACAATCTTAAAGTTAACCACGACCATGCCAAAGATGGCGAGGGCCCGGGCGAGATCGTAGCCGATGATGCGCTTCTGCACGTTGACGGGTTGCCATTTCGGGGGGCGAGAGCAGCCGAAGGGACTCGGCTGCCATCAGAGGCCACG
>JBLFZA010000292.1:0-5760 GCA_047610025.1 Bradymonadia bacterium | reverse complement strand
GTCAGCTCCTGCCCACCAGCCATGTGCGTACGCGCCCATGAACAGGTCGTAGACCGGGTTGAAGAGCAGCCAGGTCAGCGGGCCACCCGCTTTCACGAGTTTGGTTACGCCCGGGTAAAAGTAGAACGACGCGAAGAGGCAAAGCAGCAGCGCGGGCACGACGGCCGCATCGAGACGGCGGACCTTTGAGACGATGAACGCGACCCAAATCAGCAACATCCCGTAGTAGAGAACCGCTTTGTCTGCCCACGTGAAGTGGAAGCACTCCGGGAAGTGGAACTGCGCAAAGAACGCCGCGGACAGTCCTAAGAACCAAGGGATCGCGAGCGGCGTGCGGAACATCGCGAGGTAAAGCGCCGCGATAAGAACCCGGTCGAGCGCGTGCACTTGGTCGAAGTACACGTTGACGTCGATCGTCGTCAGCTTCCAGGCAATCGGCAGCCCGAGCCCCATGAGCGCGATGCGTATGCCAGGCGTCTCGGTCGTGTTCCACCGCAGTTTGCCGAAGAACGGGTTGCCCTTCACGTCGATGAAGTGTGCCCCGATCAGCGCGGCGCTCAGCGCGAACCACCAAATGGCGTTCGGAAACGTCAGCGCTCGTAGCGCCACGAACCCCGATTCGTAAGCGTCCGCTGGCAGATGGAACGCCTTCGGCAGCGCGACCGACGGGAACAGGAGGAACCGGATCGGCGCGTAGACGGCGATTACCGCTAACAGGTCTGCGAAGAGGCGCTGCCAACTCGGTGGCTGAGTTGCCGGGTCGGTTTGCACCGGTTGAGTGTCTGGCGTTTGGCGTTCGCTCATGCGCGTGCGTCGCAAATGTCGGGAAGAACTCGTTGGAGCGACGTCATCACAGGTGACTAGCTGCTCGGCAGCATCACCGGCTGCCAGAGCCATGACCCGAGGTGGTAGAGAACCGAGAGCAGGGCAACAACAAAGAGCGCGCGCACAACGTAGTGCATGCGTTGCAAGGGCAGGTAGTCGGCCTTGGCCGGGAGCACGCCGGAGCGTTCTTCATCTTCGCGAAGAGGCGCGACGCGCAGCGTGAGAAGCCCGCGCATCACACTGTACGTGATCAGCAGCAGCGTGAGCAGACTGACGAAGAATCCTCTGTGGAATCCGAGCACAAGCTCCAGGACGCGCCACTCCGTACACGCCTCGGCCAAACAGATGGCGACCCCCGCGTCGTCGACGAGGTTTGCGCGGGACTGCATCATGTTGACGGCCCACCACATCGCCGCCTGCGCAGCATAGGGCAGAAGCGCGAGCATCGTCAGCATGATGTTGTAGACGAGCCTGGGCCCTGTGTACGCGCCGCGAAGCTCGGACCACGGGTCCGACGGGCGATAGCCGAAGCGGGCTCCGCGGCTGGAGTTCGAGTCGAAGAGGATGTCTTTGACCTCTCGCAAGTCCGCGTTGTCGAAGTGCGCTCCGTTTACGTCGGCGCTCTTGAAGTTGGCGCCTTGAAGCTGACAGCCGGAAAACGTGGTGCTGCGCGCCTGGGCCTTCTCGAACACTGCCGAGTCTAGCTCAGAGCGTGCGAGGCTGGCGTCGTTGAGCTTCGCTTCAGTGAAGTCCGTGTGACGCAGTAAACAGTCGGTGAGACGTGCGCCCTCAAGGTTCGCGCGGCGAAAGGTCGCTCGGAATAGCGCAGTGCCTTCGGCCTTCGCTAGGCTGAGGTCGGCGCCCTCGAAAGACGCGTTACGCAGATTCGCGTGGCTCAGCGTCGCACCTCGCAGCGTGACGCCATCGAGCTTCGCGTCGACCCAATTCACGTTGGAGAGGTTCGCCCACTCAAAGCGAGCGTCGCTCACTGAAGCGCCGCGGAGGTCCGCGCCTGAGAGGTCCGCTCGGGAGAGATTGGCACCGCGAAGGTCGGCCCCGCTGAGATTCGCCCCCCTGAGACTCGCCCCCTCGAGATTTGAGCCCTGCAGGTCGCGCCCCGCCCACTGCGCGTTGTCGAACATGGATCCGGGCGCGTCTTGGACCGCTGACCGCGCGGCTCCGGCGGCGCGCGAGGAAGTCATGAGCGATGTGTATCGGGGAGCATGGCGCAGTCTCTCGCTGCGCGCGCGTGCACGTCAAGGCGGGTGAGGCGCACTCTATTGAGAGCGTGTGCATTCTCAACATGTACCCCCCGCCCTTGTGTCGCACGATGCCCGAAGGACCAGAGATTCGCCGCGCCGCTGACCGCATTCGAAAGGCGGTGGTTGGCGACGTTGCGCACGATGTCTTCTTCGCGTTCGACCACCTCGTGGCGCGAGGCGCCGTACTCTCCGGGTGCGTGGTGGAGGCGGTTGAGCCCCGAGGCAAAGCCATCATCACGCGCTTTGAGGGCGGGTTGAACGTCTACTCACACAATCAGCTCTACGGCAGGTGGTACATTCATCCTGTGGATCGTGAGGCGAAGACGACGCGTTCGCTGAGATTCGCCATCACGACGGAGACGACCGTCGCCGCCCTCTATAGTGCGTCTGACATCTTTTTGCTCGACGACGATGGCGTGGACAGCCACCCCTACATCGCGAAGCTGGGCCCCGACCCGTTGGCCGATGAAGCCGATGCGAGCGCCATCGCAGAACGCGCAGCGTCCGACACCTTTCGCCGTCGCGGCTTACCAGGGCTCTTGCTCGATCAGGCGTTCGTCGCGGGCTTGGGCAACTACCTTCGCTCAGAGATTCTGTTCTCCGCGGGGCTGCGCCCGACGCTGCGCCCGACCGATCTCTCTGACGAACAGCTTCTCGCGCTTGGCACGTCGACGGTAGAGACGCTCCGGCTCGCGTACAGCCAAGCCGGGGTCACCACCCCCGCCGAAGTGCATGCCGCGATGAAGGCCGACGGACATCCGAGAAAGCAGTGGCGCCACTGGGTGTTCAACCGCGAAGGCCAGCCGTGCCACGCGTGTGGCGCTGTTATCGAACGCCATGAGCTGGGCGGGCGGCGACTCTACGCCTGCCCGAGCTGTCAGTCTTAAAAACCATTGGCGGTGCGCCTACCAATCTCACAGCCCAGCGGCGATCTGCACGAGCTGCGGAAACTCCTGCATGTCCGGGTGATCGGCGAAGGCGGCCACCTCCGTGATGCGGATGATGTCCTCAAAGCGCTCGCCGTCCGTGTGCCGGCTACCGCGCAGAATCTCGGCGAACTCGGTGACGGCCGCCGCGAAGCGGAATGAACGACTCGCATCCTCGAAGTCGGTGCCCATCTCGCTCACCGCGAATGTGCGGCCGACCTGAGTGCTCACGTCGCCATCCGGCTGCTTGTAGCGCAGTAGAATGGCCGCGACCTCTTGCTCCCCTTCGCCGGGAACCACGCCGTCGACGAGTTCGACTTCGAGGAACGCGGTGACGTTGTGGCCGGCGCCGAGCTCCGCGGCATCCACGGTGTCATCGACGAACCCCCAGTCCTCGAGCACGCGATTGTCGTACCCAACCAAGCGGTAGCGAGAGACGACCTCGGGGTTGAACTCCACTTGCACCTTCACGTCTTTGGCGATCACCTGCAGCGTGCCGACGACGTTGGTGCCCAGCGTTCTTAGCGCTTCGTTGCGGTTGTCGATGAACGCATAGTTGCCGTTCCCGCGGTCTGCGATCTGCTCCATTGTCGCATCGTTGTAGTTGCCTCGGCCGAATCCCAGAGTGGAGATCGTGATGTCGCGATCCCGGAACTCCTCGATCAGCTCGAGCAGCGGCTCGCCGGTCAAGCCGACGTTGAAGTCACCGTCGGTGCAGAGCACAATCCGATTGATCCCCCCCTCACGGAACGCGCCCTCAGCGAGGTCGTAGGCCGCTCGAATGCCGGCCTCGCCAGCCGTGCCCCCGCGTGTGCTCAGCGCGTCGATCGCGTCATAGAGCGCGACGCGATTTCGTACGGCGGTTGGCTCGAGCAAGATCGCGTCATGTCCCGCGTAGACGACAATGCCGAGTGTATCGTCCGGGCCGAGCGCCTTCACGAGCGTCTTCAGCGAGAACTGCACGAGATCCAGCTTGTCGGTCGACTGCATCGAGCCCGATACGTCGATAAGGAACACGAGGTTCGCAGGCAGACGCTCCGCAGCGGGAACTTCATCGCCCTGCAGCGCCACACGCAGCAGGTGCATTCCTTGACCGAACTCCGATGGCGCAGACTCCAGCCCGATTCCGAAGGGGGCCTCCGACTCCGGGCCGGGTGCTGGGTAGTCGTAATCGAAGAAGTTGAGGTACTCTTCTAGGCGCACGCTGTTGCGATTGGGCAGGCGAGACTGCAGCACGTCGCGTCGCATGATGGTGTAGCTCGCGCTGTCGACGTCGACAGAGAAGGTCGCGAGCGGGTCTGCGTCCGCGTCGACGAAGTCGTTCTCGGCGTAGGGTTCGTAGGTCTCCGCGGTGTCTTGGTCGTCGATCGGGCTGCCCGTGTCCCCCGCCGCCGACACGTCGCCGAATGACACGGCATCAACAGGCGCTGTCGGCCGACCGCTGGTGCCTGACGAGGCATCTGCGTAGGCGCCAGACGCTCCGAATTCTGAGTGGCTTGCCGTCTCGGACGCGCAGCTGCTGCCTACGAACATGCAGACGAACACGGCACCGTAGCGGGCGTAACGAGAGATGGTCGGGGCGATACTCATGGGGCCTCTGTGTGGGTGAGATAGGCTGACGCTAGCCGTCTGTGGATCTCCCTCAAGGCGCCGCGATCGGTTTCCGTATTCCAACAGAATACAGGGACGACGAGGCTGGCAGCGGCGACGCTGGCACGCATCAGGCGGTTGCCGGCCCGCTCGGAAGTCGCTAGACCGCACGCTCCCAACCCGCACGGCAGTAGTGATGGATCCGAAGAACAAAGGCCTGGTTATTCGACGTAAGGCAGACAAGGACGCAGGGGAGACGCAGCCTCTCGGTGCACTCGCGGTGGCTGAGATCGCCGCCGCCCCGGAGCCCGCGAAGCCTCTAGCCGCTCCGGCCCCCGGACTTGTTCAAGCGGCACCCGAGGCGCTAGCCCCGGTCGTGCAGCCTGCGCCCGCAGCTGTTACGCCTGCTGTTACGCCTGCTCCTCAGGACAAGCCCATAAAAGCTACCGCAGATGATGGCCGCGGAAAGGTCTGGCGTGCGGAGGCGTCCGAGCCGGCGCCAACGGAAAAAGAGGCGGAGCCAACGGCGACGTACGAGCGCCCCACAGAGATGCCGACCACAGACGACTTCGCCGCAATGCTCGGCGATTCGCCGATGGCGAGCGCTGATCCGCATGTTGGCGAGCGCGTAAAGGCCACTATCGTGGCGATTGGCGCCGACAACATCTTCGTAGCGCTCGGCTCGAAGTCCGAGGGCGTGCTCTCGTCCGGCGATTTCGTCGACGGCGACGGCAACCTCACGGTCGCGATCGGTGACGAGATTGAAGCGGTCGTCGTCAGCGTTGGCGGTGACGGTGTACGCCTCGCGACCGCGCTCGGTGGCGCGCACGGCGGCTCGGAGATGCTTGAGGAAGCACAGCAGGCTGGCATCCCCGTTGAGGGTCGTGTCACCGGCACCAATAAGGGCGGCTTTGACGTCGAGGTGATGGGCGCTCGCGGCTTCTGCCCGTTCTCGCAAATGGATCTCGACAGTAATTCAGAGCCGGAGACCTACGTCGGTCAGACGCTTTTGTTCTTGGTTCAGCGCGTCGAAGAGGGCGGCCGCAACGTCGTCGTGTCTCGCGCAGCGTTGCTTCGTCAGGAGCGCGCCGCGAAGGCCGCCGAGATTCTCGACACGATCAAAGAAGGCGCGATCTTCAACGGCATCGTCTCCCGCG
>JBLFZA010000291.1:0-5762 GCA_047610025.1 Bradymonadia bacterium | reverse complement strand
CCCTCAACGCAGCCGACCAAACAAACCGACGCTTCGCAGCTGGCTTCTTCGTTCGCGTCGCCCGAGCACACTTGGTCGCAGCGGCCGCAGTGGTTGTCGTCGGATTGGACGTCAACACAGTCGCCGTCGCAGTTCACGAGGCCTTCTTCACATGTTGTGACGCAGGCACCGACCGAGCACACTTCTTCGGCACCGCACACGCGGTCGCACTGGCCGCAGTGGTCGTTATCGTTCTGAGTATTGACGCACGAGAACCCACAGCGCTGCTCGGCTTCCGGGCATGCGCACACGCCCGCCACGCACTCGTCGCCCGGCGCGCACTGCGTCGCGCAGTTGCCGCAGTGGCTCTCGTCCGTCAGCGGGTCGACGCATTCGTCATCGCAAGAAATGGCGCTACCCGGGCAGAGGGAGCCGGTGTCGGCAACGTCTGTGTCGCCGCTGTCGGTATCACCCACGTCTACGAGCGAGTCGGTGTCGCCATCGGCGCTGTCTGCGTCGCCTGGCTTCGAACCGCCATCACCGCACGCCGCGGCGAGCAAGAGGCAGCTGACGACGAGCCACGGTGCCGCGGTCGAGAAGCGCTGCACGGCTGCGGTCACGCCAACATTCGGGGAGCTTATTGTGCGGTAGAGCATACTCGATCTCCAGTGGTTCCAAACCTCGCGACTTCCCATTCATCCCCCTCGTCAACCATAGCGACGATTAACACGCGCGCCGACCAGGCCGCGCGCCACATCTCCTCACCTGCCACCGTGGGCGACAAGTCGCCAACACGTACCACGCGTTCTTCCAACACGTCACCGGTTAAGGGCTCAACCAGCCAGGCGAGCCACTCTTGCTCGGTGCGAGCGATCACTCCGATTCCCTCGTCGGCCGGCACGACTCGAAGCGCGAGAATCGGAGAGTCGGCTCGGCCCAGTGAGCGCGCCTGCGGTTGTGCGTCTTGCCACGCCTGGCCGAGCGGCTTGGCGAACACCTCGCGACCGGCGTTGCCGGACGAAAAAGCCAAGAAGCGGCGACCCGGCGGTGCAGACGCCAGCAAAATCGGCGCACCCAGCACGAGCCCGTCCGCTTCGTCGATCAGCGACACGCGCTCGCCGGTCTCGGTTCCGTCGTCCGCGAGAATGTGCGCGACGACGTTCGGCTCCGTCGTATTCGGCACAAGCACCGCTCCAACCCGACCCAGACTGGCTGCGAACACGGGCAGCGTGCGCTCTTCAAACGGCGTCGACGTTTCTCTGTCGGCCGTGTCGCGCCACGTCACGAGGTGGTCCGTTCGCTCGGCTCTCGCCTCCGTCCGCACTGTCAGCAGACGTAGCCCGTCAGCGGCTGACACTGAGGCGGCGAGGATAACGTCGTCTGTCACAAACGCAGGTGCGCCGCCTTCGAGAGGGTAAAAGGACGTCGTGGTTCCTTGACGGCAGAGCAGAACAGACTCGGCATCGCCGACGCGACCCAGCACGCGCACGGGCACTTCCCCCGCTTCGCGACAGAGGCGCGCGCGCTCGAGGTCGACGCGACGCGGTGTGGCCAGCCCGACCGACGTCCACGTCAGCCGATCGACCGCGCCCACCGTTGTGAAGGTCAGCCCAGACGCGTTCCACGCTTCGTCGCTCGCGGGGCCTTGCGATAGCTCCAGCGCATCTGCGCGTGCAGGCGAGCAGCAGGGCTCATCGACGAGCCCATCACAGTCGTTGTCCGCGAGGTCACACGCGAGCTCAACGTTGGGCTCGTAGGCGGGCGCGTCTGCCGGCAGTGAGCCCGTTACCTGGGTCGGCGAACACTCTACGGCGCCGCCGCTGAGGCACTGCGCCAGAGCGAGCGCGCAGACTCCTGTTCCGTTCGGGCACGCGGGTGCCACGAAGCGCGCGTCGTCGGCATCGGTCAGGCCGTTGCAGTCGTTGTCGAGGCCATCGCAGAGCTCCGCCGTGGTCTCGCCTGAGACGCTGCATTCGTACTCGCAGCCCGGTCGACCATCGATGTCCAAGAAGCCGCTCTCGCAGGCGTAGAGGCATGTGCTCGACGAGCAGAGCATGTCTGTGTTCGGCCCCCCGAGCGGGCAAGCCTGGTTGCAGGCGCCGCAATGGTCGAGGTCGCTGCTGGTGTTGACGCATCGCAGGGTGACGCCGCACGCGCTCTGCGCTTCGCAGAGTACCTCGTCGGTATCGCAGCCGGGGAAGAGGCGCCGTTGCCGGTCCGCGATGGCGGAGCACGGCAAGCAGATGTCGTCGATGCAGGTCTCGTCGACCTCGCACTCGTCGTTCGTCGCGCACTCGATGATCGACTTCTCGACGGTGATGCATCCGGCGAACAGGAGCCCGAATAGCAGAAGCGCCGCGAACAGCTTCGCGTGCAGCGGGAAACCAATTGTGCTGGGCGCCTGCACGAGAACTCCGCGTCCGTCAGCGGGGGTCAGCGCAGAGCCACCGTCCCCCTAAAGGCGAAGCGTCGCTAACGGACTGCGCTCAGCGGGGCAAGTCTAGCGTAGCGGGTAGGACGAGCGCCCACCGTCCCCGAGCCCACCATCCGCAGCGACTGGCCATCCGCAGTGGCCAGCTGTGCGTTGTGGCCGGCCCTACACCGTTGCCAAGCCTCCGCGAGTGCCTAGCGCGCTTGGCGGTCGAGGCGCCGTGCGTCAGGCCGCAAGCCTAACGTAAGCGATGATGCGTCCACGCCTTCGGCAGGTAGTCCTCGGCGATCGACACGACCGCGTTCATCCAGCTCGGGTGCTCGTTCAAGCACGGGATCAATGCGAAGTGCTCGCCGCCGGCCTTCAAGAACTCTTCACGCCCCTCCATGCCCATCTCCTCGATCGTCTCGAGACAGTCTGCCGTAAACGCGGGGCACAAGACGGCGATGTTCTTCGCGCCCTCTTCCGGTAGATGCTCCAAGCGGTCGTCCGTCGGCGGCATGAGCCACGGGTCACGACCCAGCCGGCTCTGGTACGTCTGCTCCCACTTCTCGCCGGGAATCCCCAGCGCCTCGACGACCGCTTCTGTCGTTCGGCGGCACTGAGCCGCGTAGCAGTTGCGGTTGGCATAGCAGAGCGTCGCGCAGCAATCGGGCTTCTTCTGACAGTGGTTGCCGACCTCGTCACTCTTCGTCATGTGGCGCACAGGCACGCCGTGATAGCTGAAGACAATCTTATCCGGCTTGGCTTCGTCGAGAATCGGCTTGGCCACGTCGACCCACGCGTTGATAAACGCGGGGTGGTCATAATAGGGGCCCACGGTCAGCAGCTCTGGCACGTTCCAGCGCTCGCGGACCTCGTCCATCACGGCCTGCATCGCCGAGCCCGTTGTCGACGACGCGTAGTGCGGGAAGAGCGGGAAGATCATGATGCGATCGACGCCCGCCTCGCGGAACTTGTCCATCGCCGTTGTGATGTCAGGGCTCTGGTAGCGCATCGCCATCTCCACCTGCACCGCCTCCCCGAGCCGTTCCCGCACACCGGCGAGCAAGCGCTCGGTGTAGACGAGCAAGGGCGAGCCTTCGGGCATCCAGACCTTCTTGTAGGCCTTCGACGACTTCGGCGAGCGGAAGGGCCCGATGATTCCGTTGACCAGCACCGCGCGGCCGACGGCGTTGATGTCGAGCACGCGCCCATCCATCAGGAACTGCCGCAGGTACTTGCGCACGTCCGGCGTCTCTGCCGAGTCAGGTGTGCCGAGGTTCACGAGGAGCAAGCCCCACGTGGCAGCTGAGCCCCGAGGATCGGCGCCGGAGTCTGCGCGGGTGTGGGCTGCGGAGTCGGCGCTGGAGTCGGCTGCGGCTCCAGAATCTGCGCCGTGAGCGGGTGTCGAGGGGTTCGTCGTGTTCATCGTCGGCTTCGTGAGCGTACAGGGTTCTGTTTCAATGCGTGATCGACGCTCTGCGGCTCACGCGTTGACCGCTTAGACGGGCTAGACTACGCCCGCGTCACCTCTCGCCAACACCACAGAATAATGCCTCGATACAAGCGCGTCATGCTCAAACTCTCCGGCGGCGCGATCGCCGGAGATGATGGTTTCGGATTCAACCGAGAAGCGCTCACGCACATTTGCGATGAGGTGCTTTCCATTGCCGATCTCGGCATCCAAGTGTGCATCGTTGTCGGCGGCGGCAACATCTTCCGCGGCAATGTCGCGAAGGATTGGAATATCGACCGCGTCGAAGCCGACAACATGGGGATGATGGCGACGTTCATCAACGCCGTGCTGCTGCGCGCGGCGCTCAAGTCCAAGGGCGGGCATGAAGTCCGTGTGATGTCAGCGCTGGCCACGGAGTCGATCGCCGAGCCGTTCATTCGGCTGCGTGCGCTGCGCCACCTGAAGCGCGGCTACATCGTCGTCTTTGCCGGCGGCATTGGGCAGCCCTACGTCACGACTGACTACCCTGCAGTACAGCGCGCGCTTCAGTGTGAATGCGACGCGATCCTTGTCGCGAAGCAAGGCGTCGATGGCGTCTACTCCGCCGACCCGAACACCGACTCCGACGCTCGCCGCTACGAGACGCTCTCGTATGACGACTTCGTGCAGAAGAATCTGCGCGTCATGGACCAAAGCGCGCTCTTGCTCGCGCGGGATCACGACATCCCCGTCCACATCTTCAACTTCGATACGACCGGCACAATCCGTCGCATCTGCCTCGGCGAAAACCTCGGCACGTCGCTCTCGCGCGACACGCGCACCGTGCTCGCCATGGCCCCTTCGCTCGACGCAGAAGCAGACACCGAGGCGTAGGCTAGCCCGCCACCGTCGCGAGCAACGAGAGCTGGCCGTTGGGGTGTACCGCAACCGGGATCCAGAGCAGCGCGACGCCGACGACGTCGATGTCTGACTTTCTCGGTGCGACGGGGTGAGGCTCAAGCGACTCTGTCGCGGGGTTCACGCTCGCTTCGGCTGACGCCAGCTCGGCGTCGAGCTCGGCGCGCAACGCGCGCTCCGCGGCGACCGCGTCTTCGAGCTTCGCTTCGGCCTCTTTGACGTCGGCGCGCTGGTCTTGTGCACGTCCGGCGCGGCGCATGGTCGCGCTAACGCTGCGAGATCGGCCACCGAAGATGGCGCTCAGAATGCCAGCACCGGTCGAAAATATGGCCTCGGTGGTAGCTCGGGACGCTTCACTGGATTCGCGGTCGATGCGACGCTCTGCTCCGTCGACCTTCTCGGCGGCCCTACGCAGCTTGCTCTCGTAACGCGCGCGGAGGGCGTCCGCGAGCTCGGTGCGCTTGGCGTGAGCGACGGCCTGCATACGAATGCGGAAGTCGCGCTCGCTCTCCCCGGGCGTCGACCATTCGTCGAGGCTAGGGCTCTTGAGGAGGGAGACGCGTTCGCTGCGATACATCGTATCGCTGAAGCCGCGCTTCCACTGCGTGTAGCTCGTTTTCCGCGTCGCCACCTCTGGCGGCTCGACGAACCAGGCGCCCGGCTCGGCGTCGGTGCAGGTGGCCTCGAGCGAGAGAGACGAGGGCACGGCGTTTGCCCAATCGACGGGCACGGGGCCGTCGACAAAGGTCGCGATGCGGCGAACATCGCGCTGCACCATTGCGCCGGTCTTCTTATGTAAGAAGTGCACGGTGGCGTCGCCGAAGAGGCACGCGCGATACGCGAGATGCGCGCCCTCTGGCACGCGGCTCGTTTGCGGAGCGAAGACCTGCATCGCCGCCGTTGGCAGTGCAGGCGCGATTGTGAGGTATCCCTCCGGGGTGACCGGAGCCGCGGGTGCCGGAGCCGGAGCGGCTAGTGCCGGCACCGCCGTCTGCGCAGCGACGGGCGCTGTGATGG
>JBLFZA010000290.1:0-5818 GCA_047610025.1 Bradymonadia bacterium | reverse complement strand
GACACGGATCTGCTGCTCAACGAGGTCGACGCCGGTCACCGCTTCGGTGATCGGGTGCTCGACCTGCAGGCGAGTGTTCATCTCAAGGAAATAGAAGTTCTGGTCGACATCGATCAGAAACTCGACGGTTCCAGCCCCGACATAGTTGACCGCTTGCGCCGCTTGCACGGCGACTCGCCCCATCTGCTGACGAACCTCATCACGCAGAATATGACAGGGAGATTCCTCCACGACTTTTTGGTGGCGCCGCTGAACGGAGCAGTCGCGCTCGAAGAGGTGCACGGTGTTCCCATGACGATCCGCGAGGATCTGAATCTCG
The DNA here is from genome assembly GCA_047610025.1 of Bradymonadia bacterium. Taxonomy (GTDB): domain Bacteria; phylum Myxococcota_A; class Bradymonadia; order REDH01; family REDH01; genus JBLFZA01. The sequence continues at coordinate 5,499 of JBLFZA010000290.1, read as the reverse complement.
ACGTGCTTCGGCTGCAGGATCCACTTCTCGATGTAGCAATCGCCGTTGCCGAACGCCGCGACGGCCTCACGCTGAGCGCCCGCGAACGCCGCGAGGAATGTACCCTCGTCGTCCACACGCCGCATTCCCTTACCGCCGCCGCCGGCCGCGGCCTTGATCAGAACGGGGAACTTCATCTCCTTCGCAATGACCAACGCTTCTTCGGCCGTCGGGATCGCGTGCTGCGTGCCCGGAACGACCGGAACGCCAGCCGCGATCATCAACCGACGGGCCTGCGTCTTCTCGCCCATCGCAGTGATCGCTGACGACGGCGGCCCGATGAACGTCACCCCGGCCGCCTCGCACGCCGCAGCGAAATCCGTGTTCTCGCTCAGGAATCCGTAGCCCGGATGAACGGCCTGGGCGCCGGTCTTCTTGCAGGCCGCCAGAATGCGCTCCATCACAAGGTAACTCTCCGCACTAGCGGAGCCCCCGACATGAATCGCTTCGTCCGCATACTGCACATGCACGGCGTCTGCGTCTGCGTCGCTATAGACCGCGACGCTAAGGATTCCCATCTCGCGCAGCGTGCGCATAACGCGAACAGCGATCTCTCCGCGATTCGCGATTAGCACCTTCTCGAACATGCAACGTACCAGACAGAGTGAGGGGTGACGGAGCGCTATGCGTCGTCATGTGGCTCGTCAAGCGCGCTACCGTCCTTGGCAGCGGTTCTGTATACGCATCTTATGCGATCTGGCTCCGTCATTACTCGAGTGCTCGCCGCCGTTGTTATTCTCTCGGCGGTTTTCGCCGTGGTGCTCGTCTACAACGCGTCCAGCCAGCGGCGCTTGGTCGCCGAGCTCGCGCGAGTGAATGCGGGTTGGGTGCCAGTCGTGCGGCAGATTGACGCGGCACAAAACGATCTGCGCGCGATGGCGCGCGTGATCTCCAATGGTGACCCCGTTGTGCTTCGCCCTGCACTGCGGGCGTCGCTCACCCTCGCTCCACTCCCCGAGCGCATCGCGCAACGCGTACAGACGCTCGGGCTGAGCTTGCAGGCGCTCAGCGAGCCCGGAGTGTCAGAGCAGGAGTCGAGGTTACTCGCCACTCTGCAGCATGCCGTGACCCAGCTGACGGCGGAGACCCAGGCGCAGAGCGACGCCGCTGCTGCGCTTCTGCTCGCGCTCGACGGCGAAGACGGCACGATGGAGCCGCTCCGCGAGAGCCTCGTCGTGCAGGTCGCCGCCACCGAAGAACGCATTGGCGCGCTCGGCGAGCTCGTTGAGGCACGGGTGGCGGAGATGGTGAGCCGAGTCCGCGTCGAGGAACAACGCAGCCTCAACCGGATGATCGGCGCATCCGTCGTCGCGCTGCTCATGGCCATCCTCGTCGCGGTCTCCATCAGACGAGTCCTGCACCCGATCGTAGCGCTCACCGCCGAGGCCGAACGCCTGAAGCGCGGCGACTATCGAGCGCCCGATATCGCCGCGGGCAATGATGAGATTGGCGTACTCGCTCGGGAGTTTACGCACATGGCGCAGGCTATCGCCGATCGAGACGCCAGACTTCGACGCAGCCGCGACGAGCTCGAGACCGCCTATGAGAAATTGGTGCACGCTCAGCGCGCCCAAGTGCAGGCAGAGCGGCTCGCAGCCATCGGAGAGATTAGCTCGCGCATCACGCACGAGCTGCGAAATCCGCTGTCGAGCATCGGCCTCAACATCGAGATGCTCAGCGACGAACTGAAGAGCGCGAATCTCGGTGGCACAGAGATCGATGAGATGCTCTCCGTCATCGACACCGAGCTCGCGCGTCTCACACAGCTCACCGATCGATACCTCGGCATGGCCCGAGGAGACGGGCGCGCGCGCTCGGCTGTGCAGCTAGAGAGCGTCGTCCATGATGTCGTCTCCCAGATGCGTCCGCTACTGCATCGAGATGGCGTGACACTCGAGACATCGTTGACGCCCGCCGAAGTCCTCGCCGACCCTAATCAGTTGCGGCAAGTCCTGATCAATCTGGTTCAGAACGCCGCGCAAGCCGTTCGGCTGCGGGGAGATGCCGGTCACGTCCATGTGACCGTGACGACGACGGATGGCGAGGTCACGGTACTTGTCGAAGACGACGGTCCTGGCGTTCCCTCTGAACTCCGAGACTCCATCTTCGAGCCCTTTACAAGTACGCGGGAAGAGGGAACTGGGCTGGGGCTGAGCATTTGTCGACGCATCGTGGTCGACCACGGCGGCAAACTGCAGCTCGCACGGTCGACTCAGTTCGGCGGAGCGCAGTTCGCTATTCGGCTGGCTCAATCGGACGTCGCCGCTCCCAAAGACGAGCCTCTCGAGACGCCAATCTAGAGATCCTCGGGCTGGGATCGTCGCCCGCATCGTAGAGAAGCGAGCGAGTGCCTTCGACATGTGCGTCAATGAGCTCCCGCATCGCGTGGTAGCGAAGAACGGGGTCCTCATGGCCCGACATCACCATGCGAAGATCGATCGCAGCTGCGCTGTCTCCGATGCGGAAGAGCGCAATCGCCGCGTAGGGTCGAGTCAACGCAGTGCTGCGCAGCTCCTGAAGCGTCTCCTCGGTGCCGACATCGCCCAGCAGCCCCAGGGCGAGGTCCAAGAACACGCGCTGCGTGGCGTACGTGGGTGATTCCGCCATTTCCCGAATCCGCGGGAGACTCTCCACGTCTTCTTCGAGCGCCAGCGCAATCGCCGTCTTTAGAGCGACGCGGACTTCATCCGCATCCAGCAGCGCCCGCAAGGGAGCGGGGTCGTCGCAGCGAAACTTCGCGAACGCAGACACAAACTCGGTGCCGCCATCTTCGAAGGCCGGCAAGAGCGCGACGGCAGCACAAGCGGCCGAGTCTTCGAGTTCTCCCAGCGCCCAGATCGCGATACGGCGTCGGGAGTCGGACGTCTCTCCCAGCGCGAGAAGAGCGAGTCCGTCCACGGCCGCAGGCCCGAGGACGAGCACGGCCTCTTGCGCATCGAAGCGCTCGTCATTGGGCCTCGACGCTGCGGTGGCGACCGCCTCAGCGACGTCGTCGTTCGACACGGTGCGCACCAAGACGTCGGTGGCGTCGTCAGAGCCGCGCGGTGTGAGTTCTTGCTCACGTTGCTGTTCAGCTCGCTGTGCGACCGCTCCGGGAGAAACTCCGGATGCCATGAGCGCGAGCAGCAGGCCGGCTGCGGTCGATCCACAGCGAAGGCTCAGTCCGCCAACTCTCCCTCCGCCCTGTTTCCGCCTTCCAGCGCTCACCGCCCCGCGGCTCACGACGCCAGAGCTCACTCTGCGCTCGCTGCTTGTAGCAAGCTCGCGTTTGCCTGGAGCAGGCTCTGCAGCTCGCTGCTGAGATCTTCGAGGGCGTCTTTGAACGCGGCGTTGGTCTGCGTGAGTCCGTCGATTTCCGCGCGAAGCTGCTCGGCTTCTTCGGTTGCAGCCGCGGCCCGCTTCGACTCATTTTCAAGCGAGGTCCTGACGCTATCGAGTTCGGCCTGCAGCTGCTCAACGTCTGCCAAACTGGTTTCGTCTCCGATGCGGCTCGCCGTGCTCTCGAATGGCGCCACCGAGTCGATGACCCCTGTTTGAGCGATAAAGACTCGATCTTCCGATTTGACCTCCTCATGAGGTGCGGGCGGGGTGATCGAGCGCTCCGAAAGCTGTGAATCAAAGAAGCGGACCTTAAACTCGCCGATCAGCAACTCGTCGCGGTGTGCGAGGGACGCCGAGGACTCCCGCTTTCCGTTGACGTAGGTTCCGTTCGACGAGTTGAGATCGTAGATCGAATATGTTCCCACCGATGCATCCAACCTGATCTCCGCGTGTTTGCGAGAGATACTCGGATTGTTGATCCGAAGATCGCACATCGGATTGCGACCGATGGTGGAGGAAGAACGCGTGGCATCGAGAACGTACTCTTGCTCTTCGCCTTGGTCTACGAACACCAGTTTAGCCACGTGCGCACCCTCTAACCAATGAAACTGTGATGGAGACGTCAGTCTATCACATCGTACCCGGTGCATGAAGTTCGAGCGTTTGCTATGCGTGCAACGCTAGCGGTCGCACGTCGCGCCGCCCCTGCTCTGCAAGGCCCCATGAACCGCCTCACTGGACGAACTCGACTGCCCGCCGAGCCGCGCATCTGCGCGATCGCTGGCGGAGCCGGTGGCATCGGCCGCTCGACACTGGCTGGAGAGCTCGGCCGCACGCTCGCTCGAAAAGGGCGACGCGTGCTCATTGTGGACGCCGATCCAACCAACCCCACACACCTCACACGCTTCGGGGTGCAAGACCACGCGCCACAAACACGACTCACCGAAGAAGTACCGCTCGCGGGACTGATCACTGAAGGGGACCGCAGCCGCCCGGACATCCTCACCTTGGCGTGGCGCCGGGCTCGGCCGTTCACTCGCGTGGAACTTCGCCCCCACCGCCTCCTCGCGAAGCTTCGCGCCCTCGATTACCACCTCGTCATCATTGACCTTCCGGCCCATGCGGATCCGGTTTGGACCGGCCTCTTCGTCGAATCCGACGTTCCGATCCTCGTGGCGGCCACCGAGGCATCTTCTCTTCACGCGGCGACGCGCTATCTGCGCCACACCCTCGTCCACGCCGTACTGCATCACCCGGACGCTGACGCGCGACGCGTCGAGATTGAGGACGCTGTTGACCGGCTCCCGCCGGAGTTCGAAGCCGTCGACCTCGATCGGGTCATGGAAGACGTCGGTGCCGCAGCGCTCCTCCGCGAAGTGCGCGATAGGTTCGAGTCGTATCTGCTGCTCACCCGCACACGCGAAGTCGCCGAGCGCGAGCTCGTCGCGGTTGTCTCTCTTGTGTGGCAAGCCACCCTCGGCCATCGGCCCAAACCACTGGGAGCGGTCGACCAAGACGAGCGGCGCTGGTTCCATCTGCGACAGGATGAGACGGCAGGCGCGATGAACGCCGACGGAGGATTCGGTCAACAAATCGACGCGATCTCCAAGATCCTGTCCGATATCGACACCTTCGACGCGAAGCATCCGAAGTACGGCGCGGATGACGTGACGGCGATCTTCGGAGTCACCCCAGGAGCGCCGGCCCCGGAGATTAGGCAAGCCTACCGTCGCCTCTGGGAAGGTCTGCGCCGCGAGTCTACGGTCACCCGCTGCTTGCTCGAGCCTGGCGCGAGAGAGAGGCTCGTGCGCACACTCGAAGAAGCGAATCGGGAGGTACAAGTGTGGCTGCAAGAGCGAAGCACCGATGACGATCCGCCGCCGAAGACGACAGGCCGACGCACCAACCACCCGGGCGAGAACATCCGCGCGGCGCGGGTGGCGGCCGACCTCGGGCTCCGCGAAGTGTCGCTGCGCACACGTATCGGACTGCGCTACATCGAGGCCATCGAAACCTTCGATGTCGAGGCCATGCCTCGCCCCGTCTATCTTCGTGGCTACTTGAGAGAGATCGCGCGATGCCTAGAGCTCGACAGCGCGGCGCTCATGGACGAATATTTGACCGCAGTGTCTGAGGCTC
>JBLFZA010000289.1:0-5853 GCA_047610025.1 Bradymonadia bacterium | reverse complement strand
GGTCGACCTCCTGCACGAGCGCGATCTCCTCCAAGGTGGTATCTCTCAGGTAACCAAAGTCATCGAGGTTGTAGATGATGACCGCGGCCAGACGCCGCTCGAGAGGTGTGGAGTCCGCTTCGCTGAGTTGCAAGAGGAGGTGGTCGACGAGGTCATCTGTCCGGGTCAGCGTCTGGTCGTATCCGGGGAGATCGTCCCCGCGCGCGACGCCGGCCGCAGGAAGCGGCGACGAGTAATTCTCAAGGTACGCTTCCCAGTCGATCTCCTTGACGGCTTCTTCGCCGGTCTTGGCTTCGTCGGTCTGCTCGGAGAGCACGCGATCGGCTGCGTCGCTCGTCTCTTGGTTTTGCTGGGTCTCGGTGGGGGTGGCGATGTCGGCTTGGTCGGGAAGCTCCTCAAGCATTGGGTTCTCGACCATCTCCGTCTGGATGGCTTCGACGAGTTCGAGACGAGACAGCTGCAGCAGCTTGATGGCCTGCTGTAGTTGCGGTGTCATCCTCAGCTCTTGTCGGAGCTGATGGGACTGTTTCATTTCGAGCGCCATGCGGCTGCCGAACCTCCGTCACTGAATGACGTCATCGAAGAGCGGCGGGTTCGCCTCTCTTGCGTTTCTACTCGTGTGTCTTCACGATAGTCTGGCGATTTGGACGCGTAAAGGGGAAGCAAGCAAGTTTTAAGCCGTTTCTGTGGTCTTCTGCCCCGTGGGGAGCACGCACGCGGATCGCTGACGAGCGGGTGTCGAGCTGGCCGAGCTAAAGGCTCGTTTTGAAAGAAGTTGTTGCGCGCGAGTCGAACAAAGATCGCGCGCCATCGTCGTCGGCGTTGACACAAATCGCCTGCCCACTAGAGTCACGCGGACCTTCGATGTCCCGGTCTAGGGATCGTTCACCGAGGTCGCTCTTTCTTCGCTTCGCGAAGCCGTTCCATTGCACCGAGCAACTCGCGTTCTGCCCGAAGAATGGGCCGTTTTGCTCGCGTCCGACAGGTGTTCCATGGCCCGCCAGCCCCGCTCGAAAAAGGTCGTCTTCGTCACTGGAGGCGTTGTCTCTTCTCTCGGAAAAGGCATCGCCGCCTCGGCTATTGGCGCCTTGCTCGAAGCGCGAGGACTGCGCGTCGGGTTCTTGAAGCTGGACCCCTACGTCAACGTCGACCCCGGAACCATGAGCCCCACACAGCATGGGGAGGTCTTCGTCACCGACGACGGAGCAGAGACCGATCTCGACCTCGGGCACTACGAGCGATTTAGCTCCGCGCGCATGTCGCGAAACAACAACTTCACGACCGGACAAATCTACGCCTCCGTCATCGAGAAGGAGCGACGAGGAGAATATCTCGGAGGGACCGTCCAGGTTATCCCGCACATCACCGATGAGATTAAGAACAACATCCTCGGAGCGGCGGCCGATTGCGACGTGCTCTTCACCGAGATTGGAGGAACCGTCGGTGACATCGAGTCGCTCCCCTTCCTCGAGGCCATCCGGCAGATGCGCGCCGACATGGGACCCGACAACGTCGCCTACATTCATGTGACGCTCGTCCCCTGGATCGCCGCAGCCGGTGAACTCAAGACGAAGCCCACGCAGCACTCGGTCCGAGAGCTGCGAGCCATCGGGATCCAGCCCGACATCTTGATCTGCCGGTCCGACCGAGAGATCGACACCGACATCAAGCGAAAGATCGCTCGCTTCTGCAACGTGCAGATCGAGGACGTCATCGCCTGTCCTGACTCCGACACCATCTACGCGGTGCCGCTCGGCCTCAACCGCGAAGGCGTCGACGATCGACTGCTCTCCAAGCTGAACGTCTGGTGTGCAGAGCCGCAAATGTCGAAGTGGGAGGCGCTCCTCGACGCGATCCGCAACCCCGAGCGAAGCACGAAGATTGCCATCGTCGGAAAGTACACGGCGCTCACGGACTCCTACAAGTCGCTGAACGAAGCGCTGATGCACGGGGGCTACTTCCACCGCTGCGCTGTCGACCTGAAGTTCGTCGTCTCGGACGACCTCAAAGGGGACGCGCTCGCGCGAGAGCTCGCCGATTGCGACGGAATCCTCGTGCCTGGTGGCTTCGGTGTGCGCGGTACCGAAGGCAAGGTCGAGGCGATCCGCTACGCTCGAGAGAACGAGGTGCCCTTCTTTGGCATCTGCCTCGGGATGCAAATGGCCGTCGTGGAGTATGCGCGGAACGTCGCCGGCATCACGAACGCCGCAAGCCGCGAGTTCGACGAGAACGCAGAGGACGTCGTCATTGACTTGATGGACGGGCAGGCGGGCATCACGGAGAAGGGCGGCACAATGCGACTCGGCGCCTATGACTGCGCGCTGCGCCCAGAGTCCGTGGCGGCCTCCATCTACAAGACATCGCTCATCTCAGAGCGCCACCGCCACCGTTACGAGTTCAACAACGCGTACCGTGAGCCGCTCGAAAAGGCCGGCATGGTGCTCAGCGGGACAAGCCCCGACGGTCACCTCGTTGAGGTCGTCGAGTTGCCCGACCACCCTTGGTTCATCGGCTGCCAGTTCCACCCGGAGTTCAAGTCACGCCCGCTCGACCCGCACCCGTTGTTCCGCGATTTCGTCGCGGCAGCGTTGGCGTACCGCGAGTCGCGTTCGAAGACCGCCGCCTCCTAAGGATCGCATGAGCGCACACGCACGAACGACCGTCACACCCATTCGCTGGGTGGGTGATGCCGACACCGGCGCCGTCGAGTTGCTCGACCAGCGGCTGCTGCCCGGACAAGAGGTCTGGCACCGCTATGACACCTTCGATGTCTTGTCGCAGGCCATCACGGACATGGTCGTTCGGGGCGCACCCGCCATCGGCGTGACCGCAGCGTTCGGCGTTGTGCTCGCCGCGCAGGCGCGTCGCGACGGGGGCTTAGAGGCAGGCTTTGAAAAAGCGCTCGCACACCTTGCCGCAGCACGGCCAACGGCGGTCAACCTCGCGTGGGCGCTGCAACGCATGAGAGCGCGCGTTGCGCACGTCGGATCTGACGGTGTCGCGGCGCTTTGGGCAGAGGCGGAGGCCATTCGCACTGAGGACCTCGCCGCCAACGCCGCGATGGGCGCGCTCGGAGCCGAGCTCTTCCCGAACAACGCGCGGGTGCTCACAATCTGCAACACGGGCAGCTTGGCCACTGCGGGTATCGGTACGGCGCTCGGCGTCATCCGTGCGCTGCACGACGCCGGGAAGCTGAAGGAAGTGCTGGCGTGCGAGACGCGCCCGTATCTACAGGGCGCTCGGCTTACGATGTGGGAGTTGATGCGGGACGGTATCCCCGCGAAGCTCGTCACAGATGGGATGCCTGGCCACCTGATGAGCACCGGGCAAGTCGACGCTGTGATCGCCGGCGCCGATCGCATCGCTGCCAACGGCGACAGCGCGAACAAGATCGGCACCTATGGTTTGGCGGTGCTCGCCGCATACCACGACATCCCGTTCTACATCGCCGCTCCGACGACTACGATCGACCCGGCGACGGCGACGGGCGCAGGAATACCGATCGAGCAACGCAGCGCAAACGAGGTCACTTCGCTGTCTGGCGTCGCGATCGCGCCGATCGGAGCGCCCGCACTTCACCCCGCATTTGACGTGACTCCAGCGTCGTTGATTCGCGCGGTGATCACCGAGGCCGGCGTCGCGATGCCGCCGAATGTTCAGTCGATCGCGGCGCTGCTGCGCTAGCGGCGAATGCCCACCGCGCAGAGCCCACCACGCAGAGCCCATCGCGCAGAGCCCATCGCGCAAGGCTCATCGCAAGGTGGCTTGCCGTCGCGGAACACGCTGCGACTTCGGATGGTTCACCCTTGCGGCCCATCGTGGCGTTGCGCTAGCGCTCCGGGCACGCTGATTTCCTTCTGCTGCCAACGTGAACCGATGAAACGCTTCTCATTTTCTTTGCTCCTCGCTGTGCCTCTCCTCGCTGTGCCTCTCCTCGCTGTGTCTCTCGTCGGTTGTCCGAGCGGGGACACGCCCACCGAGCGCGACGCATCTGAAGCAGGAAGCGGCGATGAGCCAGGCTCTGAAGCCGCCGCAGATGAGGCCGAGGCGGCACCAGAGGCTGCTGAGGGGCCTGCCGACGAGCCGGTACCCACTCCCGCGGCCGAAGGGGCACCCGGCGCCGCGAACACCGCGGAGGGCTCAGGGCGCGACGCATTGATCCGCGCGGCAAACCCCTCGCGCGTCCAGCTCGTGCAGCCCCAGCTGCGGCTCGAGGCGCGCGGCCTAGGTCGTGAACTCCGCCTTGCTCCCAACGCAGTGGGCTCCGCTGCCTCACCAACTCTGCAGCTTCAACCCGCCGGCGAGTAGCGGAGGCTCGACTTGGCGGATCGCACGATTCTACACGTCGACATGGACGCGTTTTTCGCGGCCGTCGAGCAGCGCGACAACCCTGAATACCGGGGCAAGCCGCTTATCGTAGGCGGGACAGGTCGCCGTGGCGTCGTATCGACGGCAAGCTACGAGGCGCGCAAGTTCGGTGTGGGCAGCGCCATGCCGACGTTCAAGGCGAAGAAGGCGTGTCCGCACGGCATCTTCATTGCGCCGCGCATGAGCGCGTACGTTGAGGCATCTCGCCAGATTATGGAGGTGTTCTCGGAGCACACGCCCGCGGTCGAGCCGCTCTCGCTCGACGAGGCGTTCCTCGACATGACCGGCTGCGAGCGTCTCTTCGGCACGCCACCCGAAATGGCCGAGAGCATTCGCGCGCTGATCTTCGAACGCACCGCACTTACGGCATCGGTGGGGTGTGCGGCCAACAAGTTCGTCGCCAAGGTCGCATCCGATATGAACAAGCCGGATGGCGTCACGGTGTGCACACCTGGCAGCGAGCGGGCGTTCCTCGCTCCGCTGGCGATTCGACGGCTTTGGGGAGTCGGCCCGCGTGCCGCTGCTGCGCTGCAGGACTTCGGTGTGCAGACAGTGGGAGACATCACGGCGCTCTCGCTGCCAACGCTGGAACGCCGCTTCGGCAACTTCGGTCGCCACGTCTGGGAGCTCGCTCATGGTCGTGACGACCGGAGCGTACAGACCGAACGTCGGCGTGTCAGCATGGGGGCAGAGCGTACGCTGAGTAACAACATCACGGGCGTCGATGCCGTGCGGCATCGGCTTCTCCCGCTCGCAGATGAAGTGACCACCGGGCTCCGCGCCAAGAACCTGCGTGCCTGGGGGATTCGCCTAAAGGTAAAGTATGCGGACTTCACGCTGACAACTCGCGATATGCGGGTGTCTTCACCGATCTGCGATGCCGGTAGCATGCTGGAGGCGATCGATGAGTTGCTGCAGCGCATCGAGCTGAACGTGCCCATACGCCTAGTCGGGCTGGCGGCGTTTGAACTTAGCGATGACAGCCAGCCGCAGCAGGCGTCACTTTTCGAGGCGCCGTCCGCGAAGCGCGAGGGCTTGGAGTCTGCGCTCGACTCTCTGCGCTCCAAGTTCGGGAGCGGCACTGTTGTTCGCGGCAGCTGGCTAGGTGACGAAGCGGCCGAGAAGAAGCACGACTGGGGCCCCGACGACTAAGCGTTCTTCCCGTCGCTCAGGGGCAGGCCGGGTCGGACACGCAATCGCAGAACTCGGCTTGGCATGAGGCGTCGCCTCCGCAGTCGAAGAAGGGTTGAAGGCATGTGGAACAGGCCGGCTCGCCTTGCACGCAGCTGTTGAAGCAGGTGGTGTCGTCCCCACACTCTTCGGCGCACTCCGCGCAGGGCAGAACGTTTCCGCATGCGGGATGCGAGGGGAAGCAGTCGCAGAACTGACTCTCGCAGCACTCGGTGTATGGGCCGATGTTGCCTGCGCCGCATGACTCGCGCGACTCACAGTCAGCTCGAATGCCTTGGCAGGTTGAGCATGCGG
>JBLFZA010000288.1:0-5855 GCA_047610025.1 Bradymonadia bacterium | reverse complement strand
CGGACGAGCGCCAGCAGTGTGTCTCTCGGGCTGGAGAACGGGCGCGGCGCGAGAACACCATCCACGATCACCCACTGGTCGTTGACGAGGTTCATCTCGAGGCGTTCGATGTCGGCGAAGGGCAACCGCGCAGACAAGGTCGCCGGAGCCTCGGCAGCACTGGCCAGCGACTCCGTCAGCGAATCGCTGGCTTGAACGCGCCGCTCAAACTCCGCGTCGAGCCTCACATCGGATCGCTCGTCGCGCATCTCCTGTGAGAAGAGGGCTCGAGCCGCGTCTGCGTCCGATTGCTCAAGAGCAGCGGCGTAGTTTTGAGCGGTCCTTTGTGGGGTGGCCGTCCGCTGGCAGCCCGAAATGACCAGTGCGGTGAGCAGTAGCCCGAACACTCCAGTGACTCGGCTTCCCAACGGTCGATCGGCGGCCAAAAAAGCGAACGGCGCGCCAAGGCACGCCGTTATCCACACCCAGATGCGCGCTTCCAAGGGAGACGTGCGTAGCGCACGGCGTCCGCGAGCGCGCATCGCTAACTAGCCCTCTTCCGAGCGGAAGCTGAATGGATAGGTGACCGAGACCAAACCACCGTCGGGTTGGTCGAAGCGCATACGCCGAACTTCACGAAGCACGCAGGACTCAACCGCTCGGTTGCCCATGCTGTTCTCTGTAATGGAGGCCGATTGCACTCGACCATCGAGGCCGACCGTCCAGCTTGCCGAGATTCGACCACCAAGGTCGGGCTCGTTCGCGAGCTCACGCTCGTAGCAGTAGCGAATACCACGTGAGTGACGTCGCACAACACGCTCGATCTGCTCACGGGTCAGGAAGCCGTTCACGTTCGGGCGGCCACGCGACATGCGTGCGCGGGGCTCGCGAGCGCTACGTCGTCCGAGCGAGGCGCCTTGGCCCTGTCCGCCACCGGTGTCGATGGAGCCAACGCCGCCGACGCGACCGAATCCGTCACCTCCGCCTCCTCGTCCACCGCCTCGCATACCCATTCCGCCGACGCCGCGGCCGACCATGAACACATCACCTTCACCTGCGGTCGCGAAGTCTTGGCCGAACGTGTTGCTCATCATGTCGGACGCGCCGAACACGTTGGTGAGGGCTCCGGTGGCGCCGATTGCTGCCGAAAGTGCTGCGCCGAGCTCCGTCGTCTGGAGCTCGTCAACCAGAGGCCCGTCGTGGTCGGGTAGGGTCGAGTCTTCGATCTCAGCGTCTTCCTCGCCGAACTTTCCTTCTTCGCCACCGGCTGCCTTCGAGGTGGTCTCGTCGTCAGGCATATCTTCTTCTTCAACTTCTTCGATCGCGTCTGGCGGATCATCCACCATGATGCGAGCGAAGAGGTCGGGCACCTCAAACTCACCGGACTGAACCGTCGGGTCGTGGAGCAGGAACGCGGCGATGAGAAACAACACGTGTCCGGCCGCTGATACAGCGGTCGTAGACGCGAGGTTGAAGTCCATCCCCAACTTTCCGCCACCCAAGAGCGCGGCGTCATCGGCAACCCACTGGAAGTAGACGGCGACGTCTCCCTCCTGAATCACACCCCAGTCATCCGAGCCGATCTGCACAGCGCCGGTGCCGGTAAGCGGCTTGCCGACCTTATTGCTCGTGACAGCACCCGTCATCGACGAGGTCGGAGTCAGCGTCGCAGAACCGCCGGACACAGTGAACAACTCGTGAGAGCCGTCGTCTGTACCGTTAGGCATGTGGAACGTGTTCGACTTGGAACCGCCGATGGTCACAGAACCCGATCTCACGGACTTCTCAGCCATGACTGTGCCGTGCCAAACTAGCGCGACTCGGAGTTTTTTACTCATGCTTCTTACCTCTTCGATGCAGCTCGTACTGCGGCGGGCCTTCGCGACTCTCCAAAACGATGGAGGCCGCTCAAACTACGCTCACTTCGGGAGAGCGTTTCGCCGGTCGAGCCGTTCACAGCGCACTTTTTGGGGAACACCAGCGCACGAACTCGAACCCGCGAGAGACTATGTGGCACCCCGTGGGGGGTCAAGCGATTCGTACTGACAGCGCCGTACACCGGCTCCTGCTGGCACTTAGCGCTTCCAACCCTCTGACAGCGTCTCACGCACAAGGTTCCATCCAGGGTAGATCTTTCTCGAATTTCCCGCCGCGGACGCCTACGATCGGCCCCTATGACTAACCCCAACCACAAGAAGCGACTTCGACCACTGGCGCTGCCCTACCGAGCAGCACTCACATCCCTAGCGGCGATCTGCGCTCTCCTCTGCACTACGCAGACGGCACAGGCACAGGCACAGGCACAGATTGACCTCGAGACCGATCTCCCGAGGATGACGACCAGCCAAGACGTGGACGAGATCGACCAGCGCCTGCGAGGGACGATCGTTCCCCTACGCTCTCGCACGGATCTCGGCCGCGGGTTCCGGCCTCGGTTCCAAGACGGCGACGGCGCGGCCACGTTGGTACGCTTCGACGAAGAGCGAACCGGTTGGGTCAGCTCACACGCGCACCTCGCGCAGGCCGATCAGGTCGAGATCCTCATCAACGGCGAATGGATCAACTGCGAGATGGCTCATGGCGCCATCATGTTCGACCTTGTGCAGCTGCGACCAGAGCGAGACAGCACAGAGCACGATCGGGCCCTCCCCATCGCCCGCAGTTGGCCTCTCGACGGTACCCTCTTCACCCATGTAGCCAACCCACCCGAGTCAGACCCGGAGTTGTTCTTTCTTGGTCTCGGCGAAGCCCCTCAAGAACCCTGGAACTACTACGTTCGGCTGCTCGGATCTCTGCGCAACGGCTTCCCGATCGTCTCGCGAGACGGCCACGTGGTAGCGATCGCTTCCATCGCTGCACCAGACCGCCGCGGCGGGGTGCTGGCGATCCCATTCACCATGTTCAACACATGGGTCAACGAATGGCCGCAGCTCAACGACAGTCCGATCGGCTGGGAGCCCCGCGTCATTCACGAGAGCGTGCAACCCTCGACAGGACGCGACGCCCTGCGCGGCCGAGACTCGTCGACGACTGATCAGTGAACGAGTTCAGCGAGGTCGCCCAACGCCTTGACGACACGCTCGACGCGTTGGGACTCGGCAACGCTCGGCTCGCGGTCGCCAGCTCGGGCGGAGCCGATTCGGCCGCCCTAGCCTACGCACTTGTCGAGCGCGCCAAAAGACGCGGCGAACCGCTACCGTCGCTCCTGCACGTCAATCACCACTGGTCCGAATACTCGGCACTTCTTCAGGCCGGCGCGCAGCGGCTCGCGACAACGCTAGGGGTTCTGCTGCGGGTCATGGACCTCGACCTTGACCCGGCCACAGCGACGGAACGGCTGGGGCGAGAGGGCACAGCCCGCCGCGCACGCTACGAAGCGCTCGCCGAGCTCGCCGAGGCGGGCGAGATCATCGCGCTCGCTCATCACGCCGACGATCGAGTCGAAACACAGCTGCTTAAGCTGGCTCAAGGCGTCGGTCTGAGCGGCCTAGCAGGCCCACGCGAACTCTTCGACGCCCACGGCACCCGCTTCGTTCGTCCACTGCTCACCGTGTCCCGGAGCGACCTTCGGGCCCTCACCGCGTTCAAAGAACTGCCCTTCAAAGACGACCCGAGCAACCACGACCACACCTTACTGCGCAATGTTGTTCGCGACCTCGTGGTGCCACCGCTCACGACGCTGCATGGACCCGCGGCACTTCGCCGTAGCGGGGCTGTCCTCGCCAGCGAGGCTCGCGCTTTCAGCGGCGCGTTAGACGCGCTCCTCGATACGCATTGCCAAGACGTCGCTCAGCGAGCGCCGGCCATTGCGCTTCCGGTCGCTGCGCTGGCGGCGCTCCCGGTAGAGACCCGTTCGGCCCTGATCCGCCGAGGTTGGCATCGCGTCGGGGTTCGCCGACCAGACCGAGCGTTCGTGGAACGGACACGCGAGCTCATTTGCGCCACGCCAGGCGCCGACGCTACGGGGCCAGGCTCTCGTGCCGAGCGATGGTGGCACCATCTGGTGCTTTCTCCGACTGATGACCCACGCGCGGCGCTCGAGATCTCGGACCAGCCCGCTCGCTTTGAGGGCGGATGCGCGACTGCTGGCGGCTACTGCGCTACAATGGCGTATCGAGATGCCTCGGCTGAGACAGCGACGAGCGAGGTGTACGCATTCGATGAAGCGGGGATTCGGGGCGATGTGTTTCTGCGTCTCGCGAGCGTGCGCGAGTTGATGACCGCGTTCGGCCGTGGCCGCGCGGAACGCGTTACGACCCTTCACGGCGGGAAGGCGAAACCCGCTTGGCGAAACTTACACACCTGGGTGATCGCCGATCGCGCTGGGCCGCTGCTCGTGTGCGGCGGCAAGCGGAGCGATCGGGCTCCGATGACGGGGGAGACCAGAAGAGTCGTCACGTTCCACGTCGATTACGCTTGATTCGAGGGGCTTCCGCCCTAGGTTACGCGTGCGGAAAGTACGTCAGAATCTGCCGGAGCCAGCGCAAGCGAACGCTCGCGGCGGATTCTCAGTTGCGATAAGGGTCTGCGGTCCCAACGGGAGATAGGTTATGCGAAGCACGCACAAGACAACCCTTCTTGGGATTTTGCTGGTCCTCATCGTCCTCGGCTTAGCCCAGATGCTGACGGCCGGGCGCAAGAGCAACACTGAGATTGTTTTCTCGGAGTTCCGCGCGGCGATTGACGCCCAGCAAATCGAGCAAGTAACCATTCACGGAGATGGCCGAATCGAAGGCCATTTCACCGAGGCGCACGTTGAAGAGGCCGAACTGGCCAACGCTGAGTTCCGCAGCGAGGGTCTCGCGACCGACGACCTGCAGGACGCGATGGTCACCGCTGGGGTGCAGTTCGAGTTTAAGCGCGAGCAGCAGAGCATTCTCCAGCCCCTGCTGAGCATCGTGCTGCCTCTCGTGCTCGTGGTGTTGATCTTTTTCTTCTTTATGCGACAGCTGCAGTCTGGCGGAGGCAAAGCAATGAGCTTTGGCAAGTCCAAGGCGAAGTTGCTTAACGAGTCACAGAACAAAGTGACCTTCCTCGATATCTCTGGCGTCGACGAAGCCAAGGAAGAGCTGGAAGAGATCATCGAGTTCCTCCGGGATCCGAAGAAGTTCACACGGCTTGGCGGTCGCATCCCGAAGGGCGTGCTCCTGATGGGCCCTCCCGGAACTGGTAAAACGCTGCTCGCTCGCGGAGTGGCCGGGGAAGCTGGCGTTCCCTTCTTCACGATTAGTGGCTCTGACTTCGTGGAGATGTTCGTTGGCGTCGGCGCTAGCCGCGTTCGCGACCTCTTCGAACAAGGCAAGAAGCAGGCTCCGTGCATCATCTTCATTGATGAGATCGATGCGGTCGGTCGCCATCGAGGTGCCGGCATGGGCGGCAGTCACGACGAGCGCGAACAAACCTTGAATCAGCTCCTCGTGGAGATGGACGGGTTCGAGTCGAACGAAGGCGTCATCCTGATCGCCGCGACAAACCGCCCAGACGTTCTCGACCCCGCACTCCTTCGACCCGGTCGATTCGACCGCCGCGTCGTTGTGCCGCGTCCTGACGTCGCGGGCCGCGAGGGCATTCTGGTCGTGCACACGCGGAAGACGCCGTTGGCGCCCGAGGTTGATCTCGCGCTGGTTGCGCGCGGCACACCTGGCTTCTCCGGGGCCGACTTGGAAAACCTGGTGAACGAGGCGGCATTGCTTGCCGCTCGTCGGAACAAGCAGCGCCTAGACAGCGATGACTTCGACGACGCAAAGGACAAAGTGATGATGGGAGCGGAGCGACGCTCAGCCGTAATCAGCGATTACGACCGACGGGTCACGGCGTATCACGAAGCGGGTCACGCGCTCGTCGCGGCTTTGCTCCCCAAGGGGCGCGACGTCGAC
>JBLFZA010000287.1:0-5869 GCA_047610025.1 Bradymonadia bacterium | reverse complement strand
ACGGCCTCGCCGGGTAGCGCGATCGGCATTCGGCTGGTCACAACAATGCGCAGCCCAGGGAGCGCATCCAACCAGCGCTGGCACAAGAAGGCCGTTGGTTCGACCGCCTGCTCGGCGTTGTCGATGATCAGGAGCGTGACGCCGCGATGTTCAAGCTCCCGCTCCACAACGGCGACCTGCGAATCACGCGTCATCGGAACGTCGAGCGCCGATGCGACAGCGCGCGCGATGCTCTCGTCCGACGCGCACGCCGTGATCGGGACGAAGCAGACGTCGCCGACGCGGTCGCGCGCGACGCGGGCACCGAGCTCGACCGAGATGCGTGTTTTGCCAGTTCCGGCCGCACCCGTAATGGTGACGAGGCGCTCTGTATTGAGCAGTTCGTGGAGGTCCCGTAGCTCATGCGTTCGGCCAACAAAGCGGTCGAGCGGTTGCGGCAGGTTGTCACGTACTCCCGGCGCGGTCTGCGTGGGTCGAGGGCCGGCGTCTGGGGGCTCGGGCGCCACTGTGGGTGCTGGCATCGGCGTTGCGTCGAGGGTGGCCGGCCTGCGTGATGCCATCGCGTGCCGAATAGGCAGCACGGTGCCGCCCAACGGCGAGCGGAGAAGCAAGGCCTCCGCGTCGCCAGCGACGGGCACCATCAACTCGTCGAGGCGCGTCTGCACCTCCCCGGCCGACTGTAGGCGTCGCTCCACCTTCGTCTCGAGGAGATCGCAGAGCAGCGCATACCAGCCGTCCGATAGCCCCTTCGGCCGAGGCGGCGGAGGGGAGGAAATCATCGTCTCTTCCGCGGAGAGCGCAAGCAGCCCTCGCGCGTTGAATGGTAACTCTCCGGTCAGCATCTCAAAGAGCAGAACCCCGAGCGACCAAATGTCGGCCCGCGCGTCGATATCCTGCTTCGCCTGCAGCTGCTCGGGTGCAGCGTAGGCGGGCGTGCCAAGGAACCCGGCGCTCGCCGTGCGCCGCATGTCGAGCCGAACCTCTTTCACGAGGCCAAAGTCAGACACCCGGGGGACCAAGCGCCGTCCGCGGACCTCAAGCAGCACGTTGCCAGGCTTGATATCGCGGTGCACGAGGTCATGGTGGTGGATGTGTCCGACGCCAGCGACGATCCCGCGGAGCAGCGCGCCGGCCTCGGCAACCGTGAGCGGGCGCGCCGCCAGCACTTGCAGCAGCGCGGGGCCATCGACGAGCGGCATGAGGAGCGCGGGGGAGGCCCCGACGTCGAACACATCGCGCACGGGCACGATGTTCGGGTGGTCGATGCGCGCTTGCACCCGACCTTCGAGAATAAGCCGCTTCACCTGCTCCGGATGCGCGCGCTTAAGCACTTTCAGCGCGTGCCGGGTCTCGAGCACGCGATGACGGACGGCGTAGACCTCGGCGAGGCCGCCGCGGCCGACGAAATATTCGACCTGGTAGCGATCTACGTGGTCGCCTGTCTGGAGGAGCATCTTGGACGCAATGCAGGGGGGGCTCTCTTCGTCTAGCAAAGAACCTCGTCACCCCCTACTGTCATTGCAATCGCGTACGCATTGGAACGAACCGTACCGAATAAGCCTTGAGCGCTTCGCCCGGCGCGAAGTTAGAAGTAGACGCCCGTTGCCCCTGATGTGATGCCGAAGAACCCGAACCGCAGACAAGTGCTCGCAGGCTCCGCCGCGCTGCTCGCCGGCTGCAAGGAGGCGGGGGAGGGGAGCGTCGAACAGGACATCCTGGGCGATCGCGAAGTGACTGAACGCCCTCCACAGGATGCCGGCGTCGTCGACGGTGCGTCAGAGGACGACGCCTTGAGCGATGGCGGCGGGGACGGTCTGCAAGACACGGCGACGGATGATGCCGCTCAGGACGGCACAACAGATGGCGAGCCAGACGTGCCCACTGGGGAGCAACCCACAAAGACGAAGGGGCCCTATTGGCAGAGCCGTGGTGAGGGGATCTTACGCTTTCGTGTCGAGACGCAGGGATCGGGCAGGCTCTACCTCGAGATTGATGGGCAGCGTTATGAGCTCGAGCGCACCGCCTACGACGTAGAGTTTCAGTGGCCTCCCACAACAACGCTGAACATCGAGAACCCCGACCTGCCGGGGCGCTTTACCATTCACCAGATCGACGTCTTTGACCTGCCAGCAGGCCTGGAAGTGCCCTGGCGCCTCGACGGTCTCACGACAGGCCCGATCATCAACACCGTCTGGGCTCCGATCGAGCGCAAGACCGACGCCACGCTCGGCTGGGTGAGCGATACGATGTTCCCCTCGAGCGTGGGAGTCGGGGCATCGATGGCCGCGGCGGCTCCAGGATTTCTCTTGCACGGCGGCGACATCCAGTACCAGACGAACCCGCTGGATACGTGGACAGGGTACTTCGTGCACTACGGCGCCGTCATGCAGCGGGCGCCGATGCACTACTGCATCGGCAACCATGACTATGATCGCGTCGAGGAGTTCGCGAGCCAGTACGCGCGCCTCTTCGGAGTACAGGCGCCCGACCACCAGCTCGACTACCACGCCGTCACCTATGCGGGCTGGCGGATCCTGATGCTGAACTCCGAGCGCTCGTTCTGGTTTGATGGCGCGCAACTTCGATGGATGGACGAAGAACTCGAGCGCACGGCCAACAACCTCGCGCTGCACGGTACGATCGTCGCGTTTCATCGGCCGTACTACACGCTCAGCCGCGACCTCCCGAACATGGAAGTGCGCGAAGCGATGCATCCGCGTTGGGTCGAGTATGGCGTCCCCCTTGTGCTGACGGGGCACAACCACGGCTACGAGCGTTTTGAGGTTGACGGCGTGACGTACATTGTCGACGCGGGCGGTGGAGCGTCGCTCTACAGCACCCGGCGAAATGCCGCGGCGGTCGACTCGCTTCGACCAGGAGAGTCCGACCTGCAAGTCGCGGACTCCAGCTCGTTCGGCTGGCTCTCGCTGCAGCTGCGGCTCGATGGTTCCATCGAGGCCCAGCGAATCGGGGAAGGCGACATCGTCGTGGACTCGTTCACGGTCCCTAGACCCTAAACACCGCTGTGCACTGCCGCGCCTCGATGCCGTGGCGGCGGTCACGACGGGGTAGGGCGGTGTGGTTTTCCTCTTGTCCAACGGACGCGGTGATTCTATCTTGCTGTTCTGACTCGAAAACGGTCCGGTAGGACACACCTTCGGAGTCGGAAAAAGTAAGGTCATTCCCCCTGTTCCCGCGGTCCGCAGTTCGTCCTGCACTGACCCCGGCGAAGTGCTGGAGCTAACGATGAACCACCCCAACGTCTCCCTCTTCATCCGGCGTATTAGCGCGCTTGGTGTCTGTTCCTTGCTCGCGACCGCGTGCGTCGATGAAGCCGCTGAACCCTTGGTCGGCGCCGCGGGAGCCGCCGCCGATGACGCCAGCACCGCACAGCGGGCCGTTGGGGCAACATCCGAGCTGATTCCTGTCGCGGAGTTCGTCGGGTCCTTCGACCCAGAGACGGGAGATTTCGCGCTGGAGATGGTCCCACCAACCTTCACGAGCGAAGAGCTGGCGGCTAGCAACCTGCGAAATGTAGAGCAGGGCTTGTGGTGCCCAATACGAACGTCGGCCGGTGCAGTGGATACGATCGCCCTGACCACAGACCCCACGTCGATCTTTAGCGATCCTGTCGGGTGTGGACTGCCACTCGCGTTCCCGTTCTCCACCTTGGGAGCGTTCTGCGCGGACATCACGGCGCGCAACGTACGAAGCGAAGACATCGACTTCCTCGTCGCTCAGTTCACCGATATCACCCCGAGCGTCGGTCACGACGCCTACTCGTTCGTCACGTCCAGCGGTTTGGTGAGTGTAGACCTCGCCACCCTGCCGGGCCCGGGCGTGCCCAATGACACGCTCGGCGGGCCGTTCAGCTGGGGCAGCGTCGCCGCCGGGGCAAGCGCGACCACCCAGTGGGCGTTCCAGTACAATAATGAGCCCTTCAGCTTCCAAGGTCGCGTCTTGGCGACCCTGAACGAGGACTGCACCAACAGCATCGACGACAACTGTGATGGCATCGTCAATGACGGCTGCGGCATCTTTGTGGAAGGCGACGGCTGTTTCAACGACTCCGATTGCGACACAAACTTCTGCTTCGGCGCAGACCCGATCGGTGGCTTCGCGGGCGTCTGCGAGGCCGGCGGCTGCACGGACGCAGCGGCCAGCAACTTCGACGGTCTCGCGACCATCGATGATGGCTCCTGCGTGTTCACGACCACGGTCGATGTTGATGTGAACTGCGCGGCGACACAACCTGTCGCTGGCGAAGCGGTGTTCATCGAAGTGAACGGCTCCGTCGTCGAGGCAACGGACGCCAACACGGATGGCGTCTGGGACGCGACCTTCGACGCATCGCTCGGCTCTGTCTCCTACAGCTACAGCGTCGGAACTTCCGGCGGCGTGACCGTCGGACCGACCGTGGAAGATGTTAGCGGGCTGAGCTGCGCAACCGGCGCGACCCGTCAGCTGATTGTCACCTCAGGCGTGAACACCTCGTCGGATATCTGGGGCGGCTGCGGCGGTTGTTATGTCATCAACCCCACCGGCGATGCGTCGGTGTCGGTCAACGGGGTGGTGAGCAACCGAAGCCTCACGTCGTCGATCACCGGACACGACCCGGCCTTTGAGGCGAACGACAACCACGCGCTCGTGCTTCCCTTCGAGTTGCCGACGATCCCGGTCGGTGAACAGGTGAACGGCGCTACGTTCGACGTCGTGGTGTCGGGCGCTATTGGTTCCAACTCCGGGGCGACATCGTTCAACACGGACCTCTATGGCCTCGGCCTGCGCGCTGCTGGTCTGCCCGTCGCGGGGGACTACTTCGCCGGCGGCGACGACCTCGCGAACACGCAGCTGGTGATGGACTTCGTGCCCTTCGGCACCGTCGTCCCCTTTCACGACCCGGCGAACCCAGACGTGCGGCGCCTCACAGGCGCCGTGCTGGTCGACTACCTCAACAATAACACGGGGGGGCAGTTCCTGACCTTCCGCCTCAGCACCGACGCAGAGCTCACAGGAAACGCCGGCGTCGACAACGTTGAGTTCAAGCTCAGCACCGCTGGCTTCCCGTCTGAGCTTCCCCGCTTGGCCTTCACCACCGACTTCCTCGGCGACCCGGGCTGCACAGACGTCGGCGCAAACAACTTCGATGTGGCCGCGGACTACGACGACGGCACCTGCGAATACAACGTGACCCACTGTGCGGACTTCGGCTGCAGTGATGTGGCGGCCTCCGGCGCAATCGGAATGAACGTGATCGACGGCGGCTCGACCTTCGTTGCGATGACGGAGACCGGTGTTGGAACAAACATCTACTGCGTGACGCAATCGGTCATAGCTGGCGACTTCACCTACCTCTACAGCGTCGATGGCGGCGCAACAGACGAAGCCCTCCTCGACGAAGTTTGGCGCGAGCGCGGTTGCACGCCTGGCGCGGATACAGACGGCGAGACATACGCGCACCGCACCGTGAGCGTGACGGCTGACGCTTCGTACAGCGCAGACTTCCAGCGATGCGGCGCATGCCCGACAGGTACCGAGCTTACGATTCCGGCATCGCCGGCAGATGGTCGCCTCGAGACGAGCAACGGCGACCTGGTCGACAAGAACGCAATCGATGCGGTGTTCGTACAAATCGGCGAGTTCTTCTCGCCCGGCTCCTCGAACTACATCGTGCCCTTCACGCTCCCGGCACGCGCCATCGGCGGCACGATCTACAGCGCTGAGCTGCGAACGAACGTGCAAGCGCTGCACGGCGCACCGCTCCCGCCATTCAACGCTGACCTCTACGCACGCGTTGTGAGCTCGGCGACTGACTGGTCGGGCGGTGACCACTTCGAGGGCCCCCTCGATGGCGGCGGAGCATGGACGC
>JBLFZA010000286.1:0-5935 GCA_047610025.1 Bradymonadia bacterium | reverse complement strand
GGCTTGCCGTTCGTGCCACCGGAGCTTCGGGAAGGGCGCGGAGAGATCGCGGCGGCGGAGGCGGGAGAGCTACCGACGCTGATCGCGGTGCACGACATCGTCGGAGATCTGCACATGCACACCACGGCGTCAGACGGGAAGGCGACTATCGACGAGATGGCCGCCGCAGGAGCCGCGCGTGGGTTGAAATTCCTCAGTATTACGGACCACTCGCAAGCGTTAACGGTCGCGAACGGCCTCAACGCGGAGCGGCTGCGCGAGCAGGGCGCGGCAATTGATGACTACAACGCTGGCGAGCCGGCGCTGCGCGTCTTGAAGGGCCTAGAGGTCGATATTCTCGAGCACGGCGAGATCGATATGGACGCCGACACCCTAGAGACGCTGGACTGGGTGGTTGGCTCGGTACACTCCCGCTTCAACCAGCCGGCAGATGTGATGACTGACAGGCTCATTAACGCCGTCAAGAGCGGGCTCATCTCTGCGATTGGGCACCCCACGGGCCGCGTGATTGGACGACGAGACGGCTATGACTTCGACCTCTCTGCGGTGCTTGATGCGTGTGAAGAGATGAACGTCGCGCTCGAGATTAACGCCGCGCCGCAGCGCTTAGACCTCAACGACGTGATGATTCGTGAGGTGCTCTCTCGCCCCGCGCTCTGGTTGACGATTAACACGGACGCCCACTCGACGGACGGGCTCGGGCAAATGCAGTTTGGCGTTGGCATGGCACGACGCGGCGGCGCCGTGGCGCACCGGGTGCTCAACACGCTGCCGCTCGACCGTTTCTTGCAGGCGCGCCGCAAGCCTGAGCGCGCCCTTTGACGCCGCTGCTGATACTGCTGGCGGCGGGAGCTGTTGTCGGTGCGCTGGCTGGGCCAGAACGAACGCGCTGGGCGCCAGTACTTGTGTTGCTGTCGGTGCTTAGCGTTATCTTCGCCCAGGGAGGCACGCTCGGCGGGTCCGAAGAGGTCGCGGCAGCCTGGGGCGCGACGGTATTGCACAGCTTGGCGTTTGCGGTCGCGACGAGCGCGGCCTGCGTTTTCAGCGTCGAGGCCGTCGCCCGAGCGCTGCGGCGACCCACCAACCGCGACAAGAACACGACCGCGCCTAGTGCGCGTGGCGACTGGCGCGAGCCTGCGCGAATTCTCGGCACACTGGTGCTCGGTGTTGGCGCGGGGAGGCTCTTCCCGACAGACGCGTTCTGGTCCAGCGCTTCCACGTGGACGCTCTTCGTCCTGCTCTTTGTGGTGGGGCTTGACCTCGGGCGCCAGCGTCGTGAGCTGCTCGCTCAGCTTCGTGCCGCTGCGCACGCCCTGTGGATTGTGCCGGTGACCCTGCTTGCGTCAGGCTGCGCGGGAATGGCGCTCGCGCAAGCACTTCCCTACAGCACGGCGGGCGTCACAGGCGCTGCCCTCGCGAACGGTTGGTACTCAATTGCGGGTCCGATGCTGGCGGATCTTGAGAGCCCAGCGATGGGCGCGGTCGCGCTGCTCGGCAACCTCTTTCGCGAGGTACTCGCGATGGTGCTGATTCCTATGATGGCTGCTCGCGGCTTTCATGCACAGAGCGCTGCGGCCTTTGGCGGTGCTACCGCGATGGATACAACCCTGCCTTTCGTGCTTGCGGGCTGGGGCCAGCGCGGCGCTGTGACGGCGCTAGGCGTGGGCGTGAGCCTGAGCGTTCTGAGCGCACCGATGATCGCGCTCGCGTTTCGGCTGCTGGGTTGATGACCGGAGTGTTGATAAGTGGTTAATAACTACTTGTTAAGTTGTCGGAGGTTTGGGGCTCGCAACAAAATGGGCGCCGCGCGAAGATTTCATTGCACGCAGCGTCGCACAGAATAGTTTGCCGCCGGTCGTCAGTTGGCGGCGGCGAGGCGCCCGAAGCGGTGCCACAGACGGAGACGCACTTGGAAGCACTCGGTAGACACTGCATCATCGAATATTACGGCTGCCCCGAAGACGTCCTCAACGACGTCGCGCACATCGAGAAGTCGATGTGCGCAGCCGCAGTTGAAATGCGCGCGACGATCGTCGCCTCGGAGTTCCATCACTTCAGCCCTCACGGGGTGAGCGGGATGGTGATTATCAGCGAGTCACACCTCAGCATTCACACGTGGCCCGAGTTCGGCTACGCCGCTGTGGACGTATTCACGTGTGGAGAGGTGATCGAGCCGTGGCACGCCCATCAATTGCTGAAGAAGGCCTTTCAGTGCCAGCGCGACTCCGTGATGGAGCTTCGCCGCGGCATGCTGAACGTGCCGGATGGCACGGTGCCCACCGAGTACGCCATCAAGCCGGAGTGATCCGCTCGCCGCTGGTGTGGGGGGTCATCGCGCTGACGCTGATGTTGGCGTCGTGCACGCAGGAGCGCTCGGAACGCGAGCGCTTGGCGGAGGCGCGCGTGCTCATCGCCAACGGCGACTTCATTCAGGCGCGCGCGGTGTTCGAGTCGGTGGCGTTGTCGTCGCCGAACGACCCCGAAGTGCGCACGCGATATGCCTCGTTTCTCATTGAACGCGGTGAACTCGACAGCGCGGGTCGGCAGCTAGAGGGCGCGACGGGTCTGGAGATGACCCAAGTGCAGCGCGAGCGCTGGAACGACGAGCGCGACGCGTACTGGACAGCGGTTCTGACGCTCTCCCGCGGCGAAGATCTTGCGCGGCCCTCGGACCGTGGCCGCTACGAGGAGGCGCTCCTCGGTCTCATCGACGTGCACGACGGCGGAACGGCGGTCTTCGAGTACCACGACTATTGGGAGGCTCGCGCACGCATGGCGATTGGCGGGCAACCGGAAGCCGACCTCGTCGAACTCAACGACAGCGAGCGGCTGCGTCGTGTGACGCCAGGCCAGGCGGCAGAAGGTATTCAGTCACTTGACCGGCTGCTGGAGGGGGATCCCGGGTGGGAGTCTCCACGTCCGCCCTCGCGCGAGAGGATTGAGGCGGCCACGACCTTGCGAGAGGGGCTGCGGCGCCGTCTGTTCGCAGATCGCTTCCACCGCGAGTGGCGACGCCAACACGAGTTCGAGATGGTCGCGGCCGGCCGCTTTGATCCGGCTCGAGAAGAGTTTCTGTTCCACTACCAAGGTCCCGCTCCGGACGGCGCCGACGCGGACTCACCTCAAAGCCGTCTCTCCTGGCTAGCGCAAACCTATATCGCGCGAGACCATGTTGGCGTGATCGCAGCCGAGCTGCGGGGCGTGGCAGTGCCGCTCGAGCCGCTGCCTTTTGAGGTCGAGGATTTTGCTGAGGTGTCCGTCACGGGCGCCCGGTTGACGGAGACAGGATTCGAGGCGCACCTGCGCGTTCCGTTCTCGGTCGTCGAAATGGCCGCCTACCTGCTCGACAGGGCCTCGCAATCTTCTTGACGCCTCTGGGATAGGGGGCATACAGCGGCCCACCGTGCGCGCTGGCGCGCATGAGCCTTCGATACCCGCACACACGTGACTCGCATGGGCGAAGACGAAATCGAAAAGGATCTCATCGAAGAAGCCGACGGCAAAGAGTCCGACGACGGCGACGATGGTGAAGACGAAATCCCCGCTCTGGACGACAACGCGGAGCCGGATGCGGCAGCGCTGACGGCCAGCGACGACGACGACGACTTCGAAGGCGAAGAGGACGAAGAGGAAGTCTTCGCCGCGAAGCCCCCACCGCGAAAGCGAACCACCACCCGTGGCCAAGGCATCATGGCCGGCGTAACGCGTGCGAAGCTCGACGACCCAAAGGTCGCCGCAGAGGTCTGGCAGGCGCTGACAGACAAGCTTGAGGCGGTTGAGCCAAAGCCCTACATGATCGCCGAGCTGTTCCACGCCGACGACATTGTGTCGCACAGTAAGTTCGGCATTGGCTTCGTGATCGCCACCCCCGGCGGCACGCAGGCCGAAATTCTGTTCGCCGATATGGTTCGCCGATTGGTTATGGGGCGATGAGCCGTTTCCGCGGGTGCAGCGTCGCTGCGGCGTTTGCATTCGCGGCTGCCGCTTGCACCATCGAGGTCGAGGTACCCGTCCCCACTGCGGACGAAGCGGCCCCTATCGTAGACCGACTGCTGGAAGCGGGCGACGTCGAGAGGGCCGCTGCGCTTGCGGAACGTGCTGGGCTTGGCGAGCACGAGCCGACGCGAACCCTCGCTATTGAAACGTGGATCGCGAGCGGCGAGTACGACCGCGCCCTCGAGGCGTTGCCGGCGGATACCGGCTCGCCAGAGCTGCGGACACTCACAGCGGACGCCTGCGCGATGGGCGCGCTCGCAGCGTGGGAGCAAGGTGACGCAGCGATGGCGAGCCAGCGTCTCGCGAGGTGTGCGGAGCAGGAGCGCGTCGATCTCGTCGTGCTGCGATACCGCGAAGCCGTCGAAGCCGGCGAGTCCCCGGATGATCGGACCACGCGACTGGCCGTCGAGGCGATCAGAGACGGACAAGATGGCCCCGAGCGCGACCTCGCCGCCGAGGAGTTGGAGACGATTCTTCGAGCGCTCAAGGAACGGGCAACAGACCCCGTCATTGCGGTCGGCTACCAGCGCCGGGCCTTTGAGATCGCGGGGAGCCCTGAATTCGGCGAGACGCTCGCTCAAGACATCTATGACACCGCAGATGCCGTTTCGGGAACACGTCCGCAAGACGCCGCCACGCTCTTTGAGCGGCTGTATCTAAACCAGGTTGTCGGGCTCACTGTGCCGATGGCGCTGCAGACGCAGGCGCGCGACCGCGCTCGCGCCAGCCTCTTCCCTGTGTTTGTCGGCAACTACCGTGCACGCTTCGACCGGAAGTGGAGGGACGACGATATCGCCGCAGGCATCTACAGCGCTGAGGCGGACTCGTTCGGTTTTGAGACGCCAACGACGGCCGCTGAACGCGAAGTCATCCAACGCTGGGTGTACAGCCGCCTCGAGCGACCGGCCGCGATTCCGCTACCCTCGTTCGTCGAGCAGTCGAACCACTGCGAGGCTGACGCCTGCAGCTTCACCGTCGAAGAGCTCGCCCGCATGGCATACGATTGTGGTCAGCTCGAGCAAGATCACGCGCGCTCCGTCGGACAGCAGCTCGTCTACGAGTGATGCTCGTCTTGGGTCGTCAGGCGTGGGCGAAGTCGCTCGCCGTCGGCCTGAGGGGCAGACGGTGACGGACGACGCCTCGGCCGCCCCAGGCATGGCATCTCGCGTGCTGACTAGCGCACTGCTCGGTCGGCTCGCCGACATCGAAGCGCAGGGGCTGACCCGAAACGATGAACCCATTCCGAGCGGCCTGCTCTCGGTGTGTGGGAACGACTATCTGGGTCTTCGCCACGATCCGGCGCTCCGCGTCGGGGCGGAGCACGCAATGCGCGCGTACTCCACCAGCGCGTCGGCCTCTCGCTTGGTCGGCGGTTCAAGCGACGTGCATCTTGACGTGGAGTCGCAGATCGCGGGCTGGCTGGGGGCTGAGGCAGCGCTCGTTTTTCCGAGTGGCTACCAGGCGAATGTCGCGCTGTTGTCCAGTCTGCCGATCGACGGTGACCTCGTTGTCAGCGACGCGCTGAATCATGCGAGCGTGATTGACGGGCTCCGATTGTCGCGCGCGCGGCGGGTGATCGTGCCGCATCGCGACGTCGACAGGGTGCGAGAGGCGCTCGCGGCGCCATGCACTGGGCAGCGCTTCGTGGTCACGGAGTCGCTCTTCTCTATGGACGGCGATGTCGCACCGCTGAAGGCGCTTGAGGCTGTCTGTAGAGAAGCCGGCGCGGCCTTGATCGTCGACGAAGCCCACGCGATTGGCGTGCGCGGCCCACAAGGTCGAGGGCTCGCCGCAGAGCTGGGTGTGCGACCAGACGTGACCGTGATCGCCTGTGGAAAGGCGATGGGCGCCGCTGGCGGAGTCGTCTGCGGCAGCCACGAGGTGCGGCGCTGGCTCGTGAACCGCGGCCGCGGTTTCATCTACAGTACGGGGCTGGCCC